>NZ_JBSFLI010000039.1:0-70562 GCF_053598955.1 Streptomyces sp. NPDC001056 | reverse complement strand
CGTTGCCGAACGAGGCGGTCTCCGAGGTGAAGCGGTCCCCCGTCAGCTGCATCCCGTCCCCCGAGTCCCCCGCGAACCGGATGACCACCCGGTCCAGGGTCCGGGTCCGCTGGGGCCTCCGGGTCTGTTCGAGGCTCCGCTCGCGCTGAAGTGCGGCGGGCTCCACGGCGATGGTCACGACGTCCCCTCGCGGTCGGTCTCACCGAACACGGTGAGGAAGTAGTTGATGTCTCCGGTCAGATCGGCGAGGAGCGAGCGGAGTCCGGGGTCCATGGCACCGCCGCCGGCTCGGGCGTCTCGTCGCAGCAACGCGTCGTTACGGCGCAACGCGCGCTCGGACAGCGGCAGCGACCCGGCGGACAGATAGCGGATCGCGCCCTCCGCGTCCCGCTTCGGGATGACCTCCGACTTCGCGTAACGGCTCGCGCTGAACGGGATGTCCAGCGTGCCGCGCTCCAGCGCGTCCGCCACGGCGGCCTTCAGGTCCGCCTGCTCCAGCAGGGGTTCGACGATGTCGGCCACCTCGGCGAGGATCCACTCCCGCTCCTCGGCGACCCGGTCCGCGTCCACCGCCACGAAGTCGAGCAGCGGGGAGTTGGCGCGGGCGGCGAGCCTGAGGCCCTCGATGTTGGCCCGGGTGTCGGGGATGCCGTACGCCTCCTGGTAGGTCTTGGTGATCAGCTTGGAGGCGCCGCCGAGCCGGGCGACGAGGGCACCGTAGAAGATGAGGTCCTCGGCGTGGGCGCGGCCCTTGGGGAAGACGCCCATGAACTCGTGGAAGACGGCGTGGACCTGGACGCCGGGCGGCAGATAGCGGCGGGCCAGCAGCGGGATGGTGCGCAGCGCGGCGACGTCCTGGACCAGATGACCGCTCTGCGGATAGGCGACGGAGATGCAGCGCACCCCGGCGCGGGCGGCGAGCACGGCCTCCACGACGCTGATCGCGAGGCTGATCGAGGGCGGGACCAGGACGGCCGTCAGCGTGCCGAACAGCTCCCGGTCGACGATCAGGCCGAGTTCGGCGAGCCGGCCGCAGACCCGGTCCACGTCCTCCCAGGCGGCGAGGGACTCCGCGACCGGGACGGCCTTGGAGTAGGGCAGGTTGTACGAGATGCCGCCGCCCTCGAACGAGGTGATCCCGGAGGCCACCGAGACGTCGAAGAGGGCGCGGGCGTCGGGCGAGCCGTGGCGGATCTCCAGCGGTGCGGCGACGGACTCGTTCAGGTCCCGGCCGCGCTGCCAGCCGTGGGTCACCAGCGGGTAGCCGTTGAGGTCCTTCGGGTCGCGGTTCAGGGTGCGCAGGGCCTGCTCGAACCGCTTGAGCCGGGTGTGGGAGTCGATGGTCAGGGTGAGGAGGTCAGGCGCCGCCTCGGTCTCCAGGTCCCGCAGCAGGGCCTTCATCTCCTCGTGGCCGCCGACGCCGCACCGGGGCTGGATGGCCACCCGGCCGGACTCGCGTGCGTTCTGGAGGACTTGGGCGGCGGTGGGCTTGCCGAGGCCGGCGACGTAGGCGACGGATTCCTCCAGGGAGGGCAGGGCCCGGTCGCCGTGGGGGGCCTCCCCGGCGCGGTCCGCGCCGAGGAGGACGACCTTGCTGCTCATGACACGGCCAGCAGCGGCTCGGCCGCCGGGCGGGCGGCACGCAGCTCGTCGAGGACGGCCGGCAGCGCGGCCGGGTCGCTCACGATGCGGTCGACGCCGAGCCGGTAGAGCCGCTCCAGGGCGGAGGGGTCCTTCCTGCTGCCGACCGACAGGTTCCCGCCGACGACGACGGGGCACCGGATCGCGCCCTCGGCCTTGGCGGCGGCCAGATCGCGCAGGTCCTCGTGCACATGTCCGTTGAGGCTGCCGATGACCACCGCCTCGGCATCGGGATGCTCACGGCAGGCTTCCGCGAACTCCTCGACCGGGGTGCAGGTGCCGAGATTGACGACGGTGTATCCGATACCGCGCAGGGCGTGGGCGATCAGGTGGTTGGCCACGGCGTGGGCGTCGCTCGCGGCCACTCCCAAGATGATCTTCCGCTGCTGCATGGGTACTCCTCCGGGGTGGGGGGCGGTTGGCTGGCGGTGCGGGTCGGGGTGGCAGCCGGTCGGCGGTGCTGTCCGGGGTGGTGACGGTCGGCCGGCGCGGTGCGCGTCTCAGTCGTCGAAGGCTGCGAAGAGCTCGCGCTTGCTCACCTGCGGGAGCCGGGCGATGTCGTACTCGGCCGGGTCGGCGTCCGCCAGGGAGTCGAAGACGTGGTTGATGGCGGGGACCAGGCCCCACACCTCGCGGTACTCCGGCCATCCCTTGTGGCCCGACTCGATGTCCCGCTTGCGGGCGAAGAGGTAGTCGGCCCAGTCCCGGCTGGACGGGTAGCGGTGGTGGTAGTCGTGGACCACGGTGTCGCCGGTGAGCACGAGGTAGCGGGTCGGGGCGTGCACGAAGAGCATGCGCAGCGCCCAGCGGGTCCAGGCGAGGGCGCGGCGACCGGCCGGCAGCGCCGCGGACGGCGCGGGCTCGCCGATGAAGATGGCGTTGGTCAGGCCCGCGAAGTAGTCGCGGCCGCGCCGGACTTCGGTGCCGGCCTCGGGGAAGGTGTGCTTGACGCACAGCCGCAGGGTGTTGCTGACCTGGAACAGGGGCAGCAGCGGGACGAACCACGCGAGCAACAGGGCGGGCCAGGTGCCGGTGGCGATGGTGGCGGCGGCCAGGGCCGCGTAGAGCGTCACGGCGGTGGCCTTCTCGCTGCGCGCGGCGGTGCTCCAGAAGGAGCGCACCCGGGAGACGGAGAAGGCGAGGTGGAAGCGCGGGGACAGCAGCTTGCCGGTCACCCGGCGCCACATCTGGCCCCGTGTCATCCCGGGGCGCAGTTCGAGGCTGACGAGGAACGCCTGGACGGTGGGGTCGCGCAGCGTCATGTGATGGGCGGCGTGGTGGTCGCTGACGTGTTCACGGCTGTAGCGCTCGAAGTTCTGGATGACCAGCAGGCTGGAGATGGCCCGTCCGATGGCGGTGTCCAGCCGCCTGCGCCGGTACATGTTCCGGTGCGAGCACTGGTGGTAGACCATCATGCGCAGGTTGCGCAGTCCGTGCAGGGTCAGTGCCCAGCCGGGCAGCAGGGCGAGGAGCCACCAGCCGCCGAGCGCCCAGGCGGCCGAGGAGACGGCCGCGCCGGCGAGCATCGCGAAGGCCGCCGCCGCCAGGTGGAAGGTGGGGGTCCACGGCAGCCGGGTCTGCTCGGCCAGCGGTTTGCCGGTGAGGACGGTGAGCGGGTACTGGAGGAAACCGGGCAGGGCCCGCATGGTTTCCCGGGGGTCGGCGGGTTCGGGAGCACCGTCCGAACGGGCGCTCCTGATCTCGACATCGGTGAGGGACACGCGTCATCTCCTTGTCCGGGGAGTGTGCGTTCCAGCAGCGCAGGCCGAAATGGCTGCGGAATTCCGCGAGGGAATGGGAAAGAGAACTCTGCCGACGGCGTACTACGGGTGACGCCGCGGCAACAGGCGGACCAGGAGGGCATGATGAGTCCCCTGGCCGCCTCGGGGACGGCTCAGCCGCTCCGACGCGATCCGGAGTGGTGCGCCGGGAACCATTTCTATCCCGAGTGCCGCGGGCTGTGAATTGGACTTTCGTTCATGACGCGGTAGGCGTGTGCGACGAGACCAGCCTGCAGCCGGGATTCCACCCGGAGTTTGCTGAGGACCTGGGCCACATGTGCCTTGACGGTGCGCTCGGTCACCCGGAGCCGTGTGGCGATGCTGCGGTTGGAATGGCCGGCGCCGAGCATCAGGAACACCTGGTGCTCGCGCGCCGAGAGGTCGACGACCCCGGCGAGCGCGTCCGACCAGTCGGGCAGCGCGTCGACGGGATCGGTGCCGTAACCGGCGTACGCGACGACTCCGGACCTTAACGGCGCATCAGACATCTCGCTCCCCCGTCGTGGTCTGCTGATCATTCATAAACGCAGAGACAAGAGTAGACTTCCATGCATAAGAAGACGCAAGTACAAGTTCTCGGTGATCTGGATCACAGTACAGAGGCCGCAAAACAGGGACATGTAGGAACGAAACACCGCAGCCCGTCTCGCGTATTGAGACAGGTCTTGAGACGCGGTCATGAGCCTCTGGTCAATCTTGGTTGGCGGTGTAACTTTGCATCGCACTTGCACCGCGCACCTCAACCCGCCCTGCCCTCCCACGGCGAGGCGGTCGTGTTTGTTCTCATCGGCTCTGATCGAAGGTGAACGTACGTGGAGCGCTTCCCGTGCGCAGGTGGCGCCCCCATTGCCGTCGTCGGTATGGGGTGCCGTTTTCCTCGCGCCAACAACACCGAGGAATTCTGGGATCTCCTGATGGCCAACTCCCAGGCCGTCTCCCGGATCCCCGAGGACCGATTCAACATCGACGACCATTACGCCGGCCGGTCACCCTCCCCGGGAAAGACCGTGTCCCGGGACGGCGGTTTCCTCGACGACGCGTTCTCGTTCGACGCGGGATTCTTCGGGATTTCGCCGGTCGAGGCCAGAAGCATGGACCCCCAGCAACGAATCCTGCTGCACGTCGTATGGGAGGCACTGGAATCGGCGGGAATCGCGCCGGCCGGCCTGGCTGGTTCCCGCACCGGTGTCTTCGTCGGACAGGCCACCGCCGAGTACGGCGAGTCCGGCCGCCCGGAGGAGGGCCCGGGAGTCCGCGACACCGTGGGCGGCCGCCTGCGGGCGGTCACCGCCGGCCGGGTCTCCTACGCGCTCGACCTGCGCGGCCCGAGCCTGGTGCTGGACACCGCGTGCTCCTCCTCGCTGGTGGCCGTGCACGCCGCCCGGCAGAGCCTGTTGACCGGGGAGAGCAGCCTGGCCATCGCGGCGGGCGTCAACATCATCGTGTCCCCGCAGGACTCCATCGCCTACTCGCAGGGCGGCATGCTGTCCCCGGACGGGCGGTGCCGGTTCGGGGACGCCTCGGCCGACGGGTTCGTGCGCAGCGAGGGCGTCGGCGCGGTCGTCCTCAAGCCGCTGCCGGACGCGCTGCGCGACGGCGACCCCGTGCTCGCCCTGCTGCTCGGCAGCGCCGTCACCAACGACGGCCAGGGCAGCGGGCTGTTGCTGAAGCCCGCGGTCTCCGGCCAGGCCCAGATGCTCCGCGACGCCTGCCGCAGCGCGGGCATCGAACCGGCCCAGCTGGACTACGTCGAGGCACACGGCACCGGGACGCCCACCGGCGACACCGTGGAACTGCGGGCGCTGGCGGAGGCGGCGGGCGGCGAACGGCCGCTGCGCTGCGGCTCGGTGAAGACCAACATCGGGCACGCCGAGGCCGCCGCGGGCATCGCCGGACTGATCAAGACGGTGCTGATCGCCCGCCACGGCGTCATCCCCGCCTCCCTGCACCTGTCCGACCCGCACCCGCTGCTCACCGGCGAGCGGCCGGCCGTCCGCGTCGTCACCGAGAACACCCCGCTCGCCAAGGCCGGCCCCCAGGGGCTGCTGGGCGTCAGTTCCTTCGGCCTGTCCGGCACCAACGCCCATGTGGTCGTGGGCGAGTTCGTCGACGACCGGCACCCGGCCGAGCAGCGGGCGCCCGAGGGTCCCCACCTCCTGGTCCTGTCCGCCCGCTCGGCCGCCGCGCTGCGCCGGCTGGCGGGGTCGTACGCGGATCACCTCGGTCCGGACGGCGCGGGCCGCGACCAGGCGCTCGGCGCCATCTGCGCCACCGCGGCGACCCGCCGCGACGCGGGCCCGCACCGGCTGTGGGCCACCGGCACCTCGCACGACGAACTGGCCACCGCGCTGCGGGCCCTGGCGGACGGTGAGCAGACCGCCGACGGCGGCTTCGGCGAGGCGGGCTTCAGCGGCCCCCGCCGCACCGTCTTCGTCTTCTCCGGTCAGGGCTCGCAGTGGCTCGGCATGGGCCGCGGGCTGCTCGCCTCGAACGAGACCTTCCGCACCGCGCTGCGCGCCTGCGACGAGGCCGTCCGCGAGGAACTCGGCTGGTCGGTCGAGAAGTTGCTGACCCGGGACACCGACCGCTTCCCCGGCGGGGTGGAGATCGTCCAGCCCACCCTGTGGGCGGTGCAGGTGGCCCTGGCGGCGGCCTGGCGGGACCTCGGCGTGGAGCCGGAGATGTGTGTCGGGCACAGCATGGGGGAGGTGGCGGCGGCCTGCGTCAGCGGCGCGCTGTCGCTGCGGGACGCTGCCGCGGTGATCTGCCGTCGCAGCCGGCTGATGCGGCGCGTGGCGGGCGGGGGCGCCATGCTCGTCGTGGAGCTGTCCGCCGACCGGGCCCACGAGGCCGTCTCCCGGACCCCCTCGGTGTGCGTGGCCGCCGAGAACTCCCCCACCTGCACGGTGCTCGCGGGCGACCCGGACGCCCTCGCCGACCTCTCGGCCCGCCTGGAGGCGGACGGCGTGCTGTGCCGGCTGGTGGACGTCGACGTGGCCTCGCACTCACCGCAGATGCGCCCGCTGCACGCGGAACTGGCCGCCGATCTCGCCCACTTGACCCCGATGTCGGCCCATACCGGACTGTTCTCCACCGTCCGCCGCACGCCGTTGGCGGGGCCCGAACTGGACGCCGGGTACTGGGCGGACAACCTGTGCGAACCCGTGCGGTTCCGCGCGGCGGTCCGACAACTCGCCGCCGGGAAGGAGGCGTCGGAGAACGTCTTCCTGGAGATCAGTCCCCACCCGGTGCTCACCTCCTCGGTCGTCGACACCCTCGCCCACGACGGGGCGCCCGGCACCGCCGTGCCCTCGTTGCGCCGCAACACCGACGAGGCGGCCGAACTCCTGCGTGCGGCGGGCCGGTTCTTCGCGGCGGGCGGCCGGGTGGACTGGACACGGTGGTACGGCCATCCCGTGCGGCCGGTGCCCCTCCCCCACTACCCGTGGGAGCGCACCGAGTTCCGGCAGGCGCAGGCCGCCCCGCGCCCGGCGTCGAGCGTCCTGACCGGCCGGGTGGAGCTGGGCCGGTGGGGCATCGCCACGTGGGCGGAGCAGCTCAGTGTGGCCGGAACGACCGTCCTGCCGCCGGCCGTCCAGGTCGCCGCCGTCCTCGACACGGCCGCGCGCAACCTTCCCGGGACGTTCGCGGTCCGGGATTTACGGCTCGCCCCCGCCCCGGTCCTCCTCCCGGACCCCGGCGCGGCCGTGCTCGCCGTCGCCCTGGAACGGTCCGGCGACTCCTGGCGGGCGGTCGTGGAACTGGAGCAGCCGGACGGTGCCGAGCGGGTCTTCTGCTCCTCCGCGTCACTGTGCCCGGTGGACGACAGCGCCGGGCGCCGGGCGCCGCGCGCGCTGGACGACGCCCTGGCCCGCTGCCACGGATACCTGTCCGCCGCCGGATTCCGCGAACTGGCGGGCGGCTACGGGCTGGAGATCGGCGAGGCGTCCGGCGCGGTGGAGCAGCTGTGGCGCCGACGCGGTGAGGCGGTGGCGCGGATCCGGCCGGCCAAACCGGCACCCGGGCTGTGGGAGACGGCGCTGCTCCCGCTGGTGGCGGCCTGGCCCGAGGCGCGGCGCGCCGACGAGGAGGACCGCGGCTTCCTGCCCACCGGCATCGACAGCGTCCAGCTCTACGGCGAGTTGCCGGACGACTTCTGGAGCCTGGCCGTCGTCATCCCCGGGCCCGATACGGGCCAGGTGCGCGGCGAGGTGCTGGTGCTCGACGGGGACGGACGGGTGCTGGCGGAGTTCAACGGGATCACCCTGCGCCGCCCGGGACACCCCGGACGACCGGAGCGCCCGGCGGCCTCCCTGGTCCGCGCGCTGCCGGCCCGGCTGGGCGCGCCCCGGCTCGGGCCCGCGCGCCCGCTGCTGTCCCGGTTCGCCACGCTGATCCGGCCACCGGCGGCCCGGCGGGGACTCCGGCTCGGCGGCAACCCGGCGGAGCCGACCGCGCCGCGCCGGGCGGAGCACCGGGCCGCGACCACGGCCCCGACCCCGACCCCGACCCCGGCCCCGGCGGTGACCACCGCGCACACCGACCCGGCACACGTGGTCACCGCGAACACCGGCACCGCGCACCGGGTCACCGCCCACACCGAGCGCCCGACCGCGTCCCCCGCCGACGCCGTCCTCGCCGCCGCCTCCGAGGTGCTCGGTGTCGCGCGGGCCGATCTCGACCCGCGCCGGTCGCTGCGTGATCTCGGGCTCGACTCGCTCATGGCGCTCCAGCTGCGCAAAGAGCTGAAGACCGGCTGCGGCGTGGACATCACCGCGGGACGGCTGCTGGGCGCGGAGAGCCTGGAGCGGATCGCGCGCAGCCTGACGGTGGAGGCCGCGCCCGTGTAGGCCGGGCCGGGCAGCAGCGTTCACCGGGGCCGTCGCGTCGAACTGGCGTGACGGCCCCGGCACTTATCGTGAAGTCGAACTCGCTCCCATAGTTAGACTGTGGTATAAAAATCGTGTCGAAGCCTCGATACTTCCAGTCGTTGTCAGGCCCGTGAAGCGGAGATGAACATGGCTCCTGGTCCGTCAGGCGGGACGCAGTCGCCCGGTCGACGCGAACGCAACAAGCAGCGCGTCAAAGAACGCCTCTACTCATCCGCGCTGGCCCTGTTCACCGAGCAGGGCTACGACCGCACATCGGTGGACGAGATCGCCGAACGCGCCGATGTCGCCCGGGGCACCTTCTTCAACTACTTCCAGCGCAAGGAAGACGTCATCAGCGCCTGGGGGGAGGAGCGGCGAACCAAGTTGCTCAACTATCTGGAACGGGAAGACCCCCACACCTCGCACGCCGTCGCCCAGCTGGTGCGGTGCATGTCGGTGCTGGCCCGGATCAACGAGGAGGAGCAGGAGGTCACCGCGGCCATGCTCTCCGCGTGGGTGAAGGCCGGGCGGCCGCTGAGCGAGGAACCGTACGTCGCCCAGATATTCGCCGACATCATCGAGTCCGGCGCCCGCTCCGGTGAACTCGCCCCCGGCCTCGTGCCCGAACGCGTCGGCAACCTCCTGCGGGACGTCTACTTCGGCGCGCTCTACCGCTGGTCGCAGCACGCGCAGAGCGGCAGGACGGGCGAACTGGACGACGAGCTCCAGGCGGTCCTGAAGGTACTGCTGCACGGCATCGCCACCGTGGAGCACGTCTGACCGGTCCAAGTCCCCTTCGGGTACGGCTGGTCGGGTGCGCCGCGCCCGTCAGAGCGCTCGCGGCACCCAGTCGGGCAACGCCTCCGCCCGCTGCGCCCACTCGGCGGGCGGTGCCCCCGCCTCGCTCGCGGCGAGCACGCCGCCCACGATCGCGCAGGTGGTGTCCACATCCCCGCCCACCTGGGCCGTCGTCCAGAACGCCGTCTCGAAGTCGCCGAGGCCCCGCGCGGCGGACCACAGGGCGAAGGGCACGGTGTCATGGGCCGTCCTGCGGCGGCCGCAGCCCAGCACGGCGGCGACCGTGACGGCGTCGCCGTAGTCCAGCATGTCCCGGGCGCGACGCAGGCCCTGGCCGACCGCGCTCTTCGGGACCAGCGCGATCACGCCGTCGAGGAGTGCCTCGGGCGCGGGCGGGCCGTCCGGCGAACCGACGAGCGCCGCGGCCGCGGCCACCGCCATGGCGCCGACGACCGCCTCCCGGTGCTGGTGCGTGGGGTAGGCCGAGATCTCCGACTGGTGGGTGGCCTGCTCGGGGTCGTCCGCGTACCAGGCACCCAGGGGCGCGGTCCGCATCGCCGCGCCGCTGCCCCAGGAGCCCCGCCCGTGGAAGAGGGCGGCGGCGGGCCCGCGCCAGTCCTCGCCCTGGCGGACGAGGCTCAGCAGCCGGCTCGCCGTGGGGCCGTAGCCCCGGTCCGGGTCGTGGTGGTCGGCCAGGGAACGGGCCAGGGCGTCCTGGTCGATGCGCTGGTGCGCGGCGAGCACGGCGACCACGGAGCAGGCCATCTCGGTGTCGTCGGTCCACGGCCAGGGCCCGGCCGGCAGCTCGCGGCGCTTCAGCAGGGCGTGATGGGCGGGGACGAAGAACTGGGCGCCCAGGGCGTCCCCGACGGCCAGTCCACGCAGGCTCGCCAGGGCACGCTCATGGCGTCCGCGGGGGGAGGAGTGTGCGGTCATCGCTCCGCCACTCTATCCGGTGGCCCAGTCCGGCACCGGATCACGCCAGCGCGCGAAGGGCCGGTCGAGTGTGTAGCGGCCGTCCTCGCCGAGCACCAGCATCCGCATCTCGGCGTTGCCCGGGTTGGACAGCGACTCGAATTCCGCGACGGTCCAGTGGAACCAGCGCATGCAGAACAGCCGCATCGCGAGCCCATGGGTCACCAGGAGCACGTTGGGCGGGTGGTCGGGGGCCTCGAAGCTGCGGAACAGACTCTCCAGGAAGCCGCCGACCCGGTCGTAGACGTCGGCGCCGGACTCGCCCTGCGGGAACCGGAAGAAGAAGTGGCCGTAGGCGTCCCGGTACGCCTTCTGCAGGCGTACGTCGTCGCGGTCCTGCCAGTTGCCCCAGTCCTGCTCGCGCAGCCGGGGCTCCTCGCGGACGCGTATGAGGTCGGGGTCGAGCCGGAAGGCGCGGAGGGTCTCGTGGGTACGGCGGTAGGGGGAGACGTACACGCTCACGCGTTCGGAGCCGAACAGCTCCCGGAGGTGTTCGCCGGTCTCCTCGGCCTGCCGCCGGCCGAGCTCGGTCAGCGCCAGGGCGTGGTCCGGTTCGCGCTCGTACACGGAGTCGTCGGTGTTCCCCGTCGACTCGCCGTGCCGGACAAGGACGATGCGCCGTGGTCGTGCCATGCCGAAACCCTAGAGCGAGCCGCCGCGAACCGAGCACCCGTACCGGTCCCGTACGGCGTAGATCACAGGTTCGGTTACCGGACCGACCGGCCGGAATCCCGGGGTGCTAGACCGTCCACGTCGGCTCCAGGTCCACGATGTCGCCGGAGAGGGCCGCGATGTCGGCCTCGGTCTGGGCGCGCAGGGCGAGGCGTTCCACCCGTTCGGTGCGGTACTTGCCGTGCTCGGCGGCCGCCCGCCACATCGACAGGATCAGGAACTCCTGCTCCGGGGCCTCGGCGAACATGCCGCGGATCATGCCGGGCGAGCCCGCCATGGCGGGGTTCCAGACCTTCTCCTGCATGAGGGTGAAGTGTTCGACCCGCTCCTCGTGGACCCGGCACAGGGCGAGTCTGACCAGGTCGGAGTCGGTGAAGCGGGGCTCGAAGCCGGTCTTCACGTCGAAGCGGTACTCGAACAGCTTGACCTGGGCGTCCTTGAAGGTGCCGACCTGGGCGGCCGCCAGCCGGTCGTGGGAGCGGGCCATGAAGGAGTCGTAGAAGGCGCGGCTCTCCCAGAAGGCGACGATGTGCGCCACCTCCGGCCGCCGCCGGCTCCAGCCCCCGCCCTGTCCCCGGAAACCCGGCTCTCCCGGGAGCCCCGCCCATTTCCGCTGCCCCCGCTCGAACCCCCGGCGGTCCACCACGGTGCAGCGAATCCACTTGACCAGCACCGCGCCATCGTAAGGCCACCGGGCGTGGCGCCGGTCACGCTCCGGTGGAGTTCGTCCGCGCGCAGGGACCCGTGTACATGGCACGATGGGCAAGAATCCCCGACCGAACGGGAGTTGGGGACGCGGTGCCACAGGGAAGGGGAGGCCCGGTGACCGGTTTCAGCAAGGGGATGCGCAAGGTCGAGGTCGCAGTCAAGTGGGACCCCAGTCCCACGGGTACGGCGCCCACCGATCTCGACATCATCGCCGCGACGTTCGAAGCGCGCGACCCGTACGGTGCCCCGGCCTATCTGGTGCACTTCGACAGCCGTTCGCCCGACGGCACGATCTTCCTCAACCGCGACAGCACCGACGGCCGGGGCTTCGGCTGGGACGAGGTCATGACCCTGGAGGTCGACCGGCTCAGCGAGCGCTTCGCCCGCGTGGTGGTGGGCGTCGTCATCCAGCAGCAGCCCGCCCGGCGGACGTTCTCGGGTGTGCTCAACCCGGCGATGCGCGTGCGCGAGGGCTACACCGTCCTGTCCGAGGACGACTTCACCTCGGTGCACGACGCCACGGCCGCCATCATCGCCGAGTTCGTCCGCAACGACTCCGGCGAGTGGATCTTCCACCCCGGCGTCCGCGGCTTCCACGAGGACCCGGAGACCTTCACCCGCGTCATGGGCCGCGCCCGCTGACGGCACGGGCGTGCGCTGCCAGGACCGTGCGCGGGTGGCGGGTGAGGGTGAGCCCCATCCACGCCGGACGGCTGCCGCACGCCTTCCGGCCCCGCGCGGCGGCCACCGCCAAACGGCCGGACCAGAGGGATGTCCGCGCCGGTCCCGACCGCCGCGACCGGCGCCAGGCCGACCGTGACCGAGCACCGGTCGGCCCTGTGCCCGGCTCTCCCGGGCCGACCGCTTCGCGCGACGCACCGCTCAAGCACCCGCGCCATGCCCTCACCGCCGCGACGAGGCCCCGAATGGTGCCGCCCCTTCTTCACGCTCTGATCAGGCCGCGTCCGGGTCGCGCCTCCGCCAGGCTTCGGCGACGCGTGCGAGACGGGCGGGGGCGGCGATGCCGCGCACGGTGGCGATCCTGCCGCCGGCGATGTCGAACGTGACCGCGCCGACGACGTGGTCGCCGAGCACGAAGAGGAGGGCGGGGGCGCCGTTGACGACCGCGTGGTGGGCGGTGGGCGGGCCGCCGACGAGCCAGCGCTTCGCCGGGGCGGGCTTGAAGCCGGCCCGTGCGACAGCGGCGACACGCTGCGGGGTGTCGTACCGCAGCAGCTTGCCGACCGGGCCGGCACCGTTGGAGTCGGAGACCGCGGTCGCGTCGTCGGTGAGCAGCGCGACCAGGCGTTCGGTGCGTCCCGACGAGGCGGCGGCGAGGAACTCCTCGACGATCCTGCGGGCGGATGCCGGATCGACCTCGCCCCCGCCTCCACGGCGCGCGGTGGTGATGCGCCGTCGAGCCCGGTGGAAGTGCTGCTGGCTTGCCGTTTCGGTGATGTCGAGGATCTCGGCGATCTCGGCGTGGCTGTCGGAGAATGCCTCGCGCAGCACGTAGACGGCCCGCTCGACGGGTGACAGGCGCTCCATGAGCGTCAGCACGGCCAGGGAGACCGATTCGCGCTGCTCGAAAGTGTCGGCCGGGCCGAGCATCGGGTCGCCGTCGAGGAGCGGTTCGGGCAGCCAGGCGCCGACGCTGCGTTCGCGGCGGGCGTGCGCCGAGCGGAGCCGGTCGAGGCACAGGTTGGTGACGACCTTGGTCAGCCACGCCTCCGGCACCGTGATCCGCCGCCGGTCGGCGGCCTGCCGGCGCAGGAACGCGTCCTGCACGGCGTCCTCGGCGTCGGTGGCGGAGCCCGGCAGCCGGTACGCCAGCGAGGCCAGCCGGTCCCGGCTCGCCTCGAAGCGATCAGTGGCGGTGCCGTCCACGCGGATCGCCCTGCGAGACGGCTACGCGGCCGCCTTGTCGGCGTGCGCGGCCGTCTGCCCGGCGGACGCATCCGGCGCGGGGACCAGGCGAAGCTTGCGCCTCGGCAGTCCGAAGGTCGGGTGCGCGCCGGCCCACAGCGACATCCGGAGGATGCCCGCCTTGATCCGCGCGGCCTTCCGTCCACCCGTGTACTTCGGCTTCGCCTGCCCTTGGTCGTCGACCCTCTGCAGGATCCCGTCCCGCCGCCCGAGGCTGATGTGGTTGCCCGGGTAGTCCAGCTTGGTGTTCGCGATCGCGCGGCCGGTCAGGCGTCCCACGATCGCGGCCACGGCCTGCATGCCGGTGTAGCCGGCCGAGGCGCAGGACATGGGCAGCGGCCGGCCGTTGTCGCCGATGGCGTAGGCGCTGTCACCGACGGCGTAGACGTTCGGGTACGACGTCGACCGCATGGTGCGATCGACGACGATCCGGCCGTTCCCGGTGACCTCCAGCCCGCCGGCGGCGGCGATGGGGTCGACCGCGAACCCGGCCGTCCACACGGTCGCGTCGGACGCCAGGGCGGTGCCGTCGGCGCACACCACCCGCGTCGCTTCGACGGCTTCGACGACGGTGTGCTCCAGGACGGTGACGCCCAGCCGGTCGCAGGCCCGGCGCAGGTGGCCGCGAGCCCCGGCGGACAGCCGGGCGCCCAGCTCGCCGCGGGCGACCAGCGCCACCGACACGCCGGGCCGGGACTCGGCGATCTCGGTGGCGGCCTCGATACCGGTCAGCCCGTCGCCGACGACCACCACGTTCGGGCTTTCACCCCGCCCGCCCAGGCCGTCCAGGCTGTCCAGGCGCTCGCGCAGGCGCAGCGCCGACGGCCGGGCGGCGACATCGAAGGCGTACTCGGCCGCACCGGGGACGCCGTGGTCGTCGCCGTGGCTGCCCAGCGCGTACAGGAGCGTGTCGTAGCCGAGCTCGCCGCCGCCGTCGGCATCGGCCACGGCGACGACCCGGCGCTCGGGGTCGACCGCGGTGACCCGGGCCACGCGCAGCCGTATCCCCGTGCCCGCGAACACGTCGGCGAGCGGTGGAGCCTCGATCGCCTGCCCGGCCGCGAGCTGGTGCAGCCGCAGCCGCTGGACGAAGTCCGGCACGGCGTTCACCACGGTGATCTCGGCGTCCGCCGGGGACAGTCGGCGGGCCAGGACCCCGGCCGTGTAACACCCGGCGTAGCCGGCGCCGAGGACGACGATGCGGTGCTTCATGTGATGCTCCCGTCGGTTCGCTTGCCTTCCGGTGACGTGAGCGGAACAGCGCGCCGATTCCTGACAGGAACCGAATGTGATGTGGACCACAGTGCTTCATCGTCAGGCCATGGCGAGGCCGGCGCGGGGGCCGGGTGTCCGGCGAGGATGGCGGAGGCCCCTCGCGTGGTCCAGGATGTTCGGATGGTCACGCTGGAGACTCCCCGTTTGATCCTGCGTCGCTGGCGCGAGGAAGACGTCGCGCCCATGGCTGCCATCAACGCCGACCCCGAGGTCATGCGGTGGATCCGGGACGGCAGCGTCCGCGACGAACAGCAGACTCGCGGCGGGATCCGGGCATGGGAGAGCGAGTGGGAGTCGCGGGGCTTCGGCCTGTTCGCCGTGGAGATCCGGTCCACTGGCGAGCTGGCCGGGTTCACCGGCCTCTCGGTGCCCGACTTCTTGCCGGAGGTACTGCCGGCGGTCGAGGTCGGCTGGCGGCTGGGGCGTTCCCACTGGGGGCAGGGCCTGGCCACCGAGGCCGCCGCGGCCGCTGTGCGGTTCGGGTTCGAAGAGCGGGGGCTGGAGCGGATCGTCAGCATCGCTCAGGTGGGCAACGACGCCTCCGAACGGATCATGACCAAGCTGGGGATGCGTCCGGTCCGTGAGACCGTCAATCCCACCGGCGGTCGGCGTGTACGGGTGTTCGAGTTGTCGTCGGACCAGTACGCCACAAGCACTCGTTGACGGACGACGGGGAGGGGCGCCGGCCCAAGGCCGGCGCCCCTCACTTCAGTCTGCCGCTCGGGGAGCGTCAGCTGCAGCCGCTCGTCGAGCCGCAGCCCTCGCAGATGTAGCAGGAACCGGCGCGCTGCATCTTGGTGCCGCAGGAGAAGCAGAGCGGGGCGTCGGCCTGGATGCCCAGCTGCATCTCCACCAGTTCGGCGCTGGTGTGGGCCTGCTTAGGGGCGGGCTCGGCGGACTCGGCCTCGACCTTCGGGGCCGCGACGGCCTTCAGCTCCTGGGCGCGCGGCGCCGACTGGGCCAGGCCCTCGACATCGACCTCGTCGTCGTCGAGGGACTGCTCGTAGGAACCGGTCTCCAGGTGCCGCTGGCGCTCCTCGGCGGAGTGGATGCCGAGCGCGGAGCGGGTCTCGAAGGGCAGGAAGTCCAGCGCCAGGCGGCGGAAGATGTAGTCCACGATGGACTGCGCCATCCGCACGTCCGGGTCGTCCGTCATGCCGGCCGGCTCGAAGCGCATGTTGGTGAACTTCGAGACGTACGTCTCCAGCGGCACGCCGTACTGGAGGCCGACCGAGACCGCGATGGAGAAGGCGTCCATCATGCCCGCGAGGGTCGAACCCTGCTTGGACATCTTCAGGAAGACCTCGCCCAGGCCGTCGTCCGGGTAGGAGTTGGCGGTCATGTAGCCCTCGGCGCCGCCGACGGTGAACGACGTGGTGATGCCGGGACGACCCTTCGGGAGGCGCTTGCGGACCGGGCGGTACTCGACGACCTTCTCGACCGCGGTACGGATCGTGCCCTCGGTCTTCTCCGCGATCTCGGCCTTCTCGTCCTCCTTCTTCTTGGCGGAGAGCGGCTGGCCGACCTTGCAGTTGTCGCGGTAGATCGCGAGCGCCTTGACGCCGAGCTTCCAGGCCTCGTAGTAGATCTCCTCGACCTCCTCGACGGTCGCCGTCTCCGGCATGTTGACCGTCTTGGAGATGGCGCCGGAGATCCACGGCTGGATCGCGGCCATCATGCGGACGTGGCCCATCGGGGAGATGGCCCGCTCGCCCATGGCGCAGTCGAACACCTCGTAGTGCTCCTGCTTGAGACCGGGCGCGTCGATCACGTTGCCGTTCTCGGCGATGTGGGCGACGACCGCCTCGATCTGCTCCTCCTGGTAGCCCAGGCGGCGCAGGGCCTGCGGCACGGTGCCGTTGACGATCTGCATCGAGCCGCCGCCGACGAGCTTCTTGAACTTCACGAGCGCGAGGTCGGGCTCGACGCCGGTGGTGTCGCAGGACATCGCCAGACCGATGGTGCCGGTCGGGGCGAGCACGGACGCCTGGGAGTTGCGGAAGCCGTTCTTCTCGCCGAGGCGGATCACGTCCTGCCAGGCCTCCGTGGCGGCGGCCCACACCGAGGTGTCCAGGTCGTCCATGCGGACGGCCTTGCCGTTGGCGTCGGCGTGCTGCCGCATGACGCGCTTGTGGGCGTCGGCGTTGCGGGCGTAGCCGTCGTAGGTGCCGACGACGGCGGCCAGTTCGGCGGAGCGGCGGTAGGCGGTGCCCGTCATCAGGGAGGTGATGGCGCCGGCCAGGGCGCGGCCGCCCTCGGAGTCGTACGCGTGGCCGGTGGCCATCAGCAGGGCGCCGAGGTTGGCGTAGCCGATGCCCAGCTGGCGGAAGGCGCGGGTGTTCTCGCCGATCTTCTGGGTCGGGAAGTCCGCGAAGCAGATCGAGATGTCCATCGCGGTGATGACCAGCTCGACGACCTGCTGGAAGCGCTCGGTCTCGAAGGACTGGTGGCCCTGGCCGTCGTCCTTCAGGAACTTCATCAGGTTCAGCGAGGCCAGGTTGCAGGACGTGTTGTCCAGGTGCATGTACTCGCTGCACGGGTTCGACGCGGTGATCCGGCCGGACTCGGGGCAGGTGTGCCAGTTGTTGATCGTGTCGTCGTACTGGATGCCCGGGTCGGCGCAGGCCCACGCGGCCTCGGCGATCTTGCGGAAGAGCGCCTTGGCGTCGACCTGCTCGATGACCTCGCCGGTCATCCGGGCGCGCAGCCCGAACTCGCCGCCCGCCTCGACGGCCTTCATGAACTCGTCGTTCACGCGGACCGAGTTGTTGGCGTTCTGGTACTGGACGGAGGTGATGTCGTCCCCGCCCAGGTCCATGTCGAAGCCCGCGTCGCGCAGGACGCGGATCTTCTCCTCCTCCTTGACCTTGGTCTCGATGAAGTCCTCGATGTCGGGGTGGTCGACGTCGAGCACGACCATCTTCGCCGCGCGGCGGGTGGCACCACCGGACTTGATGGTGCCGGCGGAGGCGTCGGCGCCGCGCATGAAGGAGACCGGACCGGAGGCGTTGCCGCCGGAGGAGAGCAGCTCCTTGGAGGAGCGGATGCGGGAGAGGTTCAGGCCGGCGCCGGAACCGCCCTTGAAGATCATGCCCTCTTCCTTGTACCAGTCGAGGATCGACTCCATGGAGTCGTCGACGGACAGGATGAAGCAGGCCGAGACCTGCTGGGGCTGCGAGGTGCCGACGTTGAACCAGACCGGGCTGTTGAAGCTGAAGATCTGGTGCAGCAGCGCGTAGGCCAGCTCGTGCTCGAAGATCTCCGCGTCCGCGGGCGAGGCGAAGTACTTGTGGTCCTCACCGGCCTTCCGGTACGTCTTCACGATGCGGTCGATCAGCTGCTTGAGGCCGGTCTCGCGCTGCGGGGTGCCGACGGCACCGCGGAAGTACTTGCTGGTGACGATGTTGACCGCGTTCACCGACCAGAAGTCGGGGAACTCGACGCCACGCTGCTCGAAGTTGACCGAGCCGTCGCGCCAGTTGGTCATGACGACGTCACGGCTCACCCACGCGACCTCGTCGTACGGGTGTACGCCGGGGGTGGTGTGGATGCGCTCGATGTGCAGTCCCTTGTTTCCCGCCTTGCCGCCCTTGGCTCGGGAACCTCGTGCCGGACCGCTCGCCGTCTCTGTCATGCCGCCTCCCTGTACGGGCAAAAACGCCCTGAAGTGCCCCGATTGTTCCCGTGGCACGGTGTTCTGTCTGGTGTTGCGGGCACCCTCAGCTGCCACCCGCAACAGGTCTTCGGTCGCCGCCTCGCGGCCGGAGCCGGGGCCCTCTCCCCGTCTCCGCGCGCCGGTCAGTCGGCGGCGTGCGCGGGCCGGGGGACCTGGGTGGTCCCGCCGGTCCCGTCTTCGTCTTCCTGGCCCCCCGCGGCCGCCTCGCCTGCGGCGGGGCCGTGCGTCGTCTGCCTCAGTTCCGCGATCGCGGCCTCGAAGTCCTCAAGCGAGTCGAACGCCCGGTAGACCGAGGCGAACCGCAGATAGGCGACGAGGTCGAGCTCCTGGAGCGGACCGAGTATGGCCAGGCCCACGTCATGGGTGGTCAGCTCGGCGCTCCCGGTGGCCCGCACCGCCTCCTCGACCCGCTGGCCGAGCTGGGCGAGCGCGTCCTCGGTGACAGGCCGCCCCTGGCATGCCTTGCGCACGCCGTTGATGACCTTGGTACGGCTGAACGGCTCGGTGACCCCGGACCGCTTCACCACCATGAGCGAGCACGTCTCCACGGTCGTGAAACGACGGGAGCAGTCGGGGCACTGGCGGCGCCTGCGGATCGACGTGCCGTCGTCGGTCGTACGACTGTCGACCACACGGCTGTCGGGGTGCCTGCAGAAGGGGCAGTGCATGATCTCCAACCCTCCTCACAGCAGACTCAACAGCCTCGCCGAGCCCCAGGGGCCCCGCGAAGCAGCCCTAAGCATAGGCGATCGTGGAGCCGCCCCCGACCGAGGTCACCACAACTTGTGGGCTGCTGTAGCCATCCAACCACTAGATGTGGGGATCGACTCATTCGCCGAGGCCGGGTCGCGTGTCGCGGGAGAACGGCGCCCGAAGCGCCCTCACGGCCGTCCCGACCGCCCCGGAGCCAGACCCTCGGCACTCGCCCGCCGGCCCGACGCGGACACCGGGCCGCCGGGACACGCGGGCGCACGACCATGTCGGCATGGCTCTTACGGAGATACCGTGGGCGCCGCACGGAGGATGGGTAGGACTCCGGCGCAGAACGGACCCCTCGTCCCGGCGGACCGGGTCCCGGATGGCAGGATGGGGAAGCGCCCACGAGGTCAGCAACCCCGGCGGGAAAGAGTACAACGTCCCAAGATGAACGCTTTTGCCCGCCAGATGTCGCGTCAGCTATACACCCAAACACGCGATCGCAACAGGTGAAACGCACTTTTTCACTCGAACGTGTGTTTGGCGCAACCTTTCGAAAGCAACTACCGTTGTCCAGCAGGGAGACCATCGAGAGGGGCCGACGTGACCACCACCGCAGACAGTGCCACCATCACCGCCCAGGACCGCTCCCAGGGCCGAGTCGAGCCGGTACACGCGATGAACGAAGCCACGAATCCCGAGGGGCAGCGGCGCTCCCTGCCGGGCCGACCTCCAGGCATCCGGGCGGACAGCTCAGGACTCACCGATCGGCAACGCCGGGTGATCGAGGTCATCAGGGACTCCGTGCAGCGACGCGGATACCCGCCGTCGATGCGGGAGATCGGCCAGGCCGTCGGCCTCTCCAGCACCTCCTCCGTGGCGCACCAGCTGATGGCACTGGAGCGCAAGGGCTTCCTGCGCCGCGACCCGCACCGCCCGCGCGCCTACGAGGTGCGCGGCTCCGACCAGGCCGTGTCGGTGCAGCCCACGGACACCAGCGGCAAGCCCGCCGCGTCGTACGTCCCGCTGGTGGGCCGGATCGCCGCCGGTGGCCCGATCCTCGCGGAGGAGTCCGTCGAGGACGTCTTCCCGCTCCCCCGCCAGCTCGTCGGCGACGGTGAGCTGTTCGTCCTCAAGGTCGTCGGCGACTCCATGATCGAGGCCGCGATCTGCGACGGCGACTGGGTCACCGTCCGCCGCCAGCCGGTCGCGGAGAACGGCGACATCGTGGCCGCCATGCTGGACGGCGAGGCCACGGTGAAGCGCTTCAAGCGCGAGGACGGCCATGTCTGGCTCCTCCCGCACAACGCGGCCTACGAGCCGATCCCCGGCGACGACGCCACCATCCTGGGCAAGGTGGTCGCCGTACTGCGGCGCGTCTGACGCCCGCGGCGAGCGGACCCCGCTCGCTCCCTGACCGGGCCCCGGAACCCCTGCGCCGGTTCCGGGGCCCTGCCCGTTTTCCTCAGGACAGGCTCGGACACCTCCCGCTCACTGGGCCTCCGCCTGCTTCGCCGCCGCGTCGATCGCCGAGAGCGACCTGCGGACCTGGTTGCGGTCCGTGGTGTACCAGAAGTCCGGCAGGGACGCCTTGAGATACCCGCCGTAGCGCGCCGTCGCCAGCCGCTGGTCCAGTACGGCGACCACGCCCCGGTCCCCCGACGCGCGGACGAGACGGCCGGCGCCCTGCGCCATCAGCAGGGCCGCGTGGGTGGCGGCCACCGCCATGAAGCCGTTGCCGCCCGCGTCCTCCACCGCCTTCTGGCGGGCGCTCATCAGCGGGTCGTCGGGGCGCGGGAACGGGATCTTGTCCATGACGACCAGCTGGCAGCTGGGCCCGGGTACGTCCACGCCCTGCCACAGCGACAGCGTGCCGAAGAGACAGGTCTTCGGGTCGGCCGCGAAGTTCTTGATCAGCTCGCCGAGCGTCTCCTCGCCCTGGAGCAGGATGGGGTACTCCGGGATCCGCGAGCGCAGCTCCTCCGCGGCGAGCTGGGCGGCCCGCATGGAGGAGAAGAGCCCGAGGGTACGGCCCCCGGCCGCCTGGATCAGCTCGGTGAGCTCGTCGAGCATGTCGCCGCGCTCGCCGTCCCGCGCGGGGCGGGCCAGATGCTTGGCGACGTACAGGATGCCCTGCTTGCGGTAGTCGAAGGGGGAGCCGACGTCCACGCCCTTCCACTGCGGCAGGTCCTCGCCCTCGACGCCCTCGGGGCCGAGGCCCAGGGAGGCGCCGACGCCGTTGAAGTCGCCGCCCAGCTTGAGGGTCGCCGAGGTGAGGACGACGGCGCGGTCGGCGAACAGCTTCTCCCGGAGCAGTCCCGAGACCGACATGGGGGCGATGCGCAGGGAGGCGCCGAAGCGGTCGTGCCGCTCGTACCAGACCACGTCCCACTCCGAGCCGTTCAGCACCCGCTCCGCCACGTCGTGGACCGCCTCGACGGAGGCCAGGGCCTGCTTGCGGACGGCGTCCTCGTCCTGGACGGACTTGTCGCGGGTGCCACCGATCGCGGAGATGACCGTACGGGAGGCGTCCCGCAGGGTCATCAGGGCGTAGCCGAGGTCCTCCGGGATCTCCTGAAGGCGCCCCGGCAGGGCCAGCTCCATCAGCCGCTCGAAACCCTCGGCGGCGGTCTGGAGCTGGTCGGCCGCCTTCTCGTTGACGAGTTTCGCGGCCCGCCGCACGGCACGGTTGACCTGGCCGGGGGTCAGCTCGCCGGTGGCGACGCCGGTGACCCGGGAGACGAGTTCATGGGCCTCGTCCACGATCAGCACCTCGTGCTGGGGCAGCACCGGGGCGCCCTCGATGGCGTCGATGGCCAGCAGCGCGTGGTTGGTGACGACGACCTCGGCGAGCTTGGCGCGCTCGCGGGCCGCCTCCGCGAAGCACTCGGCGCCGTAAGCGCACTTGGTGGCGCCCAGGCACTCCCGCGAGGACACCGACACCTGCGCCCAGGCGCGGTCCGAGACGCCCGGGGTGAGGTCGTCCCGGTCGCCGGTCTCCGTCTCGTCCGACCAGTCGCGCAGCCGCAGCAGGTCCTGGCCCAGCTTGCTGGTGGGCGCGGCGGCCTCGAACTGGTCGAAGAGGCCGTCCTCCTCGTCCTGCGGCATGCCCTCGTGCAGCCGGTGCAGGCACAGGTAGTTGGAGCGGCCCTTGAGCATGGCGAACTCGGGGCGGCGGCGCAGCAGCGGGTGCAGGGCGTCGACGGTGCGCGGCAGGTCGCGCTCCACCAGCTGGCGCTGGAGGGCGAGGGTGGCCGTCGCGACGACCACCCTCTCCCCGTGCGCGAGCGCGGGCACGAGATAGCCCAGCGACTTTCCGGTGCCGGTGCCGGCCTGGACCAGCAGATGGGATCCGTCGTCGATCGCCTCGGCGACCGACTCGGCCATGGTCACCTGGCCGGGGCGCTCCGTGCCGCCGACCGCGGCGACGGCGGCATGCAGGAGTTCGGGGAGGGAGGGCTTCGTCATAGCCCGACCACCCTACGGCCCGGGACCGACAGACGGAGGCCGTTCACACCCATGGTGAGACTCCGCTCACTCGACGCTACAGCACATCGCGCAGCACCCGGTCCCGGATCATGAGCGCGGCCCGCTTGCCGGGCAGCTCGACCTCGGCCGCGTACCGGAAACCGGCGCCGAGGAACGCGGCGAGGGACGGCGTGTTGCGGTGATCGGGTTCGGCCACGACGCGGGCGCACGCGGGGCGCCGGTCGAGTACGAGGTCGGCCACGGCCCTGAGGAGGGCGGAGCCGAGCCCCCGGCCCCGGTCGCCTGCCGCGCCGAGGAGCAGGTGGATGCCGGTGTCATGGGGCAGCACGGGGTAGTACAGGGCCAGCGGGTCGAGATCGGCCCGGTAGATCTCCCAGTAGCTCATCGGGGTGCCGTCCAGGACGCCGAGGCAGGGCACGCTGCGGCCGTCGCCGTCGAGTTGGGCGCGCAGATGGCCGGCCGTGCGGTGCCGGGGGCCGGCCAGTTCCCAGAACTCGGCGACGGCGGGGTCGTTCATCCAGCGGTGCAGGAGCGGCAGGTCCCGGTCGATGCGGACGGGCGTCAACCGGAAGGTGCCGACGGGGGTTCGCGCCGGGCCCCAGGCGTGGAGGCCGTCGAGGAGGTCGTCACCGGGGCCGTCGGTGAACTCGGCGGCCCTGTCGGTGAAGAGGTCCAGGAACTCGGTGGGGGCGGTGCGCACGTCGGTGGGCGGCACGGCGGGTTCCTCTCCGCGCTGGGAATGGGCCTTACGGGTGAAGGGGGTTGGCGATGGTGACGTACACGGACTGGGTGTCGACCGGGCCGACGAGTTCGTCCAGCCCGTGCAGCCGGGTCAGCAGGTTGGCCTTGCAGCGCAGGACGGGCGAGTCGAGCAGCCGGGCGGGCAGGGGGGTGCGCGGGGCCGCGGGGCCGGTGGCGAGGCCGGTGAGGAAGCGGCGGAACGCGGCGAGGAGCAGCCGCTCGTCGGCGAGGTGCTGGGAGCCGAGGGCGCCGATCAGGCCGAAGACGTTGTTGACGGCGAGGTAGTAGGCGAAGCGTTCGTCGGTGACCTCGTCGGAGACGAAGGTGTCGCTGTGCTCGCCGATGCCGGGCAGCCGGGCGTCGAGTTCGGCGCGGCGGGAGGCGCGGAAGTAGTAGCCCTGGTTGTCGCGGTAACGGCCACCCGCGGGCCAGCCGTCCCGGTCGAGCAGGACGAGGGTGTTCTGCTGGTGGGCTTCGAGGGCGATGCCCGCCTCGGCGTCCAGCCAGAGAACGGGGCGGACGACCTGCTCCAGGTAGCGCAGGAACCATTCCGTGGCGACGGCGGGCAGGGGGCGACCGGTGCGGGTGGCGAGGCGGCCGAGGAGGTGGGAGAGCCGGGACCGCGTGGGCGGGACGGGACCGGCGGGGTGGGTGCCGGGGGTGGGCCCGGGACCGGGGACGGGGGCGACTTCGGCGAGTGGCCGGGGCGAGACCAGTCCGGCGAGGCAGGCGGCGGCGTCGGCCGGGGTGAAGGGGTTGTGCCGGATCACGACGTCGAGTCCGGGCAGCGGCAGACCGTCGGGGTCGTCCACGGCGAGCCATGCCGGGTCGCGCACGAGGTCGAAGCCGGGGTGGGCGGCCTGCCACTGCCTGAACAGTCCCGCGCGCAGCAGCCGGTGCACCTCGACCCCGCGCCGCAGTTCCTTGCGCAGGTTCTCCCGGCGGGAGTTGGTGATCCGCAGGCCGAGCGACAGCTTGAGCATGGCGGGGGCGCCGGAGCGGTACACGGTGCGCACGGAGGAGGTGGGGTGCCAGGCGGGGCCGTGCGGGCCGAGGTCCCGGAGGAGTCCCGCGTCGAGCAGCGCGGCGACGGGGGCGCGGTGGCGTACCTCGCGGGCCTGCCAGGGGTGCAGCGGGAGCGCGGTGTATCCGTCGGGCAGGGGCAGGGAGGTGCCGGCGAGATGCCGGGCGAGGCGGTCGGCGGGGACGAGGCGGCCGCGCTCGGTCCAGGCCGAGTCGGTGGCGATCAGGGCGGGGGCCACGGCCATCCAGTGCAGCGGGAAGGAGCCGCGCGACTCCGGTGAGTAGCGGGGGGTTTCCGCCTCGGTCAGGCCCTCGCGGCTCTTGGGGGTGGGGTGCAGGGGGTGGCCGAGGAGAAGGGCCTGTTCGGTGCCGAGGAAGAGGTCGGGGTGGTCGGCGGGGTGTGCGCGCCGGTCGCGGATGAAGGTGGCGGTGCGCCGGAGGGAGTCGGCCACCCTCGCCACGAGGTCCCCCTCGTCGCCCGCGCTCTCCCTGGTGAGCAGCGCGGCGAGGGTGGCGGCGTCCACGGCCGGTGCGGAGTCGGGCGCGTCGGCGAACCGGGGAGGCCCGAAGCGGTGCCAGCCGGTCGGGGACCAGTACCGGACCGGCGCGAGCAGGCACGTGCCGCTGGCGGGCAGCGCGATGCGCAGGGTGCCGGTCGTCGGAGCACGCAGCCCGGTCTCCCGTACCCAGCAGCGCAACAGGTTCTCCACGGCGGCGGCCTGCGCCGCGACCCCGGCGTCGGGGTCGTCCAGCGGCTCGGCCCCGGGCTCGGTCCGCCGGGTCGGGTCCGCGACCCGCCTGCGCTGCTGCGGTACCGCCTCGACGAACGGGGCCCCGGCCCCGTGTTCGTCGGGACCGCCGGAACGGCCGTCGGGGGTGGGGGTGGTGTTCAAGACGGCTCCTCGGGGGGTGCGGGGCGGGTCAGCGGGGGCCTGAGGCCGGCGGTGTCGAGGGAACGGGCGGTCGCTTGTGCGTGGGAGAGGTCTTCGTGCCGGCCGCTCGCCCGTCCCGGCGGCCCCGGCGGTGGGGCCGGGCGGGTGCGGCGGCCGTGCCGGTCAGAGCGGGTCCTGATCGTGTCCACGTGCCGCGTGCGGCCCCCGCGTCCCGTCCTCCCGGGCCACCGCCCCCACCGCGTCGGTCAGCCGGTCCACCACGGCCGCCGCCTGCTCGTCGCTGATCGTCAGCGGCGGCAGCAGCCGGACCACCGAGGAGTGCCGACCGCCGAGTTCCACGATGAGCCCCCGCCGCAGGCACTCGCGCTGGACGGCCCGCGCGAGTTCGGGGGCGGCGGGGCGGGGAGCGGGTACGGGGTACGGGCCGGACGGCACCCGGCGCGCGTCGTCCGCGGCGGAACCCCCGGCGGTACGAGCCGCACCGGGGCCAGGGCCGGCAGGCACCCCGCCGAGCAGTGACGCCACGTCCGGGCGATCGCCGGCGGGCTCTTCACCGGGCCGCCCCACACCCGCGCCGCGGCCCGCGGGCCGCCCGTCGGCCGCCGCCTCGGGGACCCGGGCGCCCGGTCTCCCGCCCACCGGCCCGGCCCTCTCCGGCCGCACCATCTCCACCCCGATCATCAACCCCCGCCCCCGCACCTCCCCGACACACGCCAATCCCCCCAGGTCAGCCCGTAGTTGCCCCGTCATCCGCGCACCGAGCCGGCCCGCCCGTTCCGCCAGCCCGTTCTCCCGGACGAACGCCAGCGTCGCCGTGCCCGCCGCCATCGCCAGCTGGTTGCCGCGGAACGTGCCCGCGTGCGCGCCCGGTTGCCACAGGTCGAGGTCGTCGCGGTAGACGATGACGGCCAGGGGCAGGCTGCCGCCGATGGCCTTGGAGAGGACCATGACGTCGGGGGTGATGCCGCTGTGGTCGACGGCCCAGAAGGCGCCGGTGCGACCGACCCCGGTCTGGATCTCGTCGGCGATCAGCGGGATGGAGCGGTCCGCGGTGAGACGGCGCATCCGGCGCAGCCAGTCGTCCGGGGCCGGGAGCACCCCGCCCTCGCCCTGGACCGGTTCGAGGATCATCCCGGCGGGCAGCGGGACGCCCGACTTGGGGTCGTCGAGGAGGGATTCGGTCCAGCGCGCGGCGAGTTCGGCGCCGTGGGGACCGCCGACGCCGAAGGGGCAGCGGTAGTCCTGCGGATAGGGCAGCCGGGCCACCTGGACCTCGGGCGCGCCGCCGGAGACGGCCAGCGCGCCCGCGGTCATGCCGTGGTAGGCCCCGGTGAAGGCGAGGAATCCGGGGCGCCCCGTCGCGGCCCGGACCAGCTTGAGCGCGGCCTCGACCGCGTCCGTCCCGGCCGGCCCGCAGAACTGCACCCGTGCCCGCCCGGCGAGCCCCGGCGGGAGGGTCTGGAACAACTCGGTGATGAACGCGTCCTTGACCGGCGTCGCGAGGTCCAGGACCGACAACGGCGCGCCCGAGTCGAGGACTTGGCGGACCGCCTCCAGCACCACCGGATGGTTGTGGCCGAGCGCGAGCGTGCCCGCGCCGGAGAGGCAGTCCAGGTAGCGGCGGCCGTCCGCGCCCTCGATGGTCAGCCCGCGCGCCCGCACGGGCACGATGGGCAGGGCCCGTGCGTAGGTGCGCGCCGAGGACTCGCGCGCCGACTGGCGCCGCAGGATCCCCTCGTGCGCGGCACCCGCCGGCCCGTGCGCTTCTTCCGCCAACGACTCGGTCACGGCCACGGCTGGCTGTCCTCCCGCTGTAGACAGGCGAGTTGATCCACGGGGACCAGGGCAGGCAGCGGGCCCCCCGCCCCCTACAACCGCTCACCACACGGCGGGGTCACGGCCTGGCCCCGGATCGATGTGGCGGACCGGACACCGCTCGTAGCGAAACCGTTGCCGTTCAGGCGGAAGTCCCGCTCGCCGACCGCATAGGGTGTGATGCCGTTCCCAAAGGTCATGGGACCGGCCCGAACTCTCCGTGGGAGGGCGGCCGATGCCATGGCCGCGCGCCGAAGTTCCGTCACCACACGGGGAGTCAAGAACATGCGATCCATACGGCCGTCGTCCACCAGCCGGCGGGAAAGGGGCGCCCGCACCCGCCGCGCCTCGACCTCGCTGGCGGCGGTCGCCCTCGCCTCGGCGCTGGCGCTGACCGCCACCGCCTGCGGCGGCGACGACCAAGCCGACGGCAACCCGTCCGCCTCCGCCGCCGCGGCCGGCACCGGCGACGGAAAGATCAAGATCCCGGACGACCTGCGGCAGAAGCTGAAGGAACACGGGATCGACATCGACAAGTGGAAGAACGGCGCCTGGAAGGACTGGAACCGCAAGGACTGGCTGCGCGAGGCCAACGACTTCATCAACCCGATCATCAAGGGCCTGTGGGACCCGAACCGGATGCGGCACGCGGGCGACCCCGACAAGGGCGTCGACGACAACGACATCTCCGGTGACCAGGGCGTGACCGACCCGACGCCGCAGCCGGTGAAGGCGCGGCAGGTCGCGGCGCCGTACCACGCCAACGCGGCCACCTCGGGCAAGGTGTTCTTCGACTCCCCCGAGGGCCACATGGTCTGCTCGGGCACGGTCGTGGAGGACCCCGCGCACCCCGGCAAGTCCAACCTCGTGTGGACGGCGGGCCACTGTGTGCACGCGGGCAAGAGCGGCGGCTGGTACCGCAACCTCGCCTTCGTGCCGTCGTACAACAACGCGGCCAAGTCGGTCGACCAGCTGCAGAACGCCACCCGGGAGCAGATCGCGCCGTACGGCGTCTGGTGGGCGGACGCGGCGCAGACCTCCCAGCAGTGGATCGACAAGGGCGGCGAGACCGGCGGCGACGGCGCCCCGTACGACTTCGCGGTCATCCATGTGACGCCGGAGCAGGGCAACGGCGGCAAGTCGCTGGAGGAGACCGTCGGCGGAGCGCTGCCGGTGGACTTCGACGCGCCGGCCGTGCCGAAGGTGCAGCACATGACGGCCTCGGGCTACCCGGCGGCGCCGCCGTACGACGGCCAGCTGCTGTACCAGTGCCAGGACAAGCCGGGCCGGCTCTCGCTCAACCAGGACGACCCGACGATGTACCGGATCGGCTGCACCATGACCGGTGGCGCGTCCGGCGGCGGCTGGGTGGAGACCGGCTCGGACGGCAAGCCCGCGCTGGTGTCCAACACCTCGATCGGCCCGGTGACGTCCGGCTGGCTGGCGGGTCCCCGCTTCGGTGACGTGGCCAAGGGCGTGTACAAGTCCGTGAGCGACAAGTTCGCCGGGCAGTGACCGGCTGAGCCGCGCACGGCGTCACGGCGAAGGCCCGCCGCCCCTCGGGGCGGCGGGCCTTCGTGCGTGCTGCCGTGGGTCAGGCCGCGGAGACCGGCGTGTACGGCGCGAGGTCCGCCGCCAGCTCCTCGTGCACCCGGGCCTTGAGCAGGGTGCCCTCCGCGGTGTGCTCCTCGGAGATCACCTCGCCCTCGGTGTGGGCGCGGGCCACGAGCTTGCCGTGGGTGTACGGCACCAGCGCCTCGACCTCGACCGAGGGGCGGGGCAGCTCCTCGTCGATGAGCGCGAGCAGCTCGGCGATGCCCTGGCCGGTGCGGGCCGAGACCGCGATGGAGCGCTTCTCGACGCGCAGCAGCCGCTGGAGGACCAGCGGGTCGGCCGCGTCCGCCTTGTTGATCACGACGATCTCGGGCACGTCGGTGGCGCCGACGTCCCGGATGACCTCGCGCACGGCGGCGAGCTGCTCCTCGGGGACCGGGTGCGAGCCGTCCACCACGTGCAGGATCAGGTCGGAGTCGCCGACCTCCTCCATGGTGGAGCGGAACGCCTCGACCAGGTGGTGGGGCAGGTGCCGGACGAAGCCGACGGTGTCCGCGAGCGTGTACAGGCGGCCGCTCGGGGTCTCCGCGCGGCGCACGGTCGGGTCCAGGGTCGCGAACAGCGCGTTCTCGACCAGGACGCCCGCGCCGGTGAGCCGGTTGAGCAGGGAGGACTTGCCGGCGTTGGTGTAGCCCGCGATGGCGACCGAGGGCACCTTGTTGCGTCGGCGCTCCTGGCGCTTGATCTCGCGGCCGGTCTTCATCTCCGCGATCTCCCGGCGCATCTTCGCCATCTTCTCGCGGATCCGCCGCCGGTCCGTCTCGATCTTGGTCTCACCGGGGCCACGGGTGGCGAGGCCGCCGCGGCCACCACCCATCTGCCGGGACAGCGACTGGCCCCAGCCGCGCAGCCTCGGCAGCATGTACTGCATCTGCGCGAGCGCGACCTGCGCCTTGCCCTCCCGGGACTTGGCGTGCTGGGCGAAGATGTCCAGGATCAGGGCGGTGCGGTCGATGACCTTGACCTTGACGACGTCCTCCAGCTGGATCAGCTGGCCGGGGCTCAGTTCACCGTCGCAGATGACGGTGTCCGCGCCCGTTTCGAGGACGATGTCGCGCAGCTCCAGGGCCTTGCCGGAGCCGATGTAGGTGGCCGCGTCGGGCTTGTCGCGGCGCTGGATGACGCCGTCGAGCACGAGCGCGCCCGCCGTCTCCGCGAGGGCGGCCAGCTCCGCGAGGGAGTTGTCGGCGTCCTGCGCGGTGCCGGTGGTCCATACGCCGACGAGCACGACCCGCTCCAGGCGGAGCTGTCGGTACTCGACCTCGGTGACGTCCTCCAGCTCGGTGGACAGACCCGCCACGCGGCGCAGGGCCGCGCGCTCGGAGCGGTCGAACTGGTCGCCGTCCCGCTCTCCGTCGATCTCGTGGCTCCAGGCGACGTCCTCTTCCATCAGGGCATCGGCCCGAAGACCCTCGGGGTAGGCGTGCGCCATGCGCTTGGCGTCCTGGGAAGGGGAAGAAGAGGAGGTCATTGGATCCTTACGTCGATGGGTGTGCCGTGGCGGCGTCGGTACGGCGGCCCGGCAGGCCGCTCGTGATGGTCAACGCTCGGGTACCCCGGGAGATTCCCGTGTCCCGCGCGGCGCCGACCCGACGATGGTCGCACGAGGCGGCGCGTCCCGTCACCGTGTTATCACGGGGCCCGAGACGGCGGTCACCGAGGGCCGGGGCGGCGCCGGGACCGCGGAGTCCCGGCGCCCGGCGCCGCCCGCCGCCTCATCTGCGGGCCGGCCGCTTGGCCGCCTTCCCCTCCTTCTGGGGCGGGACCGCCGGCTTCCAGTCCGGGTGTCCCGGCATCGGCGGGGTCTTCGCGTCGTACAGCCAGGCGTGCAGGAAGCCGGCGAGGTCACGGCCGGCGACCTGCGAGGCCAGGTTGATGAAGTCGCTGGTGGAGGCGTTGGCGTCGCGGTGGTCGCGGACCCAGATCCGCTCCAGGCGCTCGAAGGCCGGGCGGCCGACCTCCTGCCGCAGGGCGTAGAGGGCGAGGGCCGCGCCGTCGTAGACACTGGGCCGGAAGATGCTGATCTTCTGGCCGGGCTCGGGCTCCTTGGGCCGGGCGGGCGGACCGCCGGAGGCGCGCCAGCCGTCGGAGGCGCGGTAGGCGGCCTTCATCCGGTCGATCATGGGCTGGTGGCCCTTCTCCTCCGCGTACAGGGCCTCGTACCAGGTCGCGTGCCCCTCGTTCAGCCATACGTCGGACCAGGAAGCGGGGCTGACGCTGTCGCCGAACCACTGGTGGGCCAGCTCGTGCACCATGATCGACTCGACGTACCACTTGGGGTAGGCGGACTCGGTGAACAGGTTCTTCTCGAAGAGGGAGAGGGTCTGTGTCTCCAGTTCGAAACCGGTGGTGGCGTTCGCCATGAGCACGCCGTACGTCTCGAACGGGTACGGACCGACCTTGCCCTCCATCCAGGTGATCTGGTCGGGCGTCCTGGCGAGCCAGGGTTCGAGGGTCTTGCGGTCGGCGCTGGGCACGACGTCGCGCAGGGGCAGTCCGTGGGGGCCCTGGCGGCGCGGCACGGCGGAGCGGCCGATGGACACCTGGGCCAGTTCGGTGGCCATGGGGTGCTGGGTGCGGTAGGTCCAGGTGGTGTTGCCGCCGACCCGCTCGGAGCCGGTGGGCAGGCCGTTGGCGACCACGGTGTAGGCGTTCGGGGCGGTGACCCGGAAGGTGAACATCGCCTTGTCGGACGGGTGGTCGTTGCACGGGAAGACCAGGTGGGCGGCGTCGGCCTGGTTCGCCATGACGAGGCCGTCGGTGGTGGGCACCCAGCCGCCGTCGCCCTTGTGGTCCTCGCCGGGCCTCGGGTCACTGGTGTGCCGCACGGTGATCCGGATCCAGTCGCCCCGGCGCAGCGGCTGCACGGGGGTGACCACCAGGTCCTCCCCGGCGCCGGCGAAGTCCGCGGGCACGCCGTCGACCTTGACGGAGCGGACGGTTCCGTGCGCGAAGTCCAGGTTGAGGCGGTCCAGGTCGGCGGTGGCCCAGGCGTCGATGGTGGTGACGGCCTCCAGCGGCTTGTCGTTGGCGCCCGGATAGGTGAGGTCCAGGTCGTACGACGCGACGTCGTAGCCGGGGTTGCCGAGCGTCGGGTAGAGCCGGTCGCCGACGCCGAGCGGCACGGGCGGGGCGGCGGCGCCGAGCAGGCACAGGGAGCAGAGGGAGGCGGCGGAGGCGAGGAGGACGGCCTTGCGGCGGTTGCGGGCCGCCCGGCGCCGGGGGGCAGGGCCCGAGGTGGCCCGGTAACGGGGGTTGAGCAGCATGGACCACCGCTACCAGCGCCCGCACGCCCCGCGGCGGCGACGCGCACCCGACCCACCCGAACGGGTCGCCCGCTGCGGGGTTCGGAGGGCGCCGCCCGCTCAAGGGCGCGACTCACGTCGTACACACGCTCCATACCGCGCCGGCGCCGCCCAGGCCCCCCGCGGCTCCGGGGTTCAGGGGGACGGGGCCTGGTGTCGGGCGCGGCTCACGTCGTAGACGCCCGGTACGTCCCGCATGGCGCGCATGAGGGCCGGCAGGTCCGCGGCGTCGGGGAGTTGGAGGGTGTAGGTGTGGCGCACCCGCTGCTCGCTCGGCGGCTCCACCGTGGCGGAGACGATGTCGCCGCCCGCGAGGGCGATCGCCTCGGTGAGATCGGCGAGCAGACCGCGGCGGCCGAACGATTCGGCGACCAGGGTGACCCGGCACGCGGTGGTGTCCCCCCAGTGCACCCCGATCTCCGCACGCCCCCTGCTCTTCATGTGCGCCACCGCCGCGCACTCCAGGCGGTGCACGGTCACCACTCCCCCGCGCACCGGGAAGCCGGTGATCTCGTCGGGCGGCACGGGCGTACAGCATCCGGCGAGGCGCACGGCGGCACCGGGGCGGTCGGTGCGGACGTCGGCGCCCTGGGTGCGCCCCCCGGGGCCGGCCGCGGCGGCGCGCCGTTCGGGGAAGTCGGCGTCGGCGCGATAGCCGGCCGGTTGCTCGGCCGGGGCGCCCCCGCCGGGGTGCGTGGCCAGCCAGCGCTGGATGGCGATGCGGGCGGCGGGGGTGTGGGCGTGCTCCAGCCACTCGCGGGAGGGCTCGGAGGCGGGGTCCTGGCCCATGAGGAGTTCGACGGTGTCGCCGTCCTTCAGGACCGTGCTCAGCGTGGCCAGGCGGCCGTTGACGCGGGCCCCGAGGCAGGCGTGCGCGTCCTCGCCGTACTGCCCGTACGCGGCGTCCACGCAGGTGGCGCCCTCGGGCAGGCCCAGGGTGCCGCCGTCGGGGCGGAAGACGGTGATCTCACGGTCCTGGGCGAGGTCCTCGCGCAGGGTGGACCAGAAGGTGTCGGGGTCGGGCGCGGCCTGCTGCCACTCCAGGAGCCGGGACAGCCAGCCGGGGCGCGTGGGGTCGGCGCGCTCGCCGTCGGCGGGGTCGTCGGCACCGGAGGCGTCGGCGGCGTACGGATTGCCCAGCGCGATGACGCCGGCCTCGGCGACCTTGTGCATCTGGTGGGTGCGGATGAGGACTTCGACGGTCTGTCCGTCCGCGGGGGTCCCCCCGGGCGAGCCGTTTCGAGTCCGGGGGAGGGCGACGGCGGTGTGCAACGACTGGTACAGGTTGAACTTCGGTACGGCGATGAAGTCCTTGAACTCCGAGACCACCGGCGTCATACAGGTGTGCAGCTCGCCCAGTACGCCGTAACAGTCGGCGTCCTCGGCCACCAGCACCAGGAGCCGGCCGAAGTCGGTGCCGCGCAACCGTCCTCGCTTACGGGCCACTCGGTGCACGGAGACGAAGTGGCGTGGGCGGATGAGGACTTCGGCGGACAGACCGGCCTCGCGCAGCACCGCGCGCATCTCCTCGGCGACCACGGCGAGCGGGTCCTCGGCGCGGGCGGCGTTCTCCGCGATGAGTTCCCTGGTGTGCTCGTACTCCTCGGGGTGGAGGATGGCGAAGACCAGGTCCTCCAGTTCGGTCTTCAGGGCCTGTACACCGAGGCGTTCGGCCAGCGGGATCAGGACGTCACGCGTGACACCCGCGATCCGCGCCTGTTTCTCCGGGCGCATCACACCGAGGGTGCGCATGTTGTGCAGCCGGTCGGCGAGTTTGATCGACATCACCCGCACGTCGCTGCCGGTGGCGACCAGCATCTTGCGGAAGGTCTCGGGCTCGGCGGCGGCCCCGTAGTCGACCTTCTCCAGCTTGGTGACGCCGTCGACCAGGTAGCGGACCTCCTCGCCGAACTGCTCGCGCACCTGGTCCAGCGTCACCTCGGTGTCCTCGACGGTGTCGTGCAGCAGCGAGGCCGTCAGCGTCGTGGTCTCGGCGCCGAGTTCGGCGAGGATGAGGGTCACGGCGAGCGGGTGGGTGATGTACGGCTCGCCGCTCTTGCGTGTCTGGCCGCGGTGCGAGGACTCGGCCAGGACGTAGGCGCGGCGCAGGGGTTCGAGGTCGGCGTCGGGATGGTGGGCGCGGTGCGCCTCCACCACGTGGCCGATCGCGTCGGGCAGTCTGTCCCGGGCGGCGGAACCGAGCAGCGCGGCCCGGCCGAGCCGGCGCAGATCGATCCTGGGCCGGGACTTCCGGCGCACCGTCGCGGGTGCCGCGGCGGCCGTCGCCGCCGCGGGCACTACCGGGACCGGGGTCGGGGGGTTCGTGGCCTCCGCACTCATGGGCACCTCCGGCTCGTGGACCGGCGGACGGATCCCCAGGGCATGCGCGGCTCAGGGATGCCGACGCTCCCCCGTCCGTGCCGGTGCTTGATGCTATCGAGCCCACCACGTGCGACCGACCGCCTCTCGCCGAGCGTGAAACGGATCACCCATTCGAGCGACGAAAAGGAGGTTTAAGTTTTGCGCCACCTGCCCTGGGGTCGCCCGTGGATTCGATCGGACCCGGCGCCCGGGAACCACTGCTCCGGGCGCCCGAGGCCGCCCTGAGGGCGGTTTCGGCAGGTCAGCGAAGCGCGTTTTCCAGCCACTCGCCGTCGATCTCGCCCTCGGCGACGATCACCGCGGGGCCGGTCATCTCGATCTGGCCGTCCGGCCGTTCGGTGATGACCAGGCGCCCGCCGGGCACGTCCACGGTGTACGTCGCGAGGGTGCCGGTGACGGCCGGGTCCGCGCCGTCGCGACGCGCGGTGGCCACGGCGACGGCACAGGCACCGGTGCCGCAGGAGCGGGTCTCGCCGGAGCCGCGCTCGTGCACGCGCATCGCGACATGGCGGGGGCCGCGGTCCACGACGAACTCGACGTTGACCCCCTCCGGGTAGGCGCTCTCGGGGCTGACCGGCGGCGGGGTGTACAGGTCGCCGGCGTGCGCGAGGTCGGTCACGAAGGCGATCGCGTGCGGGTTGCCCATGTTGACGTTCCGCGCGGGCCAGCTGCGCTCGCCGACGCGCACCGTGACGTCCCCCTCGGGGAGGCGGGCGCTGCCCATACCGACGGTCACGTCCCCGTCCTTGGCGATGTGGACGCTCTTCACGCCGCCGCGGGTGGCGATCGCGAGGTCGCCCTCGGCGGCATGGCCGGCGTGCTGGAGGTAGCGGGCGAAGACCCGGACGCCGTTGCCGCACATCTCCGCGATCGAGCCGTCGCTGTTGCGGTAGTCCATGAACCACTCGGCCTCGTCGGCCATCCGCCGCGCCTCGGGGTGCGCGGCCGAACGCACCACGTGCAGCACGCCGTCGCCGCCGATGCCGGCCCGGCGGTCGCACAGGGCGGCCACGGCGGCCGGGGACAGCTCGATGGCGTTGTCGGGGTCCGGGACGATCACGAAGTCGTTCTCGGTGCCGTGACCCTTGAGGAAGGCGATCCGCGTGCTCATTCCTCGATCGTACGGGGTGGGTGCGGCGGAGGTTCCACGACGGCTTCCGCGGGCCCAGGGGGCAGTCCCGCGACGGCTTCGGCGCCCGGCCGGAGCCCGCGGTCGGGCGTCGGCCGTCAGCCGTCAGCCGTCAGCCGTCAGCCGTCAGCCGTCAGCCGTCAGCGCAGCCTGGCCACGCGCCAGACGGCGAGTACGGCCACCACGGCGACCAGCAGCGCGTAGCCGAGGACGACGCGCCAGTCGGGACGGCGGCCGGAGCCGCGCGGGGGCAGGCCCGGCCAGGTGTAGCCCACCCGGCGGGCGGCCATCATGCCCCAGCCGGCGGCGCAGCAGCAGATCAGCAGGCCGAGCATGGCGATGACCGCGCCGCTGTCGCCGTCGAAGGCGAGCGGGAAGGCGAACATCAGGGAGCCGAGGGCGGACAGGCCCACGATGGGCGCGAGCTGCCAGATGCGCAGCCGGCGCTGTGGCCGCAGCTCGACCTCGACCTCGGGGCCGCCGGAGTACATCTCCTCCGGCGTCGGGCCGTCGGCGGTCACGCCGTCCGTGGTCTCGTCGGGCCCGTCGTCGGTGAGACGGTCCTCGGCCTCGGCCTCGATGTCGGCCAGGGACTGCCCGACATCGGCGAGCGGATAATCGCTTCCGGCCGAGCGGCGTTCCTCCTCGCCCAGCCGGTCCTCGCCCTCGCTCCGTAGGTCCTCGTCCCGGTCCGGTCGGTCACCCTCGGTGGTGACGTGCTCGGCACCCGGTGCGGTGTCGCGAGGGCCGGCCTCCATCGCCACGCGCCCTCCCAACTAGGACTCCACTTGGTCGATCGAAGCTCGATGATGGCACGGCGCCGGAGGCGGCGATGACCGGCGGCGCATCCCGATGCCATCACGTGATCAGGCTGTAACCGGTCGTTCGACCAACGTCAGGGCCTGCTGCGGAAGTTCCCCGCGGTCGGCCTCGGCACCGCTCAGCCAGTGCACACGGGGGTCGCGGCGGAACCAGGAATCCTGTCGGCGCGCGAAGCGCTTGGTGGCGCGCACGGTCTCGGCGCGCGCCTCCGCTTCGGTGCATTCACCGGCGAGCACCGCGAGCACCTGCTGGTATCCCAGCGCGCGCGACGCCGTGCGCCCCTCGCGCAACCCCCGCGCCTCCAGCGCGCGCACCTCGTCCACGAGGCCGGCCTCCCACATCCGGTCGACGCGCCGAGTGATCCGGTCGTCCAGCTCCGGCCGGGCCACGTCGACGCCGATCTGGACGGTGTCGTAGACCGAGTCGTGGCCGGGGAGGTTGGCGGTGAAGGGCTGGCCGGTGATCTCGATCACCTCCAGGGCGCGCACGATGCGGCGGCCGTTGCTGGGCAGGATCGCGCGGCCGGCCTCCGGGTCGGCGGCGGCCAGGCGGGCGTGCAGGGCGCCGGAGCCGCGCAGCGCCAGCTCCTCCTCCAGGCGGGCGCGGACCTCGGGGTCGGTGCCGGGGAACTCCAGGTTGTCGACGGCGCCGCGGACGTAGAGCCCGGAGCCGCCGACGAGGACCGGCCAGCGGCCCTCGGCGAGCAGCGCGTCGATGCGGGCGCGGGCCAGCTTCTGGTACTCGGCGACCGAGGCGGTGACCGTGACGTCCCAGACGTCCAGCAGATGGTGCGGCACGCCGCCGCGCTCCTCGGGCGTCAGCTTGGCGGTGCCGATGTCCATCCCGCGGTAGAGCTGCATCGAGTCGGCGTTGACGACCTCGCCGCCGAGCTGCTGGGCCAGGAAGACGCCGAGATCGGACTTTCCGGCCGCGGTGGGGCCGACGACGGCGATGACGCGGGGGGCGAGGGGTGCGCTGCTCACCGCACCAGTCTCGCAAACCCCGTGGCGAGGTCTCGAACGAGTTGCGCGACGAGGGGTTCGAGACGGTTCGTCGCCCGAGGTGAGGTGCCGTGCGCGGGCCGTGCGGGACGGTGACCCGGGCGGCGCGACCGTACGCACTCGGTGACGCGGGAAGGCCCCCGCGCGAGTACCGTATGGAGTGGATATGGGCGTGTTCGCGCGACTTCTGGACCACGGTCCCCGTCGGCAGCCCGCCGAGGGCGTCCGCGGGTGATCGCTCCGCGAGGGAAGGTGGATCATGGGTCTGTTGGACAACATGAAGGCCAGGCTCGGCCCGGCCAGGGACAAGGTGTCCGACCTCGCGCGCCGGCACGGCGACAAGGTGCACCACGGCCTCGACAAGGCCGCCAAGGCAGTCGACGACCGCACCAAGCACAAGTACACCGACAAGATCCAGGCCGGCACGGGCAAGGCGAAGGGCGCCATGGACCGTCTGGCCCACAGGGACGAGCACCCGCACGGCGCGCCGGACGCGCGGCCCCATCCCCCCACGCCGCCGCAGGGACCGCCGCCGACGTCCTGAGGCGAGCGGCCGACGCGGGCACGCCAGGACCGGTTCGCCCGGCCCCCTACGACCGGCTCGGTCCCGCTAGGACCACGTCGCGACCACGTACCCCACCCCGTACGGCGCGTCCTCGTACAGCAGGGAGCCGTCGAGGTCCGCCCCCTCGGCGGCGCCCGCCAGGATCTGCCAGGGGGCGCGGCCGGATGCCTTCAGGGTCCGGGCGAGGCCGGGGTCGAGGGCGAGGACGGCCGGGAGGTCCGCGGCGGCGAGGGCCCGGGCGACCGCCGCGTCGAAGGGGGCCGCTCGCTCGTCCAGGTAGCCCGGGGCCTTGACCGTGCGGCAGGCGCTGGCGTCGCCCATGACCAGGAGGGCGACACGAGCGGCGCGGGCGCCGATTCCGCGCCCGGTCTCGGCGCACTGTTCCGGCGTGAGCGTCTCCTCCGCGCCGAGGCCCTCGACCGGGGCGTCCGCCCAGCCGGTGCGTTCCAGCAGCCAGGCGCCGACGGCCAGGGAGGACGGCAGCTCGCGCCCCGCGACCGCGTCCTCGGCGGGTCCGAGCCGCACGTCCCGGGCGACGCCGAAGCCCCGGAACGAGCCCCGGGCGCCCTGCGGGAACGTTCCCCCTGCGCCCGGCCCGGCGGGGCCGACGACCACCAGCAGGTCGGGGCGGGCGGCCGCGAGCACGCCGAGCGCGTCCGTGCAGGCCGCGCGCGCGGTGTCCATCTCGGATGCGGCACCCGCGGCGACCTCGGACACGAGCAGCGGCGGGCAGGGACAGACGGCGGCGGCGACAAGCATGATCGGCAGGGTAACCCGGCACCGGGGTGCGCGGGCAGCCCGGCCGGGGCCCACGCCCCGGCCGGGCTCAGTGCCGCTTCACGGCCCGGCTCGCCCCGCCGGGCGGCGGGCCGTACGCACCCGTCAGTCGCAGCCGCACCCGCTCGCCGCCGGCAGCGGCTCGGGGGCGCCGATCTTCGGCAGGCCCAGCATCACGCCGGCCGGCTTCGCGGCCTCCTCGGCGGTGCGCTTCTCCCACGCGTCGCCGGCGCGCGTGCGGCGCACGGCGAGGACCGGGCCCTCGGCGAGGAGGTGGTGCGGGGCGGCGTACGTCACCTCGACGGTGACCACGTCACCGGGCCGCACCTCCTGCTCCGGCTTGGTGAAGTGGACCAGCCGGTTGTCGGGGGCGCGCCCGGACAGCCGGTGCGTGGCGCCGTCCTTGCGGCCCTCGCCCTCCGCGACCATCAGCTCCAGCGTGCGGCCGACCTGCTTCTTGTTCTCCTCCCAGGAGATCTCCTCCTGGAGGGCGACGAGCCGCTCGTACCGCGCCTGGACGACCTCCTTGGGGATCTGGTCCTCCATGGTCGCGGCCGGGGTCCCGGGGCGCTTGGAGTACTGGAAGGTGAAGGCCTGCGCGAACCGCGCCTCGCGCACCACGTGCAGCGTCTGCTCGAAGTCCTCCTCGGTCTCGCCGGGGAAGCCCACGATGATGTCGGTGGTGATCGCCGCGTGCGGGATAGCGGCACGGACCTTCTCGATGATCCCGAGGTACCGCTCCTGCCGGTACGAACGGCGCATCGCCTTCAGGACCGTGTCCGAGCCGGACTGGAGCGGCATGTGCAGCTGCGGCATCACGTTCGGCGTCTCGGCCATCGCGGCGATGACGTCGTCGGTGAAGTCGCGCGGGTGCGGCGAGGTGAAGCGGACCCGCTCCAGGCCCTCGATGTTCCCGCAGGCGCGCAGCAGCTTGCTGAAGGCCTCGCGGTCGCCGATGTCGGAGCCGTACGCGTTGACGTTCTGCCCGAGCAGCGTGATCTCGGAGACGCCCTCGGCCACCAGCGCCTCGACCTCGGCGAGGATGTCGCCGGGCCTGCGGTCCTTCTCCTTGCCGCGCAGCGCCGGGACGATGCAGAAGGTGCAGGTGTTGTTGCAGCCGACGGAGATCGACACCCAGGCCGCGTACGCGCTCTCGCGCCGCGTCGGCAGTGTGGAGGGGAACGCCTCCAGCGACTCGGCGATCTCGACCTGCGCCTCCTCCTGGACGCGGGCGCGCTCCAGCAGGACCGGCAGCTTGCCGATGTTGTGCGTGCCGAAGACGACGTCCACCCAGGGCGCCTTCTTCACGATGGTGTCGCGGTCCTTCTGCGCGAGGCAGCCGCCGACCGCGATCTGCATGCCGGGGCGGGACGCCTTCCTCGGCGCGAGCCGGCCGAGGTTGCCGTACAGCCGGTTGTCGGCGTTCTCCCGCACCGCGCACGTGTTGAAGACGACGACGTCCGCGTCGCCGTCGGCGTCCTCCGGCGCCCGCACGTACCCGGCCTCTTCCAGCAGCCCGGCCAATCGCTCGGAATCGTGGACGTTCATCTGGCACCCATAGGTGCGGATCTCGTAGCTCTTGGGTGCGGGCACGTCCACTGCGGGGCTCCGGTCGCTGCTGCTGGTCATGGGTCAAGGGTAGGCGGTCCCGGGAACCGGTTCACCGCCCCGCTTCCGGGGGTCCTCTTCCGGCCAACGCGCGTGCAAAGAACACTTCAGGAGACACGGCGGCCTCTCCGGTTCCGTCCGAAAAACGGAATGCCTTCCCGCCGGGATGCGCGCACCGGGACCCGATTTCCGGAATCGGGAGCGGCGCGGTAATGCCCGGTTTGCGGCGGCCACGGGTTCTCGCCAATGACATATTCGACCGCTTGACCGCCTTCGGCGGGCGCTGCTTGACTTCACCGGGGTTTACCTGGCCAGACCCGTTATCCAGGGGGTTTTGTGAGTACCCGGGGAAATTCACGAACCTCTTCCGGCCCACGCCACCAGGAGTCTTACCGCTCTCCGGGCCGTGCCACGGAAGAATATGCCGCCCCACGTATGGATGATAATTCGTCGACGGTCTGAGTGACGTATCCGGCCCGTGTTCGGTATTCCGTCGCCTTCGCCGCACTCGCCTTCCGCCTTCTTCCGGCCCGGAGTGCACGCGCACCCCCACCCGCACCTTCGCGCACCGTCCCACCGGCACAACTCGTCTGTGACCTCTAGGGAGAGGGAGCTCCATGAAGGTCCGCAATTCCTCGAACACCCCCGGGCGGGAACGGTTCGAGCCGTTCCCGCTGACCGAGATCCAGTACGCGTACTGGGTCGGCCGGGGCCCCAACTTCGTCCTGGGGAACGTGGCCCCGCACGCGTACTTCGAACTGGAGGGCCGCCGCCTCGACCCCGAGGTGCTGTCCGCGGCCTGGCGCCGGCTGGTGGAACGGCACGACATGCTGCGCGCGGTCGTCGGCCCCGACGGACGCCAGCAGGTGCTCAGGACCGTGCCCCGCTTCGAGGTCCGATGTACCGACCTGCGCTCCGCCTCGGACGAGGACAGGGAGCGCGCGCTGCTCGACGCCCGGGAGGAGATGTCGCACCGGGTGTACACGGCGTCCGACTGGCCGCTGTTCGACCTGCGGCTGAGCCGGCTGCCCGACCACGACCGCCTGCACGTCAGCGTCGACCTGCTGATGGTCGACCTGGCCAGCCTCACCCTGCTGTTCAGCGAGTGGAGCGCGCTGTGCCAGGACCCCGGCCTCCAACTGCCGCCGGTGGACGTCACCTTCCGCGACTACGCCCTGGAACTCCAGCGGGGCTCCCGGGCGCCCCGCTACCAGAAGGCGCTCGCCTACTGGACGTCCCGGGCCGCCACCCTCGCCCCGCCGCCCGAACTCCCCCTGGCCAAGTCGCCGGTGAGCGTGCACCGGCCGCGTTTCACCCACCGCGAGTTCCATCTGCCCGAGGACAAGTGGCGTTCGCTGCAAGGGCGTTGCGAGGACCGGGGGCTGACGCCGACCGCCGTGCTGGCGGCCCTGTTCTCGGAGGTCCTCGCCGTGTGGGGCGGGTCCCGCCGCTTCACCCTCAATCTCACCCTGTTCAACCGGCTGCCGCTGCTGCTCGCCGAGACGGAGAACGGCGGGCGCACGGTCCATCCCCACCTGCGGCGCATGGTCGGCGACTTCACCTCCATCTGCCTGCTGGAGACGGACGCCTCGACGGGCCGTACGCTCGCCGAGCGGGTCGGGGCCACCCAGGCGCAGTTGCAGCACGATCTGCGGTACCGGCAGGTCAGCGCGCTGGAGGCGCTGCGCGAACGCCGTCGCCTCGGCCTGCAGAGCGGGTTCGAGACGATGCCCGTGGTCTTCACCAGCGGCCTCGGCACCGCCGCGGACGTCTCCGGGCCGCTGAGCTACTTCGGCGACATCACCTACCGGGTGAGTCAGACCCCGCAGGTCTGGCTGGACCACCAGGTGGTGGACCTCACCGGCTCGCTCGACCTGACCTGGGACTGCGTGGAGGAGCTGTTCCCCGAGGGCCTGCTGGACGACATGTTCGCCGCCTACACCTCGCTGGTCGCCCGGCTCGCCGACGACGACGCGATGTGGGCCGAGGAGATCACCGTCGAGCTGCCCGGACACCAGCTCGCCGGCCGCGAACGCGCCAACGACACCAGCGGCGAGCGCCCCTCGGGCCTGCTGCACGAGCCGTTCCTCGACCGGGCGGCCGAGCATCCGGAGCGGCCCGCCGTCCTGACCGGGACCGGCGCCCTGACCTACGGCGAACTCGCCGCGCGGGCGCGGGCGGTGGCCGGCGAGGTGGCCGCACTGGGCACGGACGGGTTGCGCGACCGCCTGGTGGGCATCGGCCTGCCCAAGGGCGCCGACCAGATCGCCGCCGCGTACGGCGTGCTGCTGGCCGGCGGCGCCTACCTGCCCGTGAGCCCGGCGCTGCCCGAGCGGCGCCGGGCCGGGCTGCTGCACGACGGCCGGGCGCTCGCGGTCCTCACCGACGCCGCGACGGACGCCCTGGGCTGGCCCGAGGGCCTTCCGCGCCCGCGCGTCGACGAGGTGCGGCCCGAGGCGGCGGAGGGACGCCGGGTGCCGGTACCCGCCGAGCCCGGCGATCTGGCGTACGTCCTGTACACCTCCGGCTCCACCGGCACCCCCAAGGGCGTGATGATCGAGCACCACGCCGCCCTCAACACCGTCGCGGACATCAACGAGCGGTTCGCCGTCGGCCCCGAGGACCGCGTCTTCGGCCTCGCGGACCTCGGCTTCGACCTGTCGGTGTACGACACCTTCGGCGCGCTCGCGACCGGGGCGGCCCTGGTCCTGCCCGACCCGGAGCTGCGCTCGGAGCCGGCCCACTGGTCCAAGCTGATGAGCGAGCACGGTGTGACGGTGTGGAACTCCGTCCCGGCGCAGATGCAGATGCTCGTGGAGCACCTGGAGGTGGGCGGCGAACTCCCGGAGCGGCTGCGGCTGATCCTGCTCAGCGGCGACTGGATACCCGTCGACCTGCCCGACCGGATCCACGGCCTGTGGCCCGAGGCGCGGGTCGTCTCGCTGGGCGGCGCGACCGAGACGTCGATCTGGTCGATCCACCATGTCGTCGACGAGGTGGAGCCGGGCGCGAAGACCATCCCGTACGGCGTTCCGCTGCGCAACCAGACCTTCCATGTGCTGGACGCCCGTATGGACCCGTGCCCGGTGTGGACACCGGGCGAGCTGTACATCGGCGGCGTGGGCCTGGCCCGTGGCTACTGGGCCGACGAGGAGCGCACCGCGGCGTCCTTCGTGACGCACCCGCGCACCGGGGAACGCCTGTACCGCACGGGCGACTTCGGGCGCTACCGCGCCGACGGCGCGATCGAGTTCCTGGGCCGCCGGGACGGCCAGGTGAAGATCAACGGGCACCGGGTGGAGCTCGGGGAGATCGAGGCGACGCTCACCGCGCATCCGGGGGTGGACAGCGCGGTCGTGGTGAAGTCCTCGGACCAGGACGGCGCGGCCCGCCTGCTGGGATATGTCGTACCCACCCACGACGACACGCTGTTCGTGACCGAGCGGGCGGACGAGGCGCTGCGCGCGGCGCAGTGGGAGGCCCTCGCCGGCACGGCCGGGCGGCCCGCCGAGGGCCCGTCTCCCGGGGAGCTGCGCACCGTCTGGGACGCGCTGAACGAGGTGTACGTCACCGCCACCGCGAGTGCCTTCCGCGCCTTCGGCCTGCCCCGTCTGCCGGGCGAGCCGTTCGACCCGGCGGCCCTGCGCGGTGTCGGGGTGGCCCCCCGTTACGAACGCTGGCTGGCCCGTGCCGTGGCCGCCCTCAAGGAGGCGGGGTATCTGCGGCGCGCCGGCGGCGGCCTGGTCGTGGACCGTGAACTGCCCGACGGCCTGCCGGAGTCGCTTCGTGCGCGGGCCCGCGACGCCCTCGGCGGGACGCTGGGGGTTCCCGAGGACGTCACCGACTGGATGCTCGGCCTCGCCGGGAACCTGTCGGGCGTGCTGACCCAGAGCGTCCACTCCGCCGAGCTGTACGCCTCCGACCGCACCCCCGGTGTCTACGCCCGCCTCTTCGGGCCGACGTACACCGCCGCGACCGCCGCCGTACGGGCGATGGCCGAGCGCTGGCCCGCCGACCGGTCGTTGAACGTGCTGGAGGTCGGCGCGGGTTACGGCTCGCTCACCCGGCACCTGCTGCCGCTGCTGCCCGCCGACCGCACCGACTACGTCTTCACGGACGTCTCCCGCTACTTCCTCGACCGCGCGGAGACCGAGTTCGCCGCATACCCCTTCCTCCGCTGCGACGTGTTCGATCTGGACCGGCCGCCGGCCGCGCAGGGCTTCGGCGGCCAGTCGGCGGACCTCGTCATCGCCGCCAGCGTGCTGCACGACATGCGGCAGGTGCGCCGCACCCTTTCCGCCCTGCGCTCGGTGCTCGCCCCCGGCGGGGTGCTGCTGCTCGTCGAACAGACCACCTTCCACCCGTGGTTCGACCTGGTCATGGGCTTGCAGCAGGGCTACGACAACTTCGAGGACACCGAGCTGCGCCAGGCGCACTGCCTGCTCGACCGCGCCCAGTGGCAGCAGGAGCTGACCGCGGCCGGTTTCCCGCGGTCGGCGCCGCTGACCACCACGGGCGGGCCCGCGTCGGTCGGCTTCGACGTGCTCGTCGCCCAAGGACCTTCCGTGCAGCGCCGGTTCGCCCCCGAGGAGCTGCGCGCCTTCGCCGCCGAACGGCTCGCGCGGCACATGGTGCCGGCCCAGCTGTTCGCGCTGGACGAGCTGCCGCTGAGCCCCACGGGCAAGGTGGACCGCGCCGCGCTCGCCCAGGCCGGCCGGCGCGGCAGCGTGCGCGGCAGGGCCACCCGGCCGCCCCGCACGGACCGGCAGCGCAAGCTCGTCGACATCTGGAAGGAGGTGCTCGGCCTGAACCAGATCGACCTGGCCGACGACTTCCTGGAACTGGGCGGCGACTCCCTGCTCGCCGCGCGCCTGGCGTCACAGCTCCAGTCGGCGTTCGGGGTGCCCGTCCCGGTCCGCACCGTCCTGGAGTACACCACGGTCGAAGCGCTCGACGGACATCTGGAGCAGCTTCTCGGCCCGTCCGAGCCCATCACCGAGAAGAGGTGAGCACGGTGACCACCACGGCTTCCCCGCGCACCCCCGAGTCCGCCGCCGACTGGCTGGTCGGCTTCATCGCCGAACTGCTCGACGTGACACCGGACCGGATCGACCCCGCGACCGAACTGGGCCTGCTCGGCGTCGATTCGGCCACCACCCTGGTCATCTGCGCCGAGGCTCGCGACGAACTCGGCGTGCCGCTCCGGCCCAAGGAGGTCTTCGACCACTTCACGGTCGACGCCCTCGCCGCGCATCTGGCCGCACGACGCCCGGCGGGAGAGTGAGTTCCGTGCCCGACTGGTTGCTCAGCGGGGCGCCGCGCGCCGCCGCCTGCGACCTGTACTGCTTTCCGCACGGGGGTGGTACGGCCGCCGAGTACCTGCGCTGGGCCCGTGATCTGCGCACGGCGCGGGTGCACGCGGTCCAGCTGCCGGGGCGCGTGCCGCGGCTGAACGAGGCCGTGCCCGGGTCGATGCGGGAGCTGGTCAAGGCGTTCGTCGCCGAAGTGCCCCTTCCGGCGGGCCGGTTCGTCTTCTTCGGCCACAGCCTGGGCGCGTTGTTCGCGTACGAGGTGACGCGCGCCCTGGCCGCCGCCGGCCGTCCGCTGCCGGCCCGGCTGGTCGTCTCGGGCTTCCGGGCACCCCATCTTCCCTACCCCGGCGGGCGGTTGCACCGGCTCCCCGACGACGAACTGCTCGATGCCGTCGCCCGGCTGCACGGCGGGCTGCCGGACGAGGTGCTGACCTCGGCCGAACTGCGCGAGTTGGCCGCGGCCGCGCTGCGCGCGGACTACCGGGTCCTGGAGACGTACGCCTGGCAGGCGGGGGAACCGCTGCCGGTGCCGCTCACCGTGTTCGGCGGCGAGGACGACCGGATCACGGCGGACGAACTCGCGGCCTGGGACGAGCACACCTCGGCCGGGACGGCCGTCCGCCGCTTTCCCGGCGGGCACTTCTATCTGCGAGAACGGCCGGTTCCCGTCCAGCGGGCGCTGGCCGCGGTCCTCGCCGCGGTCCGCGCGGAACGGAACACACCGTGCTGACCTTCGCCGCGGCCTGTCTGGTCCTCATCGTGATCCCGGGACCGGACCAGGCCCTGATGACCCGCAACGCGCTGGCCGGGGGGCGTAGAGCCGGGTTGCTGACCATGCTCGGCGGGGTGCTCGGCCTCAGCGTCCATGTCTCCGCGGCCTCGCTCGGCATCTCGGCCCTGTTGCTCGCCTCCGCCACCGCCTTCACCGTGCTGAAGGTGGTGGGGGCCACCTACCTGGTGTGGATGGGCATCGCGACCCTGCGCGGCGCCCGCCGGACCCTGCGGGAGGGCGCGCCGGACGACGAGGCCGCGGGCGGTACGACACCCCGGACGGGCCGGGGCCGCCGGATGCTGCGCCAGGGGTTCCTGTCCAACGCGCTCAACCCGAAGGTGGCCCTGTTCTTCGTCACCTTCCTCCCGCAGTTCCTGCCCGCCCGGGGCAGCGTGCTGCCCCGGGCGCTGCTGTTGTCCCTGGTGTTCGCGATCCTGTACCTGCTCTGGTTCACGCTGTACGTGACCAGCGTGGACCGGCTCGGCCGGATACTGCGCCGGCCGCGGGTGCGGGCCCGCGTCGAACAGGTCACGGGGCTGCTGCTGATAGGTTTCGCGGCCCGGCTGGCCTTCCAGTAGCCACGGTCCGGCGGGAGCGACGCGTGCACCGTGCCCGGTGCGGGCGCCGCTCCCGCCGGACCGCCGCGAAAAGCCGGTGGTGCACCGCGCCCCGACGCGCCTATGGTCGCCGGATGAGCATCCGAACCTTCCGCGTCAGCGTGCGCGGTGTCTTCGACGGCCTCACCGACGACCAGCGGGCCGCGCTGCTGGCCGACGCCGCCGCCCATGACGTGCTGCGCGCCGCCTTCACCCCCGAGGGCAGCCTGACCTACGACATCGCCGCCCGGCCGGCCTTCGTCTTCCGCTTCTCGGACACCGGGGAGGAAGAGGAGGACATTCTGGCGGCGACCGAGCGCGCCGAGGCGGCGGCCCGGACATGGCTGACCGAGCGCGGCTACGGCTTCAAGAACCTCCGCTCCTCCGCCGAGGACCTGTCCCAGGCCCCCCTGAGCAAGCGCCAGCGCCGAGCGGCACGGGCGGCCGACGCGTAGCGCCTTCGCGCGCATCCGGCCCATGAACTTGACTACTCAAGGAACTCGCAAGGAGATGCCCGATGGATGTGCGCCATGAGTGACGCCCTGGACGCGGCCCTGCGCCTCGTGCGGGCCCAGGCGGCTCTCGTACGACGGTTCGACGCCCGGCTCGGCGGGCTGCACGGGGTGAGCCTCGCCGACTTCACCCTGCTGCTCCGGCTGGGACAGGCGCCCGGCGGCCGGATGCGCCGGGTCGACCTCGCCGAGGCGCTGGGCCTGACGGCCTCCGGGGTCACCCGGGCGTTGGTCCCCCTGGAGCGGATCGGCCTGGTGACCCGGGAACCGGACGCCCGGGACGCGCGCGTGGCCTACGCCTCGCTGACCGGGACGGGGCGGGACCGCCTGAAGGAGATGCTGGCCACGGCCGAGGAGACGGCGGACGAACTCTTCGCCGCCCCGGCCTGGGGCGAGCGGGAAGTCCCCCTGCTCGCGGACCTGTTGACCCGGCTGGGCGGCACGGGTCCCCGCACCTGACGCGACACCGTCGCACGGCGAGGTGGGCCCGCCCTCTTGCATGTCCTATGCCATACACCTTAAGTTACCGACGAGTAGAACGCCGGGGCCGCCTCGCGCCCCCTCGTCGGAGAGGTGGTGGGGGGTGAGCCCGCGCCGGAGCGACAGCCGTGACCGGATGGTCCTCAGCGCCGCCGCCCTGCTGCGCGAGTACGGTGCGAGCGGCACAAGCGTCGACAAGGTGCTCGCGCACAGCGGCGCCCCGCGTGGCTCGGTGTACCACCACTTCCCCGGCGGGCGGGCGCAGCTCATCGACGAGGCGGTGGCGCTCGCCGGGGACTTCGTCGCGGGGCTGATCGACGCCGCCGCGCGGGCGGACGATCCGGTCGCGGCCGTCGACGCGTTCTTCGCCCTGTGGCGCGACCAGGTGGTGGGCAGCGACTTCAGGGCGGGCTGCCCGATCGTGGCGGTGGCCGTGGAGACCAACGACGACGCGCCCCAGCTGGCCCGGTCCGCGGCCGCCGTCTTCGGGCGCTGGCAGGAGGCTCTCGCCGCCCTGCTCGTCCGGCACGGCCTGACCGAGGAGCGCGGCCACAGGCTGGGCTCCTTCGTCATCGCCGCGGTCGAAGGCGCGGTGATCATGTGCCGGGCCGAGCGGAGCACCGCCCCGCTGGATGCGGCCGCCGCCGAGATCCACGAGCTGCTCGTCCACGCCCTGCGCCCCGGGACGTGACCGCGGAGCCGGCCGCCGTACGACCCCGGCACCACCACCCGTCAGCAGTACACCCGTTCAACCCGAAGGAGTCGTCATGCCCTCGCTCGACCGTCAGGACAACGTCTTCGTCCTCGACCTCGGAGACGGAGAGAACCGCTTCCACCCCGACTGGCTCACCGCCGTCGACGCCGCGCTGACGGAGGTGGAGAAGGCGGAGGGGCCGCGCGCCCTGGTCACCGCCGCCACGGGCAAGTTCTGGTCCAACGGGCTCGACCTGGACTGGCTGTTCGCCCACGCCGACGAGCACCTGGAGTACGTCGTCTCCGTGCACGGACTGTTCGCACGGACGCTGTCGCTGCCCCTCGTCACCGTGGCCGCGCTCCAGGGACACACCTTCGCCGCCGGCGCGATGTTCTCCCTCGCCCACGACCTGCGGGTCATGCGCGCCGACCGCGGTTTCTGGTGCCTGCCCGAGGCGGACATCGACATCCCCTTCACCCCCGGGATGTCCGCCCTCGTCCAGTCCCGGCTCGCGCCGCGGACCGCCCACGAGGCCATGGTCACCGCCCGCCGCTACGGCGGACTGGACGCCGCGGCCGCCGGCATCGTCGACCAGGCGGTCGCCGAGGAGGACGTACTCGCCACCGCCGTCGAGACCGCCCGTGCGCAGACGGCCAAGGCGGGCGACACCCTCGGCACCATCAAGGCCCGCATGTACGCCCCGGTCCTCGCCGCCCTGCGCGACACCGTCGCCCCCCTGGGCTGACCACCGCCCCGCCGAGCGCTTCCCCGCGCGCCCGGTCGCCTCGTCCGGGGCGCCCGCGACGACCCCAGCCAAGGAGACACCCGTGTCCACCGTCGACTTCACCGCCATGACCGGCCTGGAACTGATGCGCTGGGTGCAGAGCGAACGCCCCGCCGACATCCCCTCCATCGGCCGCCTGCTCGGCATGCGCTTCGAGGAGGTCGAGCACGGCCGTGTCGTCGTCTCGCTCGACACCCGCCCCGACTTCGCCAATCCGCTCGGCGCCGTCCACGGCGGCATCGCCGCGACCCTCCTGGACTCCGCCATGGGCTGCGCCGTCCACACCACGCTCGCCGCCGGCGTGGGCTACACGACCCTCGAACTCAAGGTCAACTACATCCGCGCGGCCCGCACGGACGGACAGACCCTGACCGCGGAGGGCACGGTCATCCACGCCGGCCGCCGCACCGCGACCGCCGAGGGGAAGGTGCTGGACGAGCAGGGCAGGCTGATCGCCCACGCCACCACGACGTGCATCATCCTCTAGAGCCCCCGGAGGGGACCTCCTGGGCGCCCGCGCCCGCTTCCGCGGCCGTGTCCTGCGCCGCCGGTATCCAGCCCTGGCGGCGCAGGACCGACGACACGTCCGGTGCCCGGTAGTGCTCGCCCTTGAGGACCTTGCCGTCGGCGCGGCGGCTGACCTGTCCGTCGGGGCCGAGCTTGCTCATGTTGGCGCGGTGGATCTCGGCGATCACCTCGTCCAGGTCGATGCCGTGGACCAGGGCGGTGCCGTACGCCACATACACCACGTCCGCCAGTTCGTGCGCCAGCTTGTCCAGCGGGCCCTCGACCGCGACCTCGCCGACCTCGGCGGCCTCCTCGGCGAGCATGTCCCAGCGGTGGGCGGCCAGTTCGGGCGACACCTCGGTGGGCGTGCTGCGGGCGTCCAGGCCGAAGGCGCGGTGGAACTCACGGACGAGTTCGACGGGCGAAGTGCTCATGCGACGACTGTAACCGCCACCACCGACAACACCCGCGGACCGACCGCGCACCGCCTCCGCACCACCGCGCCGTCCCGGCCCGGCCCCGGCCGCGTCCCAGCTCACAGCCCCGGCCCTGGTCAGCGCCGTACGTCGCCTGGCAGGATCACGGCATGTCCAAGCTGTTCCCCCGCGTCGGCGGGCGCCGGGCGCTGCCGGCCGCGGCCGCCGGCGTCCTCGTCCTCGGTCTGCTGCTGTGGTGGCTGCTGCCGCTGGGCGAGAAGCCGCCGAGCGGGACGATCGTCTTCAGCACCGGCACGCCCAAGGGCGTCTACCAGGAGTACGGCGAGCGGCTGCGCACCGAGCTGGCCGAGGACATGCCCGGCCTGAAGGTGAAGCTCCTCAACAGCGCGGGCTCGCAGGAGAACGTCCAGCGGGTGGCGACCGGCAAGGCCGACTTCACCATCGCGGCGGCGGACGCCGTGCAGACGTACGAGCTGGAACACGGCAGCGGCGCCGGGCGACTGCGCGGGGTGGCCCGGCTCTACGACGACTACGTGCACCTCGTCGTGCGCAGGGACTCGGGCATCCGCGACATCGAGGACCTGCGGCACAAGCGGGTCGCGACCGGCCTGCCCGACTCGGGGGTGAAGCTGATCGCCGACCGGGTGCTGCGGGCCGCGGGCATCGATCCGCACCGGGACATCATCCCGGCCGCCGACGGCATAGACACCGGTCCCGACCGGCTGGAACAGGGCGGGATCGACGCGTTCTTCTGGTCGGGCGGCCTGCCCACCAAGGGCCTGGTCACGCTGGCCGATAAGGGCGCCTTCCGGTTCCTCCCGATCGACGCCGGCCTGGTCGGCAAGCTGCACGCGCAGGGCGAGGAGACGCGCTACTACCGGGCCGCCAACATGCCCGAGTCGGCGTACCCGGGCGTCCAGCAGGGCGAGGAGGTGCCGACGATCGCGGTGTCCAACCTGCTGATGACCCGCGCCGACATGGACCCCCGGCTCACCGAGTGGGTGACCCGCACGGTGATCAAGAGCCGGGACGGCATCGGCGCGCACGTCCACTCCGCCCAGCTGGTCGACCTGCGCACCGCGATCTACACCGACCCCCTCCCGCTCCAGGAGGGCGCCCGCCGCTACTACCGCTCGGTCAAGCCCTGAACCTCGGCACCGAGACCGTCACCCGCAGCCCCCGCGGCTCGTGGTGGCCGTAGGCGATCGAGCCCCCGCCCGCCTCCAGGAGCGCGCGGGTGATGGACAGGCCGAGCCCGGAGCCCTTGACGTTCTGGTGGCGGCCGCTGCGCCAGAAGCGGTCGCCCACGCGCGCGATCTCCTCGTCGGTCAGGCCGGGTCCGGTGTCGGTGACGACGACCCTCGATGTCTCGCCCTCGAAGGAGACGGCGACCTCGACGCTGCCTCCCTCGGGAGTGAACTTCACCGCGTTGTCGATCACCGCGTCCAGTGCGCTGGAGAAGGTGATCGGGTCGGCCCAGCCGGTGGTGGCCGGGCAGTCGCCGGTCAGCCGTACCCCCTTGGCCTCCGCGGCCGGCGTCCAGGCGGCCAGCCGTTCCTCGGCCAGCGCGCCGATGTCGGTCAGGCTGAGATCGGCCTCGGCGTGCTCGGCGAGCGCCAGGTCGAGCAGGTCGTCCAGGACCTGCGCGAGGCGCTTGCCCTCCGTGCGCACCGAGGCGATCTCCTCGTTGTCCTCGGGGAGTTCGAGCGCGAGCAGTTCGATGCGCAGCAGCAGCGCCGAGAGCGGGTTGCGCAACTGGTGCGAGGCATCCGCGACGAAGGCGCGCTGCTGCTCCAGCACGTCCTCGACATGGTCCGCCATCTCGTTGAACGACCGGGCCAGGCGTCTGAGTTCCGGTGGCCCGCCGGCGGCCGCCACCCGGGACTTCAGGCGCCCGGTGGCGATGTCGTGAGTGGTGGCGTCCAGGACCCGTACCGGCCGGAGCACCCAGCCGGTCAGCCGCAGGGCCGCGCCGACGGCGAGCAGCATGGCCGCGATCTCACCGGCCCCGACGAGCAGCCAGTCGTGCAGGATCCGCCACCGCAGCGGCCCGGTGGGCGAGTCGGTGACGACGACCGCGACGACGTCGCCGTCCCGGATCACCGGCGAGGCGACCACCAGCCGACTGTGCTGCCAGGGCCACGCCTGCCGCGGGTCGTGGCTGCGGCGGCTGAGCAGCGCCTCGCCGAACGCCTCCCGCACCTCCCCCGTACGCGGTACGAACCAGTCACCGGGCGCGTTGGCCATGGCGGAGCCGTTGCGGTAGAAGACACCGGCACGGATGCCGTAGACGCCGTAGTAGTTATCCAGTTCGCTGCGCAGGGCCTGCCGGCGCTCGTCCGTGCTGGTGCGGCGGGAGCCGCCGGGGACCTCGGTGACGAACTGGGCGAGCGCGGCGAAGCGTGCCGTGTCGTCGATCCGGTCGACCACGACCCGCTGCTGCTCGGCGGCGGCCATGCTGACGGCGAGCGGCACGCCGAGGGCGAGGAGGACGGCCGCCATCAGGACGATGAGCAGCGGCAGCAGCCGTGTGCGCACCCGGCCCCGCTAGGCGGCCGGGGCGACGAGCCGGTAGCCGACGCCTCGGACGGTCTCGATGAGCGCGGGCAGGCGCAGCTTGGCCCGCAGGGAGGCGACGTGCACCTCCAGGGTGCGCCCGGTGCCCTCCCAGCTGGTCTGCCAGACCTCGCTGATGATCTGCTCCCGCCGGAAGACCACGCCGGGGCGCTGGGCGAGCAGGGCCAGCAGATCGAACTCCTTGCGGGTGAGCTGGACGACCGAGCCCTCCACGCTGACCTGGCGGGTGGGCAGTTCGATGCGCACCGGGCCCAGGTGCAGCAGGCCCTCGCCGCCCTGGGCGGTCTCCTCGTGGACGGTGCGCCGGCTCACGGCGTGGATGCGGGCGAGCAGTTCCCCGGTGTCGTAGGGCTTGACCACGTAGTCGTCGGCGCCCAGGTTGAGCCCGTGGATGCGGGAGCGGACGTCGGCGCGGGCGGTGACCATGATCACCGGGGTGCTGGTGCGCTTGCGTATCTTGCCGCAGACCTCGTAGCCGTCCTGGTCGGGCAGGCCCAGGTCGAGCAGGACCACGCCGAAACCGTCGCTCTCGGGGACGAGCGCCCGCAGGGCCTCCTCGCCGCTGCGCGCGTGGGTCACGTCGAATCCGTGCCGGGTGAGCACGGCGGACAGGGCCGCGGCGACGTGGTTGTCGTCCTCGACGAGCAGCAGTCTCATTTCGGCCCCCTCCGGTTCAGTGGTCGTACGGACATCGTTCGTCCGGCTTGCGGATCATGTGCGCGCACGGGTGCACCATGGCAGTGACGCCGATGGAGCAGGACGCCGTCAAGAGGGTTCCGGTTGCCCGCCGCTTCCGTTATGCGGCCGATACGCATCCTGGCGGATCCCGCTACGACATGTGTACGACAGCTACCGGATCGTGATCCTCAGATCTCCCTCAGATGTGATGACGCAGGTCACAAGCCCTCATTACTGTCCTCCGAAACCGAGGAGGACGGAGCCGTGAAGCGATGACCGAAGTATCGGTGGCCAAGGAGGACAGGGCCGCTTCCGACGAACTGGTCGTCCTGAAGAGCGTCAACAAGCACTTCGGCGCGTTGCACGTGCTCCAGGACATCGACCTGACGATCGACCGCGGCGAGGTCGTGGTCGTGATCGGGCCCTCCGGGTCCGGCAAGTCGACCCTGTGCCGCACCATCAACCGCCTGGAGACGATCGACTCGGGCACCATCACGATCGACGGCAGTCCCCTGCCGCACGAGGGGCGGGAGCTGGCGCGCCTGCGCGCCGACGTCGGGATGGTCTTCCAGTCCTTCAACCTCTTCGCGCACAAGACCGTGCTCGAAAACGTGATGCTGGGCCAGATCAAGGTCCGCAAGACGGACAGGAAGCAGGCCGAGGAGAAGGCGCGGGCCCTGCTCGACCGGGTCGGCGTGGGCACCCAGGCCGACAAGTACCCCGCCCAGCTGTCCGGCGGCCAGCAGCAGCGTGTAGCGATCGCGCGGGCGCTGGCGATGAACCCGAAGGTCATGCTCTTCGACGAGCCGACCTCGGCCCTCGACCCCGAGATGATCAACGAGGTCCTGGACGTCATGCGGCAGCTGGCGCGTGAGGGCATGACGATGATCGTCGTCACCCACGAGATGGGATTCGCCCGGTCGGCCGCCAACCGGGTGGTCTTCATGGCGGACGGCCGGATCGTCGAGCAGGCCGCGCCCGACCAGTTCTTCAGCAATCCGCGCAGCGACCGGGCCAAGGACTTCCTGTCCAAGATCCTGCACCACTGAGGGTGCGGGCGGCCGTCCCGGGCGCCCGGATCGTTTTCTCCCACGGACCTCGTCCCTCACCACTTCGAAGGATGTTCAGCATGAAGCTCCGCAAGGTCACCGCCGCCTCGGCCGCCGTCCTCGCCCTCGCCCTCGCCGCCACCGCGTGCGGCGGCGACAAGAAGGACGACAACGGTTCCTCCGGTGGCAAGAAGATCACCATCGGCATCAAGTTCGACCAGCCCGGCCTCGGCCAGAAGACGCCCCAGGGCTACTCGGGTTTCGATGTCGACGTGGCCACCTATGTCGCCAAGAAGCTCGGCTACAGCTCCGACCAGATCGAGTGGAAGGAGTCGAAGAGCGCCGACCGCGAGACCATGCTGCAGCGCGGTGACGTGGACTTCATCGCCGCCACGTACTCGATCACCCCGGAGCGCGAGCAGAAGGTCGACTTCGCCGGCCCGTACCTGCTGGCCCACCAGGACGTGCTGCTGCGCGCCGACGAGACCGCCATCAAGGCGCCGGCGGACCTGAACAACAAGAAGCTGTGTTCCGTGGCCGGTTCGACCTCGGCGCAGAACGTCAAGGCCAAGCTGGCCCCGAAGGCCGACCTCCAGACGTACCCGACGTACTCGGCCTGCCTGTCGGGTCTGCAGAGCGGCGCCATCGACGCCCTCACCACGGACGACTCCATCCTCGCCGGTTACGCCGCCCAGGCCCAGTTCAAGGGCAAGTTCAAGCTCGGCGGCTTCAAGATGACCAACGAGAACTACGGGATCGGCGTCAAGAAGGGCAGCGACCTCAAGGCGAAGATCAACAAGGCGCTTGAGTCCATGGTGTCCGACGGCTCCTGGGACGCGGCCGTGAAGAAGAACTTCGGTCCGGCCGACTACAAGAACGAGCCCGCGCCGAAGATCGGCGACATCAAGAGCTGAGGCAACGCCCTGCCGGTGCGCCGCCGTTCACGACGGCGGCGCACCGTGGGCATCCCTACACGCGGAAGCGCGGGAGATCGTGTTCGACTTTCTTGGACATTACGACGTACTGGGCGCCTTCTGGACGACGGTGCAGCTCACCCTGCTGTCGGCCGTGGGCTCCCTGGTCTGGGGCACCCTGCTGGCCGCCATGCGGGTGGGCCCGGTACCGCTGATGCGCGGTTTCGGCACCGCCTACGTGAACATCGTGCGGAACATCCCGCTCACGGTGATCATCCTGTTCTCCTCGCTCGGTCTGAACCAGACGCTGGGTATCAGCCTGGGCGCCAAGGGCTTCGACGCGATCAACTTCCGGCTGGCCGTGCTCGGCCTGATCGTCTACACCTCGGCCTTCGTGTGCGAGGCGATCCGGGCCGGCATCAACACGGTGCCGGTCGGCCAGGCGGAGGCGGCACGGGCCATCGGCCTCAGCTTCTCCCAGGTGCTCGGTCTGGTCGTGCTCCCGCAGGCCTTCCGCGCGACCGTCGGGCCGCTGACCAACGTGCTGATCGCGTTGACGAAGAACACGACGGTGGCCGCCGCGATCAACGTGGCGGAGGCAGCCCTGCTGATGAAGAAGATGATCGAGAACGAGGCGCAGCTGATGGCGATCTCGGCGGTCATCGCCTTCGGCTTCGTCTGCCTGACCCTGCCGACCGGCCTGATCCTCGGCTGGGTGGGCAAGAAGGTGGCGGTGAAGCGATGACTTCGGTCCTGTTCGACACTCCGGGGCCCCGCGCCAAGCGGCGCAACGTTCTGTACACGGCGGCCTTCCTGGTCGTCCTCGCGGCCCTCGTCTGGTGGGTCTACGCCGCCATGAACGACAAGGGCCAGCTGGACTGGGCCCTGTGGAAGCCCTTCTTCACCGGGTCCGAGGCGTACACGACGTACATCTGGCCCGGCCTGCAGAAGACCCTGGAGGCGGCGGCGCTGGCGATGGTCATCGCGCTTCCGCTCGGTGCCGTGCTCGGCATCGCCCGGCTCTCGGACCACGCCTGGGTGCGCGTGAACGCCTCGGTCCTGGTCGAGTTCTTCCGCGCGATCCCCGTACTGGTCCTGATGATCTTCGGGCTGGCGCTCTTCGCCCAGTACACCGGCGTCAGTTCGGACGACCGGCCGTTCTACGCGGTCGTCACCGGCCTGGTGCTGTACAACGCGTCGGTCCTCGCGGAGATCGTCCGCGCGGGCATCCTCTCGCTGCCGAGGGGCCAGTCCGAGGCGGCCCTGGCGATCGGCCTGCGCAAGGGGCAGATGATGCGGCTCGTGCTGCTGCCGCAGTCGGTCACCGTGATGCTGCCGGCCATCGTCAGCCAGCTGGTGGTCATCGTGAAGGACACCGCCCTCGGCGGCGCGGTCCTCACCTTCCCCGAGCTGCTGGCCTCGGCCAACACCATGAGCGGCTACTACGGCAACTTCATCGCCTCGCTCACCGTCGTGGCCGTGATCTACGTGGCCATCAACTTCTCGCTCACCTCCTTCGCGCACTGGCTGGAGGGCCGGCTGCGGCGGGGCAAGAAGTCGACCGGCGCGGTGCTGGGCGCGCGGGACGTGGCGGACGTCGCCGGTTCGGCGGCCACCGGGGCGGACCCGGCCGGTTCTCTCTCCGATATCGGTGACATCACCGGCCCCAAGAAGTGACGATCACTCAAGTCGCATGATTCGGCCGGGGGCAGTGGCATGATCGCCGCTGCCCCCGAGGGTCACTTGACGCATACTCTGCCAATGGGTTGCATACGTTCTGTGATCGTGCACCCGGCCTCACCTTGCTGTTCACCCACTGCCGTCGAGACATCGCCGCGGACAGGGGGCGCCGCGCCGTGGACCCGGTGATCATCGTCGGAGCGGGGCCCGTCGGGCTCACGCTCGCCCTGGCACTGGCCCGCCAGGAGGTGCCGACCCTCGTCCTGGACGAGGGCCCCGGCAGGACGGAGCCCCGCCCGGCGCGCACCGTCGTGCTGCGCGAGGACACCGCCGCGCTGCTGGAGCGGCTGACCGGCGCGGCGCTCGACCACCACGGCGTGCGCTGGACCGGCTGGCGGTCGATGCGGCGCCGGCAGGTGGTGAGCGAGATCGCCCTCGGTCCGGACGAGCCCGCCCCGCTGCACATCGCCCAGCACGTGATCACGGGCCTGCTGCGGGCGGCCGCCGCCGATCAGCCCCTGGTGGAGATCGCCGCGGACAGCCGCCTGGACGCGATCGAGCAGGAGCCCTCCGGCGTCACCGCGCACACCCGAGGCCCCAAGGGCACATGGTGGCGCGGCGGTTACCTGGTCGGCTGCGACGGTACCCGCTCGACCGTGCGCAAACTTCAGGACATTCGCTTCCCCGGCCGTACGGCGGTGGAGCGGCACGCGGTCGCCGCGCTGCGCGCGGAACTCCCTTGGGAGGGCCAGGCGTTGCTGCACCGGATGCCACCGTGGCGGTCGTCCGGGCCCTTCGCCGGGGAGGTGACCGCCCGCCCCCTGCCGGACGGCGTCTGGCGGCTGGACTGGCTGCTGACGCCGGGCAAGGACCTGATCACGCCCGAACTGCTGGTGGCCGGCATCCGTGAGACCCTCGCGGGCTGGACCGACGGCTCGGCACCGGCGTACGACCTGCTCGACACCGGCGTCCACACGGTGCACCACCGGCTGGCCCGGCGCTGGCGCGACGGCCGCGTCTTCCTCGCCGGCGACGCGGCGCACCTGCTCGGCGCGCTGGGCACGCAGGGGCTGGACGAGGGGCTGCGGGACGCCGACAACCTCTCCTGGAAACTGGCCGCCGCCTGGCACCACGGGCCGCACGAGGCGCTGCTGGACAGCTACCAGGCCGAGCGGCGCGCGGTGGTCTCCGCCCGGCTGCGGGCCACCGACCAGGCACTGCCGGGGCTGCGCGGCGGGGGCGGGCTGCGGTACATCGTCCCCGGCACGGCCCGCGGCCACGACGCCCTGCTGACCGACGGCCACCTGGGCCGCGGGGCGCTCGGCGCGCCGGGCGCGTACACCGCCTCCCCCCTCACGCCCCGGCACCTCCAGGGCGAGATCCCCGTCGACACCTCCCCCGGCGGCCCGGTGACCGACGTCCGCGTCACGGCGGAGGACGGCTCCTTCGTCCGCCTCCGCGACCGCCTCGGCCGCGGCACCCTCCTCGTCGTCCTGGTCGCTCCCGGCACGGGCGTGTGGGACCGCAAGCACTGGGTCTCCGCGGGCGTGATGCCCCGCCTGGCCGCCGCGGTGACGGCTCTGCCCCACCCGGCCGAACTGCTGGTCGCCGAGTCCTATCCGGGCGCCCCGGCCCACAGCGTCCTGCTGGTGCGCCCCGACGGCCACCTGGTCACCGCGCTGAACGGCGTCCGGCCCGCCGACCTGTACGCGGCGGCGGAGGCGACCGTGGGGGGAGCCGTGGCGGAAGGGGTCGAGGCGGAGGCGGGGGTGGGGTGAGGGCGGCGACGGCACGCTCCCGCCAGGAACGTGGGTCGGTGACCGGACAAGGGGTTGTGAGTTCCGGTCGGCGCGCGAGATCGTTTGCGGTGATACTGCTGGTGTCGTCCGCTGGAGGACCTCCGTGACCGACGTCGGGCCCGCGTCGCTGCCCACACCGCCCTACTACGCCGTGGTGTTCACCGCCGTGCGGACCGCCGTCGACCACGGCTACGCGGAGACGGACGAGCGGTTGCTGGAACTGGCCGCCGAGCAGCCGGGATTCCTCGGCGTCGACTCCGCTCGCCGTCCGGACGGCCTGGGGATCACGGTGTCGTACTGGAAGGACGAGGACTCGATCGCCGCCTGGCGGGAGCACGCGGAGCACGCCCTGGCCCGTGCGCACGGACGCGAGCACTGGTATGCCTCGTACTCCCTCCATGTGGCCAGGGTGGAGCGCGCCTACGGGTTCACCCGCCCGACGGATCTGTAGGTGCCGCGCACGCTCCCGGGCACGGCGAGCGTGCGCTTCGGGGCAGGGAACCCGGGGCGCGCAGGTCGTGAACCCGGGGCCTGCGCGCATGGACCCCGCGCCGTACCACCCCCGTGCGCCGTCACCCTCTGTCCGCATGGTGACGGTCGGTTGACCGGGTTCCGACGGCGTGCTGTACTCCGCTCGTGACCGACACCTGTGTGCGCCTGTGGCGGAGGGTCCATATGGACCTCGTCCGCTATGCGGGTTGTGTGTGTCGTCCGTCCTGCTGAATTCGCATCCCCTTTTTCTTCCGGGTGCCGCCGTGCGCCCGTTCCGCGAACCCTCTTCAGGACGGTCCACGTGTCTGTCTCGTCTCCTTCGACGTCCTCCCCGGCGTCTCCTTCCGCGTCCCCCGCCACCGGCTCGGTACCGACCCAGGCGGAACTCCTCGACTTCGTACGGCGCACGGCGGCCGACGCCGAACTGCTCGCCTCTCTCCCGCTGGACCCGCAGGACCGCACCTGGGTACGGCTGGACGGCCCCGGCGGCAGCGAGGCCTGGCTGATCGGCTGGCCGCCGGGCACCGGCACCGGCTGGCACGACCACGCCGAGTCGGTCGGCGCCTTCCTCACCGCCGCGGGCGAGCTCAAGGAGAACGCGCTCGCCGTCCGGCTGCCCACCGACGGCTGGCAGACCCTGGAACTCACCGAGGGCGTGGACCGCGAGCGCCGGCTGCCCGCCGGCCAGGGGCGCGCCTTCGGCCACCACCATGTGCACGAGGTCCTCAACGACTCCCCCGACCGACACGCGATCTCCGTCCACGCCTACTACCCGCCGCTCCCCCGCATCCGCCGCTACAGTCGCTCGGGCCAGGTGCTGCGCCTGGAGCAGGTCGAACGCCCGGAGGACTGGCAGTGAGCAGCGCCCCCCACCAAGGCCCGGTCAGCATCGACGAGTTGCTGGAGCGGGTGCGCACCGGCTACCGGCGCGTCGAGGCGCGGGAGGCGTACGACACGGCCCGGGCCGGTGACGCCCTGCTGGTCGACATCCGGTACGCGGCCCTGCGCGAGCGGGACGGGCTGATCCCCGGCGCCGTCGTCGTCGAGCGCAACGAACTGGAGTGGCGCCTCGACCCCCGGGGCAGCCACCGCATCCCCGAGGCCACGAGCCACGACCTGCGTATCGTGCTCATCTGCAACGAGGGCTACGCCTCCACCCTCGCCGCCGCCTCCCTCCACCAGCTCGGCCTGAACCGGGCCACCGACCTGGTCGGCGGCTTCCAGTCCTGGCGCTCGGCCGGTCTCCCGGTGGCGCCGGCGGGGGTCTGACCGCCGCTCCCTCGCCGCGCCGTGGCTCACTCCCTCGCCGTGGCCGCCGTCACCGCCGGCACCCGCAGTGCCGCACGTCCCGGCAGGGCGCAGGCCACCAGGGCAAGAAGACCGGCGGCCGCGACGACGGCGGCATGGAGGAGCGGTGTGACCGCGGGCGCCACCCGGCCGGTCATCCCGACGCTGAACGCGGTGAGCACGGCGAGGGCGATGCCGCTGCCGAGCGCGGTGGCCAGGAGCAGCAGGGACAGCGACTCGGTGCGCAGCATGCGCAGCACCTGGCGCCGGGTCGCGCCCGCGAGCCGCAGCAGCGCGAACTCACGTACCCGCTCCGCCACCGACATGGCCAGCGTGTTGATCACCGCGATGGCGGTGAAGGCGAGCACAAGGCCCATGGCGAGGTAGTTGACCTCGGCGTTCGTCCGCTCGTGCCCGGCCTCCAGTGCCTCGGCTCCGGCCGGGGAGGTTATGCGCAGTCCCGGGAACCCGCGCAGGGTGGCGGCGACGTGGCGCCGTGTCCGGGACGTGCGGACGAGGAGGGAGGAGGCGAGCGGGTTGTCGACGTGCGGGGCGACGAGGTCGTGGGCGAGGGTGAGATCCCCGAAACCGAGGCCCCGGGCGTAGACCGCGGCGACGGTGACCGTGACGGGTGTGCCGTCGCCGAGCGTGACTCTCATACCGCTTCCGGGCTTCACATGCTGCTGCTCGGCGGCGAGTCGGCTGACCGCGACGGTGCCGGGGCCGAGCGCGTCCAGGGAACCGGCGGTGACCTCCGGGTCCCAGGTGCGGGTCAGGCCCTCGGGGGTGACGCCCTGCGCCGGGTACTTGTCGAGGCCCACCCGGACCGTCGTCCGCACGACCTCGGTGACCGTGTCCTGCCGCGCCCGCAACCGCTGCGCGGCCGCCCCCGGCACACCGGGGCCCCGCGCGGCCACGATCCAGTCGGCCCTGACACCCTCACGGACCTGGGCACGGGCCGCGTCGCCGAGCGTGGTCTGCACGAACAGCACCGTGCAGGTCATGCCGATGAACAGGGTGAGCGGGGTGACCACGGACGCCATCCGGGCGGCGTTGCCCCGCAGGTTGGCGGTGGCGAGGCGGCCGCCCGGACCGATGAGCCGCAGCGGCCCGGCGAGCAGCGACGCGGCCCCCTTGACCAGGAGCGGCCCGAGCAGGGAGACGGCGATGGACAGCACCACGACGGCCAGCAGGGTCACGGGGGTCGAGGCGGCCTCGGTGCGCAGTGCGGTGAGGAGCACGACCAGGACGACCCCGCCCGCGAGACACAGCAGCCCGGCGAGGAGCCGGCCCCAGGCCGGACGGGTGCGCTCGGACCTGGCCTCCGCCAGGGCCTCGGCCGGTCGTATCCGCGCGACCCTGCGGGAGGCGATCCGGGCCGCCGCCCAGGCACCGAGCAGGGTCGCGGCGAAGGCGACGAGCGGCGGGAAGACGCCGACGGTCCGCTCCAGCGTGGCGGGTACGGCTCCCAGGGCGACGAACCTGGAGTACAGCCACCCGCCCAGCAAGAGCCCGAGCAGCGCGCCCGCCGCACCCGCGACCGCCCCCACGATCAGCGCCTCCCGGCCGAGCAGCCTGCGGATCTGTCCCGGAGTGGCGGCGACGGCGCGCAGCAGGGCGAGTTCGCGGTGGCGCTGCCGCACGGTGAGCGCGAAGGTGCCGACGACCACGAGCACGGCCACCAGCAGCGAGGTGCCGCCCATGGCCGCGCCCATGCTGACCAGCCGGATACGGGCGGCGGCCGCGTCCAGGAACTCCACGGGACCACGGGCGTCACCGGAACTGACCCGGGCCGTGGTGCCGCGCAGCGCCTCGGCGACGGCCTGCCGCAGCCGCTCGGGATCCGTCCCCGCGGCCGGCAGCACGCCGAAGGCGGTGACCTGCCCGGGGTGCGCGGCCAGGCGGCGGGCCTCCGCGGCGGAGAAGAACAGGGACGTCTGGTGGCGTACGGCGGTGGCCGGGGTGGCGATGCCCGTGATCCGGTAGCTCCGCGGCGCGCGCGTGGACTGCACGGTGAGCCGGTCGCCGGGTCGCAGCCGAGCGCGTGCGGCGAGGTCGCCGTCCACGACCAGCTCGTCGGCGGTCTGGGGCGCGCGGCCCGCGCTGAGCCGGTACGGCGTCAGCGCCGCGGAGTCCCACGCGTGCCCGTAGGCGGTACGGCCACCCGTGCCCGTCTGAGTCAACGGCTGGGCGAGGAAGGTGAGTTCGGGTACGACCCGGGCCACCCCGGGGGCGCGGGCGATCCGGTCCCGCAGCCGCTCGGACAGCCAGACGCGCTCGGCGAGGGGCTTCGCCTTGTCCTTGACCTTGGTCCTGCCGTGCCGGTGCTTGACGGTGATCTGGTGGACGTCCTGGTCGGCGGAGACCAGGACCGGCGCGGCCGCGTAGCGCTCGGTGCGGATGGTGCCGCGCAGTCCGGTGTCGAGGAGGCTCCCGCAGGCGCTGATCAGGGCGGCCGCACACATCAGGGCGACGAAGGCGCCGAGGAATCCCGCCTTGCGGGCCCGGACTGTCCGAAGGGCGTAACGCAGCATCATCGGGGCGGTCTCTTTTCCGGTGGCGGCCGGCAGGGCCGTGCTGACCGCCCCGATCGGTCTGCGCGGTGCTCCCGGGGCGTGCCTCCAGCCTCGCCGCTCCGGGGGCATCGACGCACTGCGGTGACCCGGCGTCCTGAACCGGGGGTAATCCCCCGTCAGACCACCCCGCCGGCACGCCCCTTGGGGCGATCCGTCGACCCGCCCCGTCGGCACGCCCCCTCGACGCCCGCCATCGGCACGCCGCCGTTCACGCGCCCAGTCGCCCCGTCGTCAGAAGTCGGCCTCGCCGAGGAATCCGGTGTCCTCGCCCTCTTCCTCCAGCGCCCGGCGGACGACGCGCAGGGACATCCCCTCGGGATACCCCTTGCGTGCGAGCATCCCGGCGAGGCGGCGGATGCGCTTGTCGCGGTCCAGGCCCCGGGTGGCGCGCAGCTTGCGGGCGACGAGCTCGCGGGCGGTCTCCTCCTCCTGGTCGGAGTCGAGCTGCGCGACGGCCTCCTCGATCAGCGTCGAGTCGACCCCCTTGGTGCGCAGCTCCCGGGCGAGGGCCCGGCGGGCGAGCCCCCGGCCGTGGTGCCGGGACTCCACCCAGGCGTCCGCGAACGCGCCGTCGTCGATCAGCCCGACCTCCTCGAACCGCGACAGCACCTCCTCGGCCACGTCCTCGGGGATCTCCCGCTTGCGCAGGGCGTCCGCGAGCTGCTTGCGGGTCCGCGGGGTGCCGGTGAGCAGGCGCAGGCAGATCGACCGTGCCCGCTCAGCCGGGTCCCCCGAAGACTCCCCCCGCTCGGCTCTCGACGAGGAGGGCGCGCCTTCGTCCGTGCCGCGCGGCTCCCCGGAACCGCGCCGCCGCCCGCCACGTCGCCCGCCGCCCCGGGGGCCGCTCGCACCCAGGGGGCCGGGCCCGGTCGAGCCACCCCCGTGCGACTCACCGCCCTCGTCGTCCGGCCCGTCGTCCGGCCAGGCGCCGTCCCCGTATCCTTCGTCTCCGCCGGTCGCGTACGCGTCGTCACCGCCCGGGGCATGGGCCTGGCGGCCCCCGGTGCCCCTCCCCCGTGAGGCACCGGGGGTGGCGTACTCGTACTCGGACCAGTCGGTTCGTCGTGTCACGGTCAGCTCTTGGCAGCGGCGGCCTTGGGCTTGGTCGCCTTGGCGGCCGGAGCGGCCGTCTTGGCGGTGTCCTCGGCCGGTGTGGCGCCCGCGGCGTCCGCACCGGGCTCGGCCGTCGGCTCTTCCGGCCGGACGCCCACGCCCAGCTTCTCCTTGATCTTCTTCTCGATCTCGTTGGCCAGGTCGGGGTTGTCCTTGAGGAAGTTGCGCGCGTTCTCCTTGCCCTGGCCGAGCTGGTCGCCCTCGTACGTGTACCAGGCACCGGCCTTGCGGACGAAGCCGTGCTCCACGCCCATGTCGATCAGGCCGCCCTCGCGGCTGATGCCATGGCCGTAGAGGATGTCGAACTCGGCCTGCTTGAAGGGCGGCGCGACCTTGTTCTTGACGACCTTGCAGCGGGTGCGGTTGCCGACCGCCTCGGTGCCGTCCTTCAGGGTCTCGATGCGGCGGATGTCGATGCGCACCGAGGCGTAGAACTTCAGTGCCCGGCCACCGGTCGTGGTCTCCGGGGAGCCGAACATCACGCCGATCTTCTCGCGGAGCTGGTTGATGAAGATGGCGGTGGTCTTGGACTGGTTGAGCGCGCTGGTGATCTTCCGCAGCGCCTGGCTCATCAGACGGGCCTGCAGACCGACGTGGCTGTCGCCCATCTCGCCCTCGATCTCCGCGCGCGGGACGAGCGCCGCGACGGAGTCGATGACGATCAGGTCGAGCGCGCCGGAGCGGACCAGCATGTCCACGATCTCCAGCGCCTGCTCGCCGTTGTCCGGCTGGGACAGGATCAGGTTGTCGATGTCGACGCCCAGCTTGCGCGCGTACTCGGGGTCGAGGGCGTGCTCGGCGTCCACGAACGCGACCTGGCCGCCGGCCTTCTGCGCGTTCGCCACGGCGTGCAGCGTCAGGGTCGTCTTACCGGAGGACTCCGGTCCGTAGATCTCCACGACACGGCCGCGCGGCAGGCCGCCGACGCCGAGGGCCACGTCGAGCGCGGTCGAGCCGGTCGAGATGACCTCGATGGGCTCCTTCGACCGGTCGCCCATGCGCATGACCGCGCCCTTGCCGAATTGTCGTTCAATCTGTGCGAGTGCGGCGTCGAGCGCCTTCTCGCGGTCGGTTCCTGCCATGGGTTCCACCCGGTTTGCTTGAGTCGATCGCTTCACGTCAAAGACGCTAACGCCTGCCACTGACAATGCGTCCCGACGTCGGCCCGGCCAGTGGATAACCCGGGTGCATTTCTACCCAAACCATGACCGAATCCCCGGTCCACAGCCTCGCCGGAGCCTTCATAAGAATGGATGTTCGATTTTCGTGTCAAGCGACACCCCGGCGGGACGGGGTGTCCTCGATGGGGCCGCGGTGCGGGCGGGCCGCTACCGCCTGGCGCGCGCGGCCCTGATGCGCGTGAGCATCCCGGGACCGCCCGGGGCCCGCACGCGATGCCCGTTCACCCGGGGGTCGTCGGTGACGGCGTACCGCTTCACGTAGGCGCCCAGGAACGCCTGGAGGGTGGCCACCGCGGGGATGGCGATCAGCGCGCCGACGGCGCCCAGCAGGGCCGTGCCCACGATGACCGAGCCGAAGGCGACGGCGGGGTGGATGTCGACGCTCCTGGCGGTCAGCTTGGGCTGGAGCATGTAGTTCTCGAACTGCTGGTAGATCACGACGAAGATCAGCACCCACACCGCGTACCAGGGGGCGACGGTGAACGCGATCAGCATCGGCAGCGCGCCCGCGAGATAGGTGCCGATGGTCGGGATGAACTGCGAGACCAGGCCCACCCAGACGCCGAGCACGGGCGCGTACGGCACACCCAGGGCCTGGAGCAGGATGTAGTGCGCGATCCCGGAGACGAGCGCCATGAGGCCGCGCGAGTAGAGGTAGCCGCCCGTCTTGTCGACGGCTATCTCCCAGGCGCGCAGCACCTCGGCCTGGCGCGCGGGCGGCAGCACGGAGCACAGCGCGCGGCGCAGCCGGGGGCCGTCGGCGGCGAAGTAGAACGAGAACAGCGCGACGGTCAGCATCTGGAAGAGGCCGCCGAGCACCTGCTGGGACACGTCGAGGACGCCGGTCGCGCTGTTCTGCGCGTACTTGCGCAGCCAGTCGGAGTGGAGCAGCCCCTCCTGGACGTCGACCCGCCTGAGATTGGTGTGGAAGGTCTGGTTGGTCCAGTGGATGAGCGAGTCCAGGTAGTCCGGGAAGCCCTCGATCATCTTGATGATCTGGCCGGCCAGCATCGAGCCGAGCAGGGTGACGAACCCCGCGGCGACGACCGTCAGGAGGAAGAAGACCAGGAAGGTGGCGAGCCCCCTGCGCATGCCGCGGGCGGCCATCCGGCTCACCGCGGGCTCGACCGCCAGGGCCAGGAAGAACGCGATCAGGATGTTGATCAGCAGCCCGGTGAGCTGGTGGAAGGCCCAGTTGCCCAGCTGGAAGGCGGCGACCAGCGCGAGCGCGAGGACCATGGCGCGCGGCAGCCAGCGCGGCATGCGGCCGTCCGGCGTCACGGCGCCGGTGACCGGTGGCCGGTCGGTGGCCTCCGTCGTGTCGGCCGCTTCCGCGGTCCGGATCAGCTGCTCGGTGTCCTCGTCAGTGCGTGCCACGCGCCAAGTCTCGCCCACGTCACCGGCAAACGGCGCCCACCTGCGGCTTTCGTGACCGATCGGTGCCGTAGCGTCGACTTCACCACGGACTTACGAGGCATTTCCCCCAGGGGCGCCGAGGGGCTGGTGGCACTCTCAGCGCCGCTCCCGCGGCACGTCCATGACCGTGCACACCACGCGCCACACGTCCCTGGCCGCCCAGCCGGCGTCCAGCGCCTCGTTCACCGTGCGCCCACCCAACTCCGACATCACGTGATCGCGCGCGAAGGTGTCGGCGTACTCCGGACCGAAGTGTTCCGCCATCCGTTGCCAGAAGACCGTCAACCGCATGAATTTCGCCCCATACCCGCTATGACCTGCACGTTCCCTGTCTCTCACACCCTCGCACGACCCTCGGAGGGTTTCCAGGGAGTTCGCCTCCCCGCGAGGGAAAGCCAAGGTCGGCGCGCCCAGGCCGGCGAGCAGGGGCACGAGGTCCGGGCGCGTCATCGGCCTCGCGCGCCGCCGGGCGCCGCCGCATGACGTGCGTCTCATCGGAAGTCTCCGGCGGCGACGCGCACACGCGGGGCCGAGACCGCCGCCGACACCGCACGCCCCTGGGCGCTGAGGACCAAACCGGCAAGGCCGAGGCGAAGAGGGCCGACGGCCGCGGTTTCAAGGGGTGACGGCGTATTCGGTGAACCGGCCGCATGAGCGGAAGCCCAGGCGGCGGTAGACGGGCTCGCCGTCCCCCGATGCCTGGAGGACCGCGACGCGGTAGCCCTCGCGGCGAGCGGTGTGGAGAGCGGCCAGGGTCATGGCGCCGCCGTACCCGCGTCGACGGTGGGTGGTGAGGGTGGAGATGTTGTAGATCCCGGCGACTCGCCCGTGCAGGAGGACCTCGGCCGAGCAGACCGGCTGGCCCTCGGCGTAGCCGACCAGGTAACGGGCCGGGCAGCCGACAGCCAGCGCCTGCGGGGCGGCCAGGTCGAAGAAGCGGCGCACGGTCTCGGCGGGCGGGTCCCAGTTGGCGGCGAGGACCGCGGCGTAGTCGGAGAGCTGCGCGGGTGTGGTCACCGGGCGGATGTCCATCCCGTCCGCGTGCGGCTGCGGCAGGGTGTCTTTCAGCTCGGCCCACATGGCCGTCTCGTGCTCGGCGGCCGGCAGACCGGCAGCCGACAGGCGGGATCCCAGATCTCCCGGTGTGGAAGCGGGACCCACCCACCAGGAGAAGGAGCGGCCGGTGGCCGTCAGCGTCCGGACCATCTCGGTGATCCGCGACCGAGCGGTGTCGGGGGTGAAGCGGGCTGCGGCGACGATGTTGAAGGTGCCGTCGTCGAGGCCGCTGTCGGCGACCACGAGGTCGTCGCTCTCCATGACGGTCGCGCCTTCGACCTTCCGGTGGAGGTGGCAGGCGTGTTCGGCCAGGTTCACCTCCATCCTGGCCAGGAGATCGCCCTCATCACGGAATGCGGTCTTCATCGGGTTCTCTTCACCGGGTTCTCTTCACCGGGTTCTCTTCATCGGGTTCACGAGGGTCGATCCCATCACGGCTTCACGCGGCTCCGCTCGGTTTTCGGATGCCGTCGGCCACGCCCTGACGAGCGGACATCCGGCTCGATCCGGCAATCCGGCGTGCGGGCAGAACGATCAGGCGGGGCGGTCAGGCGGGCGGTCAGGAAATCGAGCAGAATCCGGCACCATCACCCTCGGCAACCGGCGGGCCGCCGAGTTCGTGCCGGTGCGCGGGACGACGGAGGCCGAGGTCGCGGACGCGGCCCAGCTGTCCTCACTGGCCGACGAGACCCCCGAGGGCCGCTCCGTCGTCGTCCTCGCCAAGGAGAAGTACGGGCTGCGCGAACGCCACCAGGGCGAGCTGGCCGGCGCCGAGTGGATCGGGTTCACCGCCCAGACCCGCATGTCGGGTGTGGACGTGGACGACCGCAAGGTCCGCAAGGGCGCCACCGCCTCCGTCCTCGCCTGGGTGGCCGAGCGCGGCGGTGAAGTCGCGGGGGACGCCCAGGCATTGACCGACCGGATCGCCGAGGCCGGCGGCACACCGCTGCTGGTCGCCGTCGAGGACGCCGACGGTGCCCGCGTCCTCGGTGTCATCCACCTCAAGGACGTCGTCAAGGACGGTATGCGGGAGCGGTTCGAGGAACTGCGCCGCATGGGCATCAAGACCGTGATGATCACGGGTGACAACCCGCTGACCGCGAAGGCGATCGCCGAGGAGGCGGGTGTCGACGACTTCCTCGCCGAGGCCACCCCCGAGGACAAGATGGCCCTCATCAAGCGGGAGCAGGCCGGCGGCAAGCTGGTCGCGATGACCGGTGACGGCACCAACGACGCGCCGGCGCTCGCGCAGGCCGACGTCGGTGTCGCGATGAACACCGGTACGTCGGCCGCCAAGGAGGCCGGCAACATGGTCGACCTCGACTCCAACCCGACCAAGCTGATCGAGATCGTCGAGATCGGCAAGCAACTCCTCATCACCCGCGGCGCGTTGACGACGTTCTCCATCGCCAACGACGTCGCGAAGTACTTCGCGATCATCCCGGCGCTGTTCGCCGCCGTCTACCCGGGCCTGGACAAGCTGAACATCATGCACCTGTCCTCGCCCGACTCCGCGATCCTGTCGGCCGTCGTCTTCAACGCGCTCGTCATCATCGCCCTGGTGCCGCTGTCCCTGAAGGGCGTGCGGTACAAGCCGGTCGGCGCCGACAAGATGCTCCGCAGGAACCTCGGGATCTACGGCATCGGCGGCCTGGTCGCGCCCTTCATCGGCATCAAGCTCATCGACCTGCTCATCTCTCTGATCCCCGGGATCGGGTGAAGGACATGAACAACTCCTTTGTGAACCTCGGCCGTACGACGTGGGCCGCGCTGCGCATGCTGCTCGTCCTCACCGTCGTCACCGGGATCGCCTACCCCCTCCTCGTCACGGGGATCGGCCAGGCCGCCTTCCACGACAAGGCCAACGGCTCGATCACCGAGGTCGACGGCAAAGCGGTCGGGTCCAGGCTGATCGGCCAGAGCTGGGACATCAAGGGCACCGACAAGCCGGACCCCCGGTGGTTCCAGCCCCGCCCGTCCCACAGCGACTACGACCCGCTGGCCACCGGCTCCAGCCAACTGGGCGCCGACGACGCCCGGTTGGTGAAGGCGATCAGGGCGGCGAGGCAGCGGGTCGCCGAGTTCAACGGCGTCCCCGAGTCGAAAATGCCCACCGACGCGGTCACCGGCTCGTCCTCGGCCATCGACCCGGACATCTCCCCGGCCTACGCGCGGATCCAGATCGACCGCGCGGCCAGGGCGAACGGACTGCCCCGCACCCGGGTGCAGGAGCTGGTGAAGGACCACACCGACGGTCGTACCGCAGGATTCCTGGGCGAGCCGCACGTCAACGTCCTGGACCTCAACATCGCGCTCAAGGAACTGGCCCGGAGGTAGTGGGCTTGTCGACAGGGATGGCGGGGAGTCGGCGGCTGGGCGAGCGCGAGGCTCCACGACAGGGTGAGCAGGGAGCCGCCGATCAGCCAGGCGTCCAGGCCCAGGCAGATCCAGCCCGCCCTGGTCACCG
>NZ_JBSFLI010000038.1:0-71221 GCF_053598955.1 Streptomyces sp. NPDC001056 | reverse complement strand
CGGCCACACCGAGGCGGTCACCTCGCTGACCTTCGACACGGACGGGCGGACGCTGGCCAGCGGCGGCGACGACAACACGGTCCGCCTGTGGAAGACGGACGGTTGTCCGTCGCGCCACCAAAAGGGGTGAACGGGCGTAACTTTCTCGTGCGGCCCGCGTTCTGTCGCGCTAGGCGGTCACGCGGGTACGAAACGTCACGCCGGGCTCGGATGCCCGGCGCACCGTCACCGGCGTGCCGTCACGCCGCCGCCGGTTCGCCGCGCGCGGCCCGGCGCCGGGCCGCCAGTTCCGGGTCGAGGGCGGGTACGGCGGCCAGCAGCTGCCGGGTGTACTCCTCGCGCGGGCTGTCGTAGACCTCGTCGGCGGGGCCGTACTCGACCAGCCGGCCCCGCCGCATCACCGCGAGCCGGTCGCTGACCTGGCGGACGACGGCGAGGTCGTGCGCGATGAAGACCAGCGCGAGGCCCAGCTCCCGCTGCAACTCGCCGAGCAGGGCGACCACCTGGGCCTGGGTGGTGACGTCGAGCGCGGAGACGGGCTCGTCGCAGACGATGACGCGCGGGTCGGCGGCGAGCGCGCGGGCGATGCCGATGCGCTGGCGCTGACCCCCGCTGAACTCGTGTGGGTAGCGGTCGTAGTGCGCCCCTTCGAGCCCCACACGCTCCAGCAGTTCCGTCACCCGCCCCCGGATCCGCTCCTCGGCCCCTTCGCCCCGCTCGCCCCGTGCGCGCAGCGGGTCGGCGATGGACTCGCCCACGCTGCGGCGGGGGTTGAGGGAGGAGACGGGGTCCTGGAAGACCATCTGGACGGCCGTGTTCACGCCGGTGTGCGGCTCGCCCGCGTACCGGATGACGCCCGCCGTGGGCTCCAGGAGGCCGACCAGCATCCGGCCGAGCGTGGTCTTGCCGCTGCCGCTCTCGCCGACGACGCCGAGGGTCTCGCCCCGGCGCACGGTCAGCGAGACGTCGTCCACGGCCGCGAACGCCCGCTTGCCGCGCCCGAATTCGCGCCGCAGACCGGTGGCCTCCAGCACGATCTCGTCGGTGGCCGGGGAGCCGGTGCGGCGGGCGTCCACGCGGGGGACGGCGTCGAGGAGTTCCCGGGTGTACGGCTCCCGGGGCGCCGCGAGGACCGTGCCGACCGGGCCGTGCTCCACGACCCTGCCGTGCCGCATGACCAGCACCTCGTCCACGCTCTCCGCGGCCACGCCCACGTCGTGGGTGACCAGCAGCAGGCCCATGCCCGTCTCGGTGCGCAGGGTGTGCAGCAGGTCGAGGATCTGGGCCTGGACGGTGACGTCGAGCGCGGTGGTCGGCTCGTCGGCGATCAGCAGGTCGGGTTCGCAGGCCAGCGCCATGGCGATGAGCGCGCGCTGGCGCATGCCGCCGCTGAACTCGTGCGGCCGGGAGCGGGCGCGCCGGGTGGCGTCCGGGATTCCCACGCGGTCCAGGACCTCGACGGCACGCGCGCGGGCGGCGCGCCGCGAGGCACCGGTGTGCACCCGGTACACCTCGGCGATCTGGTCGCCGATGGCGTAGTAGGGGTCGAGCGAGGACAGCGGGTCCTGGAAGACCATGGCGGCCCTGGCGCCGCGCAGCCGCCGCAGCTCCTGCTCGGTGGCCTCCTGGACGTCGGTACCGGCGACGCGGACGGTGCCGCCGACCCGGGCGCCGGTGCCGCGGTGCAGGCCCAGCAGGGCGCCCGCGACGGTGGACTTCCCGGAGCCGGACTCGCCGACCAGGGCCAGGGCGGCGCCCTTGTCCAGGCCGAAGGAGAGTCCGTCGACGGCCCGCAGGGAGCCGAACCCGACGGTCAGGTCGGTCACTTCCACCAGGCTCATGCGAGCACCACCCGTCGGTCGGCCACCGCGTACAGGACGTCCGCGACGGCGTTGGCGAGCACCACGAAGAACGCGATGACGAGGACCATGCCGACGACCACCGGCAGGTCGACCACCTTGACCGCGTGCACCAGTTCCTGGCCGATGCCGGGCAGGCCGAACAGGGTCTCGGTGAGGACGGCGCCGCCGACGGCGGAGCCGACATTGTTGGCGTTGAGCGCGATGACCGGGGCGAACGCGCCGCGCAGCGCGTGCCGCCCGACGATGGCCCGCTCGCCGACGCCGTACGCCCGGAAGGTGCGTACGTGGTCCTCGGCGAGGGTCTCCAGCATCGCGGTGCGGGTCAGCCGGGCGAAGGTCGCGGCCTCGATCAGGGCCAGCGACAGCCAGGGCAGCAGCAGGTTCCAGGCCCATTGTTCGGGGTCGTCGGTGAAGGCGACGTACTCCGGGAAGGGCAGCAGCTGGAGTTCGCCGCAGACGATGATCATCAGCACCAGGCCGATGACGAACACGGGCGTGGCCGTGCCCGCGAGGGTGATCGCGGTGAGCACCCGCTCGGAGACGCGGCCGCGCCGCCAGGCGGAGAGGACGCCGGTGCCGACGCCGAGGGCGAGCCACAGCACCATGGCGCCGAGGACCAGCGAGAGGCTGACGGGCAGCTTGCCCAGGATGATGTCCAGGACCTGCTGTCCGGTCTGGTACGACTGCCCGAGGCAGGGCGCCGCGCAGTGCTCCACGGAGGTGCCGGTGGAGAAGTCCTGGCCGGCGAACAGGCCCTGGAGGAAGTGCCAGTAGCGCACGTAGAGGGGGTCGCCGAGGTGCAGTTGTTCGGCGACCTGGCGCACCTGTTCCGGCGAGCAGCGCGGGCCGCAGGTGATCTGGGCGACGTTGCCGGGGGTGACGTAGAAGACGACGTAGACGACGACCGAGACGGCGAGCAGGGTGATCACCGTGCCCACGGCCCGGCGCAGCAGGAATCCGCCGAAGCCGCTCATGCGGTCGCCTCCTTCGTGCCGGCGCTCTCGCGCGCGCTCCTGTCCTTGACGTTCCGGTCCTTGGCGTTCCTGTCCTTGCGGCCGGTGCCGACCCGCAGCCGGGAGGCGGCGCGCGGGTCGAGGGCGGTGCGCACGCCGTCGCCCAGCACGGTGAGCGCGAGGACGGTGACGAACAGGGCGCCGGCCGGCAGCAGCAGGTACTGCGGCGCGGCCTGGTACCAGACGTCGGCGGCGGTGAGCATCTGTCCCCAGGAGGGCGTGGGCGGCTTGACGCCCACGCCGAGGAAGGACAGGGCCGACTCCACCGAGATGTTCATGGGCACGAGGAGGGCCGCGTAGGTGATGACGGGCGCGGCGAGTCCGGGCAGCAGCTCCCGGCGGGCGATCCGCCAGGTCCCCCAGCCGCTGAGCCGGGCGGCCGAGACGTAGTCGAGCCCCTTCATGGAGAGGGTCTGCGCGCGCACGATCTTCGCGATGCTGCCCCAGGCGATCAGGCCGATGACGAGGGTGACCAGGACGGGCCGCGGGAAGTCCGCCGGGACGACCGCCAGCAGGGCCAACGACATGATCATCAGCGGCATGGCGACGATGATGTCCGTGATCCTGCTCAACAGTTGGTCAACCCATTGATTGCCGAGCGCGGCGGCCACGCCGACGACGACCCCGATGACGACCTGGATGACGGTGGCGGCCAGGGCGACCCCGAGCGAGACACGGGCGCCGTACACCAGGCGGGCGAACAGGTCGCGGCCGGTCTGGGGTTCGACGCCCAGCCAGTGCTCGGCGCCGACGCCGCCGAACGAACCGACCGGCACCCCACCGCGGGCCGAGTCGATCAGGGACGGGTGGTAGGTGGTGGGGTCCTGGCCCTCCAGCGCGGTGAGCAGCGGCGCGGCGAGCGCGACCAGGACGAGCAGCGCGACGACGACCGCGGCGACCAGGGCGGCGCGCTGCGCCCGCAGCCGCCGCCAGAACCGACGGGCCCCCGAGGCCGCCGGGACGGGGGTGTCCGTCCCGGCGGCCTCGACGGCGAGGGGTGACTCGGTCACGGCGTCACTTCACCGCGACCTGGGAGATGTCCAGCACGCCGGTCCAGTCGCTGATGACGATGTTGCGGACGTCCTTGCCGACGAGGCGCTTGTAGACCGGGTGGAACAGCGGCACCACGAGGGCCTTGTCGCCGATCTTCTCGTCCAGGGCGCCCCAGCGCTTGGCGGCCGCGTCGAGGTCGGTCAACCTGTTGATCGAGTCAATCTCGTCATTGACCGACTTGTCGTTGAGCCGGCTCGCGTTGAAGTTCGCGCCGTCCTTGACGATCTGCCGGCCGTCGAAGATCGGGGCGAGGAAGGGACCGCCGGAGGGCCAGTCGGCGCCCCAGCCGGCGAGGAAGAAGCCGGGCTCGGTCTTCACGCTGTGGACGGTGTCCCGGTAGTCGTTGTCCTCCAGGCCCTGGAGCCTGACCGTGATGCCGGCCTTCTTGAGGGCGTCCTGGAGGGCGGTGGCGATCTCCGGGCTGGTCGCGAAGTCCTTGGCGTTGGAGTGCGTCAGGGTGACGGTGAGGCCGTTCTTGTAACCGGCCTGTGCCAGCAGTTCCCTGGCCTTGGCCGCGTTGCCGGACGCGCCCGCCGGGAACGGGTCGTACGGGGTGTACCCGAAGGACTTCTGGTTCGGCAGGAAGGTCGTGGCGGGCTCGGCGAGCGCGCTGCCGCCGGCCGCGTTGACCACCGAGGAGCGGTCGACGGCGTAGGCGATGGCCTCGCGCACCTTGGGGTTGTCGAACGGCTTCACGGTCGGGTTGAACGCGATGTAGTTCGTGTAGCCGAAGTGGCCGGTGCCCACGCGCGCGGCCAGCTCCTTGTCGCCGGTCACCTTGGCGAGTTCGGCCGGTCCGAGGTTGGTGTCCGTGGTGACGGCGGCGGCGTCCGCCCCCTGGGACGCGGACAGCCGCTGGTCGATCACCGAGGAGTCGAGGCCGGAGCGGACGTCGATGGTGTCCGGGTAGGCCTTGCGCTGTTCGTCGGTGGCCGCGGACCAGTTCGGGTTGCGCCTGAGCAGCACGTGCTCGCCGTCGTTCTCGTTCTTGACGACCTCGTAGGGGCCGGACGAGACCGGGTGCTCCTCGTACTTGGTGCCGGTGTCCTTGGCCTTGGGGACCGGCGCGAACTGCGTCTGGGTGGCCAGGAACGGGAACTCGCCCTCGGGCTTGTCCAGATGGAAGACGATGGTCCGCGCGTCCGGCGTCTCGATCGCCGCGAGGCCCTTCTTGTCCTTGTACGGCCCCTGGTAGTCGGCCGCGCCGACCAGCCAGTCGCGCAGGTAGGGCGCGCCACCGGAGAGTTCGGGGGCGAAGGAGCGCTCGATGCCGTACTTGATGTCGGCCGAGGTGATCGGGGTGCCGTCCTCGTACTTCAGGCCCTTCTTCAGGGTGTACGTCCACACGGTCGCGTCCTTGTTGGGCCGCCCCGTGTCGGTGGCGAGGTCGGGCACCACCTTGGCGCCGGCCGCGCCGTCCGCCCGGTTGCGCGTGGTCAAGGTGCGGAAGACCAGCGAGGGGACGTTTCCGCCGCCGGAGGTGTACAGGCGCGCGGGGTCGAAGTCGGTCTGCGGTTCGGAGTTCAGGACCGTGAGCGTGCCGCCCTTGTGGGGCGTGGAGTCGCCACCGGAGCCCTTCGCACCGCTGTCCTTCGGGCCGCAGGCGGCGGCGCCCGCGGCCACGACCAGGCTGACGGATGCCGCTGCCACGCGGCGCGCTATGACGGACGGTTGACGCATCGGAATGACGACCTCTCGGGGATGATTCGAGGGTTTCTCGAAAAGTGAGACAAGCAGACGAGGAATGAGACGTCGCTGGACAGACGTCGACCCCGGCGCCGGGTCGCCGAAAGATCCGTGACCGGGGTCACGGACGGGAGAGAGAGGAAAATCGCGACGCGGACGCCAGGGGGCGGCGTCAGCGACAGTCGATGTCGGCCACGCAGAGCGCGGTCACGCCGATCAGCGCCAGCTCGATGGCGGCGCTGTAGGAGACGGCATGACTAGACCACATGCGCAGAAATATGAACGACCTCGCGACTCATGTCAATGTGACATAAGAACAGGTCGTCAACTCCTGGGATAGGGCCAGGCGTTGGGCAGACAGTGGATCCCGTCGTGGTCGAGGAACTTGGTCTGCTGCTGCATGACCGGCGCGAGTTCGCCGTCCTTCTCGCAGGTGACGTGATTGTGGCCGAGACGGTGGCCGACTTCATGGTTGATCAACATTTGCCGGTACATATGGATCTTGTCGCCATATGTCTTGCTTCCCTGAGCCCAGCGGTACGCGTTGATCATCACGCGCTGGGTGGCGGCCGAGTCGCAGGAGACATTGTCCTCCGTGGTGTCCAGGCCGGACTTGGCGCACCACGTGGCGGTGGTGCCGGGGCTGGCCAGGGTGATCACGAAGTCGGGCTTGCCGGAGGAGATCCGTTCGAAGGTACGGGTGCCGCCGTGCCCCCAGCTGCGGTCGTCGTTCAGCGTCTTCTGCACGGCCTCGGCGAACAGGGCGCCGTCCAGGCCGAGCCCCTGCTCGATGTCGACCCGGTAGCGGTACTTCTGGCCGGTACCGGGCGCCTTGTCGAAGCCGGGGACGGTCTCGAACCTCCCGGACGCCTTCAGGGTGGCGCCCAGCGGGTACGTGCGGTCCATCTTCTGCTCGTACGTCAACGGCGCCGCGGTCGGCTCCGCGGAGGGCGCGGTGCTCGTGCCGGCGCCCCGGTCCGGCGCGGACCGCCCCGGCTCCGCGCCGCCGTCCCGCCCCTCGGTCACCTGCCCGGCGACGACCACCGCGAGCACGGTGGTGACGGCGGCCGCGGCGATGCCGGTGAAGGCCCGCCCCTTGCCCCCGCGCTGCGCGGGCACCGGCGCCTTGTCCGCACCGGCGACGGCCGGCTCCGTCCCCGCCCCGGGCCCCGGTTCCGGCTCCTCGGCCGGTTTCTCCTTCGTGCGGACGCCCCCGGGCCTGCCGCCACCGCCGTCGAAGGCGTCGAGGTAATCCTGTCGCGGCCCGCGCCCTGCGCCCCCGTCCGGCCCCGCCTGCCGCTGCCGGGGCAGCACCATCCCGTCCGCCCCGGCCGCGGACCCGGTCCGCGCCGGGAACTCCCCCCAGCCGCCCCCGGGTTCACGCTGCTCGGGGTGCCCGCCACGGGCGGCCGCCCCACCGGGGACGCGTGGTACGCCGTGCGCGGGCGTTCCGTCCGGATGCCTCGGAACGCCACGGGCGGGCGTGCCCTCGGGCATGCGCGGCACACCGCGAGCCGGAGCCCCCTCAGGTATCCGCGGAACACCGTGGTCGGGTGTCCCGTCCGGGAGTCTCGGCGCCCCACGGCCGGGCGCGCCCCGCTCGCGCTCCGCCGCTATCTCCGGACCCGCGTCCCGCGCCGCGGCCGGCTTGGCCGGTCCCCGGCGGCTGTGGCGTCCCACGGTGTGCTTCAGCTCCCCGATCGCGTACCGTCGGCGGCTTCGCGGCCGCCCGAGTCCCTGGTGTCGCCGCCGACGCCGCCGGCGTCACCGTCGTCGCCGTCGTCGCCGTCGTCGGTCCTGGTCTGTGCCAGCAGCTCCCGGAAGGCCCGCGCCACCAGGTCCGGGTACTCCATCATCGCCACGTGACCGGCGTCCGGCAGGGACAGCAGCCGGGAGTCGCGGAAGGAGCGGGCGGCCTTGCGGGCCATGCGGTAGCCGACGAGCTGGTCCCGGCCGCCGTAGACGAGCAGGGTCGGGGCGAGCACACGCTCGGCCTGCCGCCACAGCCCGTGCTGACCGCCGAGCGTGTACGCGTTGACGATGCCCCGCGCCGAGCGGGCCATCGCGTCCCAGAAGTACGGCAGCTGCAGCCGCCGCTCCAGCTCGTCGACGGCGTACCGGAAGGCCTCCGAGGACACCCGGTCCGGATCGCCGTAGCAGAGGCCCATGACCCCGCGCACCCGCTGCTCGGCCGTCCACTCCTTGGTGAGCCGGGTGAAGAGGGCGGCGATGCCGGGCACGCCGAGCAGCCCGGTCGGCACCGCGGAGCGCTGGATCCGCAGCTCCGGCAGCGCGGGCGAGACCAGCGTGAGGGTGCGCACCAGATCGGGGCGTACGGCGGCCACGCGGGTGGCGACGGCGCCGCCGAGCGAGTTGCCCAAGAGGTGGACGGGGCCCGGCTCGGACGCGTCCAGGTAGCGGATGACGGCGCGCGCGTGCCCGGTGATCGAGTAGTCGCCGTCGTCCGGGGGCGGGGAGTCGCCGAAGCCCGGCAGGTCGACCGCCTCGCTGGCCACGACGCCGTCCAGCTCGGCCATCAGCTCCGACCAGTTCTGCGAGGAACCGCCGAGCCCGTGGACGTACAGGGCGCGCGGCAGGTCCTCGCGCGCGGGCGGCCGGTAGCGGACCGACAGCGTGATCCCCGGCAGGCCCACCGACCGCAGCCGCTCCCCTTCGCCGACCCGGACGGGCGCCACCCGGGGGAGCACACTGGCGGCCGGCGCGGAGGGCGACTCGGTGGAAGACATGCGGGCAATGTTACGAGGTGATCACACCCGGATTGATGTGTTCGCCGTCACAGAATGAGCCGTTCCGTCGGGGGCAACGGGTGGGCGGACGGACGCGCACGGCATGGCGTCCGGATCGGCCGTCTCCTAGTCTCGTACAGAGGGCACCCGTGTGTGGCCCCCTGCCGTTCCCAGGGACGTTCGTAGGAAGGGAGCCCATCATGGCCCAGGACCCCACCGAGCCCGACACCATCGAGGAACTGGACGACGACAAGGCCCCCGAGGTGGGCGTCGAGGACCCGGTGGTGGACGCCGTCGAGCAGCAGGCCGACATCCGGCCCGAGCACGACGACACCTTGACGGCGGAGAAGAAGGACCGGGCGAACGAGGCCGACCTGCTCGAACAGGCGCGCGTGGTCGCGCTCGACGAGGACGACTACCGCTGATCACCGCGTGACGCGGCTTTCGCCGTCGTCCGCTCCGTGAAATTCTGCGTTCGCACCGCGCACACCACGGTTACCGAAAAGTACGATGGCCGCGCGGTCGACACCGCATGTGGACGACTTTGGGAGGCGGCGTGACAGCCATCGAGCAAACAGAGGCGGCGCGCCCGCGCGGCACGCGGCTGCCGCGCCGAGCTCGACGGAACCAGTTGCTGGGCGCGGCCCAGGAGGTCTTCGTCGCACAGGGGTACCACGCCGCGGCGATGGACGACATCGCCGAGCGGGCGGGCGTCAGCAAGCCCGTGCTCTACCAGCACTTCCCGGGCAAGCTCGATCTCTATCTCGCACTGCTGGACCAGCACTGCGAGGCACTGATCCAGTCCGTGCGCAGCGCGCTGGCGTCGACGACCGACAACAAGCAGCGCGTGCGGGCGACCATGGACGCCTACTTCGCCTACGTGGAGGACGACGGCGGCGCCTTCCGGCTGGTCTTCGAATCGGACCTGACGAACGAGCCCGCGGTGCGCGAGCGGGTCGACAAGGTGACGAACGAATGCGCCGCGGCGATCTGCGACGTCATCGCCGAGGACACCGGCCTCTCGCGCGCGGAGTCCATGCTGCTCGCCTCCGGCCTCGGCGGACTCGCCCAGGTGGTGGCCCGTTCCTGGCTGCACAGCGACCGCACCGTGCCGCGCGACCAGGCGGTGCGGCTGCTGGCCTCGCTCGCCTGGCGCGGCATCGCGGGCTTCCCGCTGCACGGCAACGACCAACACTGAGTCGCGGCACCGCCTTCATTCCCGCACGCTGTTCGCTGTTGGCGTTCCGGCCGACAGCGTGTACGTCCCCTCACCGGGCTAATGTGTGCTGGTACGGCGCGGAAGATCGCGCACATCACTGACCGTCGGAGGGACAAAGCCGTGGAGGTCAAGATCGGCGTGCAGCACGCGCCCCGCGAGATCGTTCTGGAGAGCGGTCAGAGCGTCGAGGAGGTCGAGCGTCTGGTGTCCGACGCGCTGGCCGGTAAGACGCAGCTGCTGACCCTTCAGGACGAGAAGGGCCGCAAGGTCATGGTGCCGACGGACCGGCTGGCGTACGTGGAACTCGGCGCGCCGACCGTGCGCAAGGTGGGCTTCGGCGCGCTGTGAGCAAGGCCATGGCAAGGGCCCGGCGGCACTCGGCCGCCGGGCCCTTGCGCTGAGCGGGTTCGCACACAGAGACGACACAACTCCTCCATAGCGGAGGATTGCAATCCGCAGGTCACGGGTAAGACGGGCTACGACCGTTCAAGGCAGACCGGCCGTGGGAGGGACCCCCCGTCATGATCCTGGAAGCACTCGGCGCCGCCGTGCTCGGTCTCCTGCTCGCCTGGGCGGCGACCACCCGTCTCGCCCACCGCCTCCCGGCCCGCCCCCTGGTCCTGTCGACCGGCGCCGCGGGCGCCCTCCTGGGCGACTTCGTCACCCACAGCGCCCTGGGCTCGGGCTTCACGGTGATCCCGTTCCTGGGCGCGGCGACCATCTCGGCCGCGTCCCTGTCCCTGCTGCTGCGCCCGTCAAGGGCCCGGCGCTCACTGACGGCGTAGCCCCCTTCCCACGCGCCGGGGTCAGGCGCGGGGACGCGGGGGGAACGCGCGGCACACCGCAACGCACCGGCAGCCGCGCGACCGCCCGTGGCACGCCCCCGCGGAGCGCGCCGTCCCTCAGGCCGCGAGGCCCAGCGCGGCCATCCGCTTCGTGTGGGCCTCCGTGATCCGGGTGAACATCCGTCCCACCTCCGCGAGGTCGAACCCGTCGGCCACCCCGCCCACGAGCATCGTGGACAGCGCGTCCCGGTCCGCCACCACCCGCTGCGACTGCGACAACGCCTCGCCCATGAGCCGGCGCGCCCACAGCGCGAGCCGCCCGCCGACCCGCGGATCGGCGTCGATGGCCGCCCGCACCTTCTCCACCGCGAACTCCGCGTGCCCGGTGTCGTCCAGGACCGCGAGCACCAGCTCACGCGTGTCGGTGTCGAGCCGCGCCGCGACCTCCCGGTAGAAGTCGCTGGCGATCGAGTCGCCTACGTATGCCTTGACCAGGCCCTCCAGCCAGTCCGACGGCGCGGTCTGCCGGTGGAAGCCGTCCAGCGCGGCGACGAACGGGTCCATCGCCGCCGTCGGCTCCTCCCCGATCTCCGTCAGCCGGTCCCGCAGCCGCTCGAAGTGGTGGAACTCGGCCGATGCCATCTTCGCCAGCTCCGCCTTGTCCGCGAGGGTCGGCGCCAGCTTCGCGTCCTCCGCGAGCCGCTCGAACGCGGCGAGCTCTCCGTAGGCGAGCGCCCCGAGCAGATCCACGACGGCGGCGCGGTAGTGCGGCTCGGCGGCGGCCTGCGCCCAGTCCTGCGCGGCGACACCGGTCGGTACGGGGGCGGCGGACGCGTTCTCAGGCTTGTCAGAGCTAGTCATGAGGCGCACAATAGCCCGCTCGGCGCCCCCGTCGAGCCCCCGGCCGACCACTGTGACCACGACTACGTGACCAATTCGGCCATCGCATGTGCGCGAATCCGGGGTATGGTGGTAATGCGCCTGCTGAGTGCGTCGACGGTGTTCGACGTGTCCCGACAGGGCGCACGCATGAGGATGCCCGGTCGGTGGCCCGATCGGCTCCGACCCGACAGACCTCCGTGGCGTACGGCTCAGTGCGTACGACGACCGGAGGGACACCCTCAGCGGTACGAGCGCTAGAGCGTCGGCAGAGGTCCCGTGTCATACGGCTTGCCTTACCAGGTTCGCCCGTACGGCAGCCGACGTCCCCGGCACGGTCAGTCATGACCCCCGCGCTCGCCTCGCACCGCGCCACACAGAAGAGGCAGCACCCTGACTACGACGTTTCGAGACCTTGGGATCCTCCCCGAGACCGCCGAGGCCCTGGAGGCCGTCGGCATCATCAACCCCTTCCCCATCCAGGAGATGACGCTCCCCGTCGCCCTCTCCGGCACGGACGTCATCGGCCAGGCCAAGACCGGCACCGGCAAGACGCTGGGCTTCGGCCTCCCCCTCCTTGAGCGCGTGACCGTCCCCGCCGACGTCGAGGCCGGACGCGCCACCCCCGACGAGCTGACCGACACCCCGCAGGCGCTCGTCGTCGTCCCCACCCGCGAACTGTGCACCCAGGTCACCAACGACCTGCAGACGGCCGGCAAGGTCCGTAACGTGCGCGTGCTGGCGATCTACGGCGGCCGGGCCTACGAGCCCCAGGTCGAGGCCCTGAAGAAGGGCGTCGACGTCGTCGTCGGCACCCCGGGTCGCCTGCTCGACCTCGCGGGCCAGAAGAAGCTCAACCTGAAGCACGTCAGGTGCCTGGTCCTGGACGAGGCCGACGAGATGCTCGACCTGGGCTTCCTGCCCGACGTCGAGAAGATCATCGGCATGCTCCCGGCCAAGCGCCAGACCATGCTGTTCTCGGCGACCATGCCGGGCGCGGTCATCGGCCTCGCCCGCCGCTACATGTCCCGCCCCACGCACATCCGCGCCACCGCGCCGGACGACGAGGGCGCGACGGTGGCGAACATCAAGCAGTTCGTCTACCGCGGTCACTCCATGGACAAGCCGGAGATGGTCGCGCGCATCCTGCAGGCCGACGGCCGCGGGCTCGCGATGATCTTCTGCCGCACCAAGCGCACGGCCGCCGACATCGCCGAGCAGTTGCAGCGCCGCGGGTTCGCCTCCGGCGCGGTCCACGGCGACCTCGGCCAGGGCGCCCGCGAGCAGGCGCTGCGCGCGTTCCGCAACGGCAAGGTCGACGTGCTCGTCTGCACCGACGTGGCCGCGCGCGGCATCGACGTCGAGGGCGTCACCCATGTCATCAACTACCAGTCCCCCGAGGACGAGAAGACGTACCTGCACCGCGTCGGCCGCACCGGCCGCGCGGGCGCGAAGGGTACGGCGATCACCTTCGTGGACTGGGACGACATCCCGCGCTGGCAGCTGATCAACAAGGCGCTGGAGCTGGACTTCAACGACCCGGTGGAGACGTACTCCACGTCCCCGCACCTGTTCTCCGACCTCGGCATCCCCGAGGGCACCAAGGGCACCCTGCCGCGCTCGGAGCGCACCCGTGCCGGTCTGGACGCGGAGGAGCTGGAGGACCTGGGCGAGACCGGCGGACGCGGCGCCCGTGGCCGTGACCGCGGCCGCGGTGGCCGCCCCGACCATGCCGAGTCCCACGCCGCCGAGCACGAGCGTCCGGCGCGCACCCCGCGCCGTCGCCGCCGCACCCGGGGCGGCGCCCCGCTGGACGCGGCCCCGCAGGCGCCGGCCGCCGAGGCCTCGTCCGTGGAGGAGCCGACGCGCACCCCGCGCCGTCGGCGTCGCACCCGGGGCGGCGCGCAGGCGCCGGCCGCGGTGACGACGACCGCCGAGGCGATCACCGAGACGCCGCAGGAGGCGCCCGTGACCGCTCCGGCCCCCGCCGCGGCGGAGGTCACGGAGGTCGTGGAGAAGCCGCGCCGCCGTCGTACCCGCAAGACCGCGGAGCCCGTGGCGGCGGAGACGGTGGAGACCGCCGTCGTGGAGGCCCCGGCCCCGGCCGTCGTCGGGGAACCCGCGCCCGTCGCGGAGCCCGAGGCGGAGGCCAAGCCGCGCCGTCGCACCCGTAAGGCGGCCGAGCCGGTCGCCGAGGCCGCCGCCACGGACACGGCGGAGGCCACGGAGGCCAAGCCGCGCCGCACGCGGAAGAAGGCCGAGGCCCCGGCGGTCACCGCCGAGGCCGCCGAGCCCGCGGCGGACGAGGCCGCTCCGGCGACCAAGCCGCGCCGCACCCGCAAGGCGACCGTCACCGAGGCGGACGCGACCGAGGCCGAGGCCAAGCCGCGCCGCACCCGCAAGACGGCCGCCGCCAAGCCGGAGGCCGACGCCGCCGAGACCGAGGCCAAGCCCCGCCGCACCCGCAAGACCGCGGCGAGCGCCGAGGCCGCGGAGGTCACCGAGGCCGCGGAGACCAAGCCCCGCCGCACGCGCAAGGCCGCCGAGACCGCCGCCGAGACGGCCGAGGGCACGGAGGCCGCGCCGCGCCGTCGTACCCGCAAGGCCGCCGAGCCGGCCCCCGAGGCCACGGCGGACGGGGCCGCTCCGGCGACCAAGCCGCGCCGCACCCGCAAGGCGACCGTCACCGAGGCGGACGCGACCGAGGCCGAGGCCAAGCCGCGCCGCACCCGCAAGACGGCCGCCGCCAAGCCGGAGGCCGACACCGCCGAGACCGAGGCCAAGCCCCGCCGCACCCGCAAGACCGCGGCGAGCGCCGAGGCCGCAGAGGCCGCGGAGGTCACCGAGGCCGCGGAGACCAAGCCCCGCCGCACGCGCAAGGCCGCCGAGACCGCCGCCGACGGCGCCGAGCCGGCCGCTCCGAAGGCGCGGCGGACCCGTAAGGCCGCCGCCGGGACGGCCACCGCGGAGATCCCGGCGCAGGCCACCGGCGAGCCGGAGGCCAAGCCGCGCCGCACCCGCAAGGCGACGGCGGCCGCGGAGGCCCCGGAGGCCTGATCCGGCGCCGCGCGCGGCGGCACCGCAGCCCGATGACGGCCCGGTTCACCTCGGTGAACCGGGCCGTCGGCGTTCCCCTCCGACGCCCCTCGCTCGCGTCGCCGCCGGCCTCTCCCGTTAACCTCTCTCCATGAGCAGGCCCGACACCTTCGTCCCGCCCCCCGGCGCCCGCGCGTACACGCTGCGCACCGCGCGCGGGGAGTTCGCCGTCGTCGACGCTCCGGTGGCCGAGGGGGTCGAGGTGAAGGGGATCGTCCTGCTGCTGCCCGGGTTCACCGGCAGCAAGGAGGACTTCAACCCCCTGCACGTGCCGCTGGCCGCGCGCGGATACCGGACCGTGGCCGTGGACGGGCGGGGGCAGTTCGAGTCGGACGGCCCCGAGAGTGATGAATCGGCTTACGTGCAGGCCGAGTTGGCGGCGGACGTGCTGGCGCAGGTCGAGGCGGTCGGCGCGCCGGTGCATCTGCTGGGGCACTCCTTCGGCGGTCAGGTCGCCCGCGCGGCCGTGCTCCTGGACCACACGCCCTTCCGGTCGCTGACCCTGATGGCGTCGGGGCCCGCGCAGATCTCCCAGCCCCAGCAGAAGCGCGTGCGGCTGCTGCGGGACACGCTCGCCGTGCTGACCATGGCGCAGGTGTGGGAGGCGATGCAGGAGACGGAGACGCCCGAGCGGACCGGGACGACCGCGCCGGGCGACGCCCCGGACATCCAGGAGCACCTGCGGCGCCGCTGGATGGGCACCAAGCCCGCGCAGCTCCTCGCCGCCGGGCGCCAGTTGTGCGTGGAGCCGGACCGGGTCGCGGACCTGGCCGCCCTACCGCTGGCGTTCCACGTGGTGTCGGGCGCCTGGGACGACACCTGGCCGGTGCCCCTGCTGGACGACATGGCGACACGGCTCGGCGCGCGCCGGACGGTCATCGACGGCACCGAGCACTCCCCCAACACCGAGCGCCCGCTGGAGACGGCCCGCGCCCTCGCCGACTTCTGGCACGAGACCGACGGTGCCGGGGCGGCTGGGGAGACCCGCTAGTACTGCGCCTGCAAGTGGTCCCAGAATCCGTCCCTGAGGGCCCGGCGCAGATCCGCCTGGCCGCGCAGCGAGTACTGGAGCAGGCCCTCGGCCTCGACCAGGAGGTCCTGGTCGACGGAGCCGGGCAGGTAGGGATGGCCGGGCAGCAGCTCGACCAGGGCGTCGCGGCCCCGGGAGGCCAGCCACTTCGCCGCGATCTGGGCGCCGACGAAGCGGACGTCCTCGCGGGTGGGCCGGGCGCCGGCGCCGGCCTCGTAGGCGGCGGCCGTGCGCCGGGAGACGTACGGCTTGAAGAACTCCAGGTCCAGGGTGCGCTGGCTGTCCACCTCCCACAGCAGCGGTTCGGCCTGGTTGCGGCCCTCGGGCGCCTCGATGCCCCACAGATGGACGCGGGCTCCGTAGCCCTGGGCGGCCTCGACCGCGGAGACCAGGTCCTCGTCGCCGCCGAGGAGGGCCGCGTCGCTGATGGCGCGGTGCCGGGCCAGTGACTCCAGATCCGTGCGGATCAGCGAATCGACGCCCTTCTGCTGGTTGTTGGCGTTGAGGTTGCCGAGGCGGACCTTGACGTCGGGGAGTTCGGCGATGGACTGCTGCTCGGCGGTGTGGATGCGGCGCCGGGCGCCGTCGTACCAGTAGACGCGCAGCAGCCGGCTGTCCGCGAAGACGGTGCGGGCGCGGTCGATCAGCGCGTCGATCAGTCCCTCGGCGTCGACGTCGAAGGCCCGGCGGTCCTCCGTCCCGGCGACCAGTCGGCCCGCGGCCGCGTAGAGATACCCGGCGTCCACGAAGATCGCGTGGGTCGAGGGTGTCTTCGCCACCTCGGCGAGCATGCGTTCGAGCAGCTCGTTCGTACGGTCGATGCGGGTGGCGAGGTGCGCCAGGTCGTCGTTCATCACCTCCATTCTCCTCGCCGTCACACTGCGAACACAACCGGTCCCGGTCAGTCTCAGGTGATCTCTCTCGGTATACCGATGGTTACTTACTGGTAAGTAATTAGGTGTTCGAAAAATTTCTTTAGCGTAGGGAATGTTTGTAACACGCGGCACGTTGACTCAGTACGACGCCGGATACACATCCGGCTCACCAAGTAGTTCTCCGCAGGAGGATGACCAGACGAAGGGAGAAGCCTGTGCGCTTCGAGATCATGCGACTCGACGAGGTCGACGGCACCACCGTGGACAGCACCGTCGTGGACGCCGCCTCCGTCAATCGGATCGTGCAGCAGGCCGCCGCCGTGGGGCAGCGCCTGTGGATCCGCCCGGCCGAGACCCCGGCCTCGTAACGGGGTTCCCGCTCACACTTTCCAGGGGAGCCGGACCGCACCGAAGCGGTCCGACTCCCCTGGATCATCTGAGCGTCCGCCCCTACGGGGCACGGGAGCCTCAGCTCCCCCGGATCACCTGGCTGATCCCGTTGATGATCTGCTGCACCGCGATCGCGGAGAGCATCATGCCCGCGAGCCGCGTCACCAGGACCACGCCGCCGTCCTTGATGATCCGGATGATCAGCAGCGAGTAGCGCATCACCAGCCACAGCACCACGTGGATCGCGAGGATCGCGATCCACACGGATATCTGCGTGCTCGCGCTGCCCGCCCTCTGCACGGCCAGGATGACGGACACGATCGCGCCGGGCCCCGCGAGCAGCGGCATGCCGAGCGGCACGAGGGCCACGTTGACGTCCTTGGTGGCCTTCGGCTCGTCGTTCTTGCCGGTGAGCAGGTCGAGCGCGATGAGCAGGAGCAGCAGACCGCCCGCGATCATCAGGGCGGGCACGGACACGTGCAGGTAGTCGAGGATCTGGTGCCCGAGGACGCCGAAGACGGCGATGACCCCGAACGCGACGCAGACGGCCTGGAAGGCCATCCGCTTCTGCACCTTCGCCGGCCGGCCCGCGGTCAGGGCGAGGAAGATCGGGGTGATCCCAGGGGGATCCATGATGACAAAAAGGGTCAGGAACAGAGAGCCGAAGACGGCGATGTCGAACATGGGGGAAGTACTGGCCTTGCTGAAAGAAGAAGAACTGAGGGTGTGAGCGCGCGTCGGCCGCGGCAGGGGCGGCCTCAGGCTCCGCCGGCCCCCGGGACCGGGAACGCGCCGGTCGCCCGGCGGGTGATCTCCCCGTACACCTCGGGGTCGGTGGTGTAGGCACCGAGCGCGACGGTCTTGCGGCTGCCGTGGTAGTCCGAGGAGCCGGTGACCAGCAGTCCGAGGTCCTTCGCCAGGCCGCGCAGCCGCTCCTTGGCCTCGGCGTCGTGGTCCATGTGGTCGACCTCGATGCCGTCCAGGCCGGCCGCGGCCATCTCGGCGATCGCGGACCCGGGGACCGTACGACCCCGCTTGGCGGCGGCCGGGTGCGCGAACACGCAGACCCCGCCCGCGGCCTTGACCAGCCGGATCGCCTCGAAGGGGTCGGTCTCGTGCTTCGCCACGTAGGCGCGGCCGCCGTCGGCGAGCCACTCCTCGGTGAACGCGTCGCCCACCGTCTCCACCACGCCCAGCTCGACCAGCGCGGAGGCGACGTGCGGGCGCCCCACGGAGCCGCCGGCGGCGATCCGCTCGACCTGTTCCCAGGTGACCGGCACGCCCAGCTCGTTCAGCTTGGCGACCATGGCCTTGGCCCGCGGCACCCGGTCGTCCCGGACCAGCTCGCGCTCGGCGAGCAGGGCGGGCTCCTCGGGGTCGAAGAGGTAGGCCAGCATGTGCATCGAGACACCGTCGATACGGCAGGACAGCTCGGCGCCGGGGACCAGGGTGAGCCCGGCGGGCAGCGCGGCGATGGCCTCGGCGTATCCGCGGGTGGTGTCGTGGTCGGTCAGCGCGACGACGTCCAGGCCGGCCGCGGCGGCGTTGCGCATCAGCTCGGCCGGGGTGTCCGTGCCGTCGGACGCCGTGGAGTGACAGTGCAGATCGATGCGCACGGTGACTCCAGACGGGCCCGGGACGGAAGAGGACACCTCAGGATAACCGGCCCGGACACCCTCTTTGTCACGACCGCTCCCCGGGTACGCCCCCTACACGACCTCCCGAGCGCCCCTCAGGGCCGCAGCAGCCGGGGCGACAGCGCCCCGTAAGGGACCAGGTCCAGTTCCGCGCCCGCGTCGCGCAGGTCGGTCAGGACCAGCTCGTCGTACAGCAGCAGGCCCGCCCGCTCGGGCCAGATCACCGCCCACAGCCACATGCCGAGGGCCTCGCCGGCGAAGACGGCACGGTCGTCGGGGGTTCGGTAGACGTGCCAGAGCGGGGTGGGGCGGCCGGCGGCGAGCACCTTGGTCTGCGGCGGCTTCTCGACGTTCATGTACGGCCCCGGGTCCGGGCCGTCGAGGCCCGCGTAGCGCGCGCCGAGGCCGACGCCCAGCTCCTCGGCGACCAGGATCAGCTCCCCGGGGCCGCCGAGCGGGCCGGGCCCGGAGCAGGCGACGGCGGTCGCACGGCCGCCGCTGCGGTCGTCTCCCGCGTAGGCCGCCCCGGTGAAGAGCCAGCCGACCGGCAGCGGCCACGGCATCCACAGCGGAACATGCGTGCGGTGCACCACGGCACCGAGGGCCTCGACGCTGGGCGGGATCACGGGCTGCAACGGAAACACCGCCCCGTGCACATCGCACTGCCACGTGTCGGCGAAGAGACCGGGAGCCCTGACCCGGCCACCACACCGCGGGCAACTGGGTTCGCCCCTCATAGGGCCCCACGGTCCTACCCCGGCCCGTCCACGTCAAGGACGATCACCCGTCCGGACGGCAGGACCGGCACCCGCCACCCTGACGGACCCCTCCACCGCCCCTGACCGGCCAGATTAGGTGCATCTTGCATTAATTAGCAGAGCTAACTTAGTATGTGTATAAGCCAACTAACCAGGAACGGGAGTAGCACATGGATCCCCTGGACGCGGGTGCCGGCGGCATCCTGCGGCAGCCGAAGGCGGTCTGGGCCACGGCCGGCGCCTCCGTCGTCGCCTTCATGGGCATCGGCCTGGTCGACCCGATCCTGCCGTCGATCGCGCAGGGCCTGGACGCCACCCCCAGCCAGGTGTCCCTGCTCTTCACCTCGTACTTCCTGATCACCGCCGTCGCGATGCTGCTGACCGGCTTCGTCTCCAGCCGCATCGGCGGCAGGAAGACGCTCCTGCTCGGCCTCGCCTTCGTGGTCGTCTTCGCCGCGCTCGCCGGCACCTCGGGCAGCGTCGGCCAGCTGGTCGGCTTCCGGGCGGGCTGGGGCCTCGGCAACGCGCTGTTCGTCTCCACCGCGCTCGCCGTCATCGTCGGCGCCGCGAATCCGACAGGGGTCGCGCGAAGCGCGTCGGACAAGGGTGGTGGCGGGCGACGGGCGGGAGGCAGCGCGGCGGCGATCCTGCTCTACGAGTCCGCGCTCGGCCTCGGCCTGGCCTGCGGCCCGCTGCTCGGCGCGATCCTGGGCAACATGAGCTGGCGCTACCCGTTCTTCGGCACCGCCACGCTGATGGCGGTCGGCTTCCTGTGCATCACGGCGTTCCTGAAGGAGCAGCCGAAGCCGGCCAGGAAGACCTCGGTCCTGGACCCGATCAGGGCGCTCGGCCACGGCGGTCTGGCCTCGGCGGCGATCTCGGCGTTCTTCTACAACTACACGTTCTTCACCGTGCTGGCCTTCACGCCGTTCGTGCTGAACATGACCCCGTACCGCTCGGGCGCCGTGTTCTTCGGCTGGGGCGCGCTGCTCGCGGTCTTCTCGGTGATCGTGGCCCCGCGCATGCAGGAGCGCTTCGGCTCGCTGAAGGTGCTCGGCGCCTCGCTGGTGCTGCTCGCGGCCGACGTCCTGGTGCTCGGTTACGGCAACCACACCACCGCGATCGTCTGCACCGTCCTGTCCGGCGCCTTCATCGGCGTGAACAACACCGTCTACACCGAGCTGGCCCTCGGGGTCTCCAGCGCCCCGCGCCCGGTGGCGAGCGCGGGCTACAACTTCGTCCGCTGGTTCGCGGCGGCGGCCGCGCCCTACTTCGCCCCGAAGGTCGAGGAGTGGACGGACATCCACGTCCCGTTCGTGGTGGCGGCGGTCACCGCGCTGCTGGGCGCCCTGGTGGTCGTCGTACGGCGGCGGGCCCTCACCCACGAGGCGGAGGAGCTGGCGCCGAAGCACGCCACCGAGGACGGGGTCACGGTCTTCGCCAACTGACCGGCACCGGCCGGACCTTGGTGAGCTTGCTCACTCCAGCGGAACGGACCTGCGGACGGGATCCCGCAGGTCCGTTCCGTGTGTCAGCCAGCGTTCTTGGAGCGCCTGGGCGCCGTGCACGCGCTTGAAGGCGGCCTCGTTCGCCGTCATCGGCAGCAGCGGCAGGAACCGTACGGGATCCATCGGATCGTCCAGCTCCAGATCCTCCACCAGACCGCCGCCCTCGCCCACCAGGACCGAGCTGAAGGGGGCGCCGGGCCACAGCGGGTCGCCCACGTCCAGGGAGGCGCCGGGGGTCACGATCAGCCCCTCGACCTGCGGGGAAGCGGCGAGCACGGCGAGCGGACGGAGCACCTTGTCGGTGTCGGCGACGCCCGCGCGCACCGACAGGACCAGCTCGGCGCGGGGGCCCTTGACGGGGTCGGCGACCAGCGCGGTGGGGTCGCTCATGGGGTGCGCGGACATGCCGAGGGTCGCGTACCGGACGACGTCCCCCTCGGTGAAGCGGAGCACCTCGATGCGGTCCGTGCCGAGGAAGGTGACGGCGGCGCGCGCGTCCGCTTCGCCCAGCGCGGTCGTCAACCGTGCCTCGACCAGAGGAAGAACATCAACCATGCCGTGAGCATAGAACTCGTCAGCAGCGGGCAAAGCGGCACCTTGACAGCAAGGGCGGCTGGTACTCTGAGCCGGTGGTTCGGGACGGCGCGCCAAGCGTGCTGTCAAGTCCCGGAACCCTGGGAACTCCCTTACGAGGGACCGGCCGGAGGAGGTGGGGCTGTCATGGATCGAAGTCGACCTGGTAGTACCACTCGCTCTTCCGCCCGCTGATGTAGTCGCTGGCCGTCGTAGCCACTGGCTGGTTTCCGCTCTGGCTTGCTGCCGCCTTCCCGTGCGCGTCACTGTCCGGAAGAGCACTTCGTATCGCTTTGCCTGATCTGCGTCAGTTCTGCATCAGCAGCGAAATCGCCACCGCAACGGTGCGGTGCTCCCCGCTTTGTGGACGAGCCAAACACCTTCCCCTGCCCCGGCCGGGGAAATCCCTGCAGGACGTCCCCATTCCGGGTAGTTCCACCCGTCTTCGGCGGTCTTTCGTTGCCTGTCGCGAAGGAGCCTGCCCATGTCGATGATCCGCGACCTGCGCGCCGTGGTCCGTCCCTCCCGTGTCTCGCCGCGCAAGGCCACGAGCGCGCCGTCCGCGTCGTACGACACCACGCGTGACCCCGGCACCCCGTCGGCCGTGGTCGACTGCGCCGTCTACCGCGACGGCAGGCGCCTCGCGAGCGCGAAGCCGCTGACCCCGCAGGAGGCGATGCGGCAGGTACGGCGCGACGGCGGCTTCGTGTGGATCGGGCTGCACGAGCCGACCGAGGCCGAGTTCGCCGGTATCGCGGGCGAGTTCGGGCTGCACCCGCTCGCCGTCGAGGACGCGGTGCAGGCGCACCAGCGGCCGAAGCTGGAGCGGTACGACGACTCGCTGTTCACCGTCTTCAAGACCATCCACTACCTTGAGCACGACCAGCTCACCGCGACCAGCGAGGTCGTGGAGACCGGCGAGGTGATGTGCTTCACCGGCCGGGACTTCTTCATCACCGTGCGGCACGGCGGCCAGGGCTCGCTGCGGGCCCTGCGGCACCGGCTGCAGGACGACCCGGAGCTGCTGGCGAAGGGCCCCTCGGCGGTGCTGCACGCGATCGCCGACCACGTGGTGGACGGGTACATCGCGGTGGCCGACGCGGTGCAGGACGACATCGACGAGGTGGAGACCGAGGTCTTCTCTCCGGGGCGGGGCGGGGTCTCGCGGGGTGTGGACTCCGCGCGGATCTACCAACTCAAGCGTGAGGTCATGGAGTTCAAGCGCGCGGTGGCGCCGCTGCTGCGGCCGATGCAGCTGCTCAGCGAGCGGCCGATGCGGCTGATCGACCCGGACATCCAGAAGTACTTCCGGGACGTCGCCGACCACGTCGCCCGCGTCCACGAGCAGGTCGTCGGCTTCGACGAACTGCTCAACTCCATCCTCCAGGCCAACCTCGCGCAGGCGTCCGTCGCGCAGAACGAGGACATGCGGAAGATCACCGCGTGGGCCGCGATCATCGCCGTGCCGACGATGGTGTGCGGGGTGTACGGGATGAACTTCACGTACATGCCCGAGCTGCACTGGAAGTACGGGTACCCGGTGATCATGGGCATCACCGTCGTGCTGTGTCTGGGCATCCACCGGACGCTGAAGCGCAACGGCTGGCTGTGAGCGGCGTGGATAGGGTGGACGTATGACAGGCGAGCTGCGCGAGAGGGCCCTCATCGAGGAGGCCGCGAAGAAGTCCGGCCTCCTGTGGGTGCGGGGCGCGGACGCGTCCGCCGCGCGCGCGGTGTGGCATGTGTGGCACGAGGGCGCGGTGTGCGTGGTCGGCGACGGGCCCGGCGAGCAGCCGCTGACGGGACTGGCCGACGGCGGCTCCGCCGAGGTGACCGTCCGCAGCAAGGACAAGGGCGGCCGGCTGGTCTCCTTCCCGGCCGCGGTGACGGAGCTGCCCGCCGGCACGCCGGAGTGGGAAGCGGCGGTCGCCGACCTCAGGTCCAAGCGCCTGAACGCCCCCGACGCCGAGCGGATGCCGGAGCGCTGGGCGCGCGAGTGCAGGGTGCTGCGCCTGACGCCGACGGGCGCGGTGGCCGCCTTGCCCGACGGCAGTCTGGCCGAGAGACCGGTGACGACGCCGGCGACGACGCGCCGGCCGGTACCGGCGGCCCTGCCGAAGCTCCTGGCCAGGCGCCGCAAGGGCCGGTAGTCCCGGACACGAGGCCCGGGCATACGACCCGGTGCCGGCGCGCCCCCGGTGCCGTCCCGCTCAGGACGTCGGCAGCTGCTGCCCGTAGTCCACCGTCTCGGACCTGGCCGGCTCGGTGAGCGTGAACGGCTTGCCCCAGTCGGAGAAGCGAAGTGTGCCCGCGTTGCCCGCGCGCGTGAGGGCGAGGGGGTAGGGGGTGCCCTTCAGGGAGACGTCCAGGGTGCCGCCCGAGCCGTGGTCGCCGGTGATGCGGATGGTCGGGGTACTCGCCTGGGCGTGATGACCGTCGGTCGCCAGGGAGCCGTGCAGTGTCAGGAGACCCGAGAGGAGGACGTCCTTGTCCGTGAAGCCGCTGAACTTCTTGTACGCGGGGTCCCCCTGCGGCACCTTCACGTACTTGCCGTCGAGCTTGGCCGCCGCGCCGCTGCCGTCGCCGCCCTTGCCGTCCGCCTGCGCCCAGAAGTCCGCGTCGGCCTTCAGGAACAGCTGCGTGCCGACCCGCAGCAGCTTGAACGTGGCGGCACCCGAGGTCACGGACCCCGTTGCGCCGTCGTCCTTCAGCTGCATGTCGAGCCGGTACGTACGGCCGCTGGTCACCACGGTCCCGGACACCCGTACCGCCGACGCCCCCTGCGCCGCCGACCGCGTCCGCGCCTGGATGCTGTCGGCGGGCAGCTTGCCCACCCCGTTCGTCCCCGCGTCCGGATCGTCGCCGCCGCACCCGGTCAGCACCGCCGCGCCCGTCACGGCCAGGGCGCACAGCGCGGTCACCAGGCGGGTACGGCCGGGGGGAATCGCAGTCACAGGTGAGGTCGCCTTTCCGACGGTTCCTTCAGCGGCGTACCGCAGCGTACCGGTGCCCCGGCGGTCCGGCGGAGCCAGTCCGTCCGGACCCCCCACCAGGGCGTATCCGATCGGTACGGGCTAGCCTGAAGCGCAACCGTGCGGGCAAATCCGAGCAATTCCCCAACAAAAGCAATCGTCGCGGCAAACCCCTCCACACCCCTCGACGCACCTCTCCGAAGCACGTCCCTGACAAGGAAGCAGAACCATGGCAGCCGGCGCCCCCCGGATCTTCGTCTCGCACCTCGCCGGGGTCCCCGTCTTCGATCCGAACGGCGACCAGGTGGGCCGCGTGCGCGACCTCGTCGTGATGCTGCGCGTGGGCAGGAGACCCCCGCGCGTCCTCGGCCTCGTCGTCGAACTGTCCACCCGGCGCCGCATCTTCCTGCCCATGACCCGGATCACCGGCATCGAGTCCGGGCAGGTCATCAGCACCGGCGTCATGAACGTCCGCCGCTTCGAGCAGCGGCCCACCGAGCGCCTGGTCTTCGGCGAGCTGCTGGACCGGCGGGTCACCCTGGTGGAGACCGGCGAGGAGGCCACCGTCCTCGACATGTCCGTGCAGCACCTGCCCGCGCGCCGGGACTGGGAGATCGACCGCGTCTTCGTCCGCAAGGGCAGGAAGGGCGGCGCGTTCCGCCGGGTCAAGGGCGAGACGCTGACCGTGGACTGGGCCGGCGTCTCCGGCTTCTCCCTGGAGGAGCACGGGCAGGGCGCCGAGAACCTGCTCGCCACCTTCGAACAGCTGCGCCCCGCCGACCTCGCCAACGTGCTGCACCACCTCTCCGCCAAACGGCGCGCCGAGGTCGCCGCCGCCCTGGACGACGACCGGCTCGCGGACGTCCTGGAGGAGCTGCCGGAGGACGACCAGATCGAGATCCTCGGCAAGCTCCAGGAGGAGCGCGCGGCCGACGTCCTGGAGGCCATGGACCCGGACGACGCGGCCGACCTGCTCTCCGAACTGCCGGAGGAGGACAAGGAGCGGCTGCTGAGCCTGATGCAGCCCGGCGACGCGGCCGACATGCGGCGCCTGATGTCGTACGAGGAGCACACCGCCGGCGGCCTCATGACCACCGAGCCGATCGTGCTGCGTCCGGACGCCACCGTCGCCGACGCGCTCGCCCGGGTCCGCAACCCCGACCTCTCCCCCGCGCTCGCCGCCCAGGTCTACGTCTGCCGCCCGCCGGACGAGACACCGACCGGCAAGTACCTGGGCACCGCCCACTTCCAGCGGCTGCTGCGCGACCCCCCGTACACCCTGGTCAGCTCGCTCCTGGACGACGATCTCCAGCCGCTGTCCCCGGACGACGCGCTGCCGGTCATCGCCGGGTTCTTCGCCACCTACGACATGGTGGCCGCGCCCGTGGTGGACGAGGCCGGGTCGCTGCTCGGCGCGGTGACCGTGGACGACGTACTGGACCACATGCTGCCCGACGACTGGCGCGAGACCGAGTTCCACCTGGAGGAGAACCCCGAAGGGGACAAGGGGGCGGGTGACCATGCCTCCTGAGCGCGAAATCGCCCGCGAGCGCACGCCCGCGGGCGCCACGGCGGCCACCCGCCCGCGCACGCTCCGGCTCGACCAGCCGAGGCCGCCCCGTCGCCGGTTCCTGCCCGAGTGGGACCCGGAGGCCTTCGGCCGGCTGTCGGAGCGGATCGCCCGGTTCCTCGGCACGGGACGCTTCATCGTCTGGATGACGGTGGTCATCATCGTCTGGGTGCTGTGGAACGTGGCCGCGCCCCGGCAACTGCGGTTCGACGAGTACCCGTTCATCTTCCTGACCCTGGCGCTGTCCCTCCAGGCGTCCTACGCCGCCCCGCTGATCCTGCTCGCGCAGAACCGGCAGGACGACCGCGACCGGGTCAACCTGGAGCAGGACCGCAAGCAGAACGAGCGGTCGATCGCGGACACCGAGTACCTGACCCGGGAGATCGCCGCGCTGCGCATGGGCCTCGGCGAGGTCGCCACCCGTGACTGGATCCGCTCGGAGCTTCAGGACATGCTCAAGGAGATGGAGGAGCGGCGCGGTCACAGCGGTCCGGTCGTATTCCCGGCGGAACGGACGGAGCGCCCGCCCGGACGTGACGCAGACGACCGCTGAGGGGCTACCCGGTGGGCCCTCGGGGCGCCGTACCATCGTCCTTATGGCTACGGAAGACGCGGTGCGCGAGGCACTGGCGACGGTGAACGACCCCGAGATCAACCGCCCCATCACCGAACTGGGGATGGTCAAATCGGTGGAGATCGGGGAGGACGGCGCGGTCGCGGTCACCGTGTACCTGACGGTCTCCGGCTGCCCCATGCGCGACACCATCACCCAGCGGGTCACCGAGGCGGTCTCGCGCGTCGAGGGCGTCACCCGCGTGGACGTCACGCTGGACGTGATGAGCGACGAGCAGCGGCGTGAGCTGGCCGAGGCCCTGCGCGGCGGCCAGGCCGAGCGCGAGGTGCCGTTCGCCAAGCCGGGCAACCTCACCCGGGTCTACGCGGTCGCCTCCGGCAAGGGCGGCGTCGGCAAGTCCTCGGTCACCGTGAACCTCGCGGCGGCGATGGCGGCCGACGGCCTCAAGGTGGGCGTCGTGGACGCCGACATCTACGGCCACTCGGTGCCCCGCATGCTGGGCGCGGAGGGCCGTCCCACCCAGGTCGAGAACATGATCATGCCGCCGTCGGCGAACGGCGTGAAGGTCATCTCCATCGGCATGTTCACCCCGGGCAACGCGCCGGTGGTCTGGCGCGGCCCCATGCTGCACCGCGCCCTCCAGCAGTTCCTGGCGGACGTGTACTGGGGCGACCTGGACGTCCTGCTCCTGGACCTGCCGCCCGGCACCGGTGACATCGCGATCTCCGTGGCCCAGCTGGTCCCGAACGCCGAGATCCTGGTCGTCACGACCCCGCAGCAGGCGGCCGCCGAGGTGGCCGAGCGCGCGGGCTCCATCGCCGTCCAGACCCACCAGAAGATCGTCGGCGTGGTCGAGAACATGTCCGGCCTGCCCTGCCCGCACTGCGGCGAGATGGTCGACGTCTTCGGCACCGGCGGCGGCCAGCTGGTCGCCGACGGCCTGACCCGTACGACGGGTACGACGGTGCCGGTCCTCGGCTCCATCCCCATCGACGTCCGCCTCCGCGAGGGCGGCGACGAGGGCAAGCCGGTCGTCCTGACCGACCCCGACTCCCCCGCGGGCAGCGCCCTGCGCTCCATCGCGGGCAAGCTGGGCGGCCGGCAGCGGGGCCTGTCGGGCATGTCCCTGGGCCTGACGCCGAAGAACAAGTTCTGAGCCGCACAGCACAGGACGGGGGGCGCCGAGAACATCCGGCGCCCCTCACTCATGCGTGGGCGGCGACGTCCTTCACCACGGCGAACCCGAGCCCGTACGCGCTCATGCCCCGCCCGTACGCACCGAGATGCACACCCGCCTCGGTGGAACCGGCCAGCACCCAGCCGAACTCCGACTCCCGGTAGTGGAACGGCGCCGCGACCCCGTCCACCGGAAGCGAGAGCGTGGACCACTCGGGCCCGCCGAGATCGTCGGCCAGTGCCCACGCCGTCTCGGTCTGCTGCTCCAGCCAGTCGTCGCGCAGGCCGTGGTCCATCTGCCCCGGCCAGGTGAAGGACAGCAGCCCCACCCCCGCGAGCCACGCCGCCGAGGACACGGACGTCGCCTCCAGCAGCCCCGAACCGTCGGCCACCCGCCGGGACGGATGCGCCGCGACGGTCACCACCACCGCGAACTTCTCCCGGGGCTCGGCTCCGGGGGCGCCCTCGTGCAGGACGGAGGGCGTGTCACCGTGGCCGATCGACCCGTGCTCCACGGCCCCGTCGGACGCCATGCCGACCTGCATCAGCCAGCGCGGCCCCGTGAACGCCTCGTCGAGCCCGTACCAGGGGAAGGGCGCCCGCAGGTAACCGTCGACCGTGCCGCGGTCGGAGGCGAGACCCTGTCCGCCCTCCGTGGCCGGCGCCGTCGCGCCCACCCGACTCGTCGTCTCCATCTGCCCGGACGCCTCCTCGCGCTCGTCGGACCGAAGCGGCGGCCCGCCCCCCTTCGGGCGTACTCGTCCGGTCCGCACAACAACTCGGCAGCATATCCACACCGCTGAGACCCACCGGGCAGGCGCTGGACCCGCGGGTCTCTCGAACGACCTGTTCAGGCCGGTCGGCACGGGCGCGCGCTATGACACGCGTCACGTGCGCGTGTCGACACGCCAGGCGTGGCGCGCGCGAGCGGGGCGGCGCGGCTCACACGGCGTCAGCAGGGCGCACGCGGCGGCGGGGCTCACGCGGCGGCGGCACGGCTCACGTGGCGTCGAAGTCGAACGGCGGCCGGTCGTCCTTCTCGGACTCCTCGGGCTTCTTGGTCATGTCGACCCGCCCGCCGGAGGACGCTTGCGCGGAGTCCGAGGAGGCGGCGGAGGACCCGGTGTCATGGCCGTTCACCGCGTCGGTGATCTCGGCCATCTCCTTCTTCAGGTCGAAGCCGTTGCGGATCTCCTGGAGCCCCAGTTCGTCATTGCCGAGCTGCTTGCGCAGGAACGTCTTGGGGTTGAGGTCCTCGAAGTCGAAGTCCTTGAACTCGGGGCCCAGTTCGCTGCGGATGTCCTGCTTCGCGCTCTCCGAGAACTCGCGGATCTTGCGGATCGTCCGGGTGACGTCCTGGATGACCTTGGGGAGCTTGTCCGGACCGAACACGAGCACCGCGATGACGATGATCGTCAGTAGCTCCATTGGCCCTATGTCATTGAACATGACGCTCCTTGCGATGTCCTCGGTCGCTCAACGGTACCCGCCGTTCTGGTCCGACCGGTACCGTCGCGAGGTGAGACTTGTGTCAGTTCTGCCCGGAGGCGCCCAGCACGAGTGAGACCTGCCGCTCGGCGCCGCCGCGTTCGACCGTCAGCCGCAGCCGGTCGCCGGGCCGATGGGCGCGGATCTTGACGATCAGCTCCTCCCCGGTGTGCACCCGCTCCCCGTCGACCTGGGTGATCAGATCGCCCGCCCTGAGACCGGCCCGCTCGCCGGGGCCGCTCTTGACCACGGCGGGGCCGCCGTCCGCGCTGCGGTCGTCGACACGGGCGCCGTCGCCGGTGTAGCCCATGTCGAGGGTGACGCCGATGACCGGGTGGGTGGCGTGGCCGTCGTTGATCAGTTCCTCGGCGACGCGCTTGGCCTGGTTGACCGGGATGGCGAAACCGAGGCCGATGGAGCCGGCCTGGCCGCCCTCGGTGTCCGAGCCGCCGTCGGCGGAGCGGATCGCGGAGTTGATGCCGATGACCCGGGCCCGGGAGTCCAGCAGCGGTCCTCCGGAGTTGCCCGGGTTGATCGGCGCGTCCGTCTGCAGCGCGTCCACGTACGACACGTCGCTGCCGTCGCCCTCCTCGCCGCCCGCGGTGATGGGCCGCTCCTTGGCGCTGATGATCCCGGCGGTGACGGTGTTGGCCAGGTCGAAGGGGGCGCCGATGGCGACGACGGGGTCGCCGACCCGGACGTCGTCGGAGTCGCCGAGGGCCAGCGGGGTGAGCCCGTGCACGCCGGCGACCTGGACGACGGCGAGGTCGTAGCCGCTGTCCCGGCCGACGACGGTGGCCTTGACGGAGTCGCCGTTGCTGAACGTCGCGGATATCTTGCCGCCGGACGCGGCGGGCGCGACGACATGGTTGTTGGTGAGGATGTGTCCGCGGTCGTCCAGCACGAAGCCGGTGCCGGTGCCCTCCTCGCCCGAGCCGGAGACGTGCAGGGTGACGACGCTGGGCAGGGCGCGGGCGGCGATCCCGGCCACGCTGTCCGGCGCGCGCCCGGCGGGTACGCCCCCGGCCTGCGGCAGGGTCACCTCGCTCCCGAGCCCCTCGCGCTCGACATAGCCGCCGGCGAGCCCGCCGATCCCGGCCGCCACCAGGGCGACGGCGAGGGTCCACACGACCATGAAGCGCCGCCGCCCGGACCGCCGCCCGCCCACCGCGGGCCCGGTCCGCTGGAGCGGTCCCGCCGCCCAGGGGTCGTAGCGCCCCCAGGGGTCGCCTGGGGGCCGTTCCGGGGGCAGGGACGCGGACGCGGACGCGGTGGGCGCGAAGGCCGGTGGTACGGCCGCGGTGGGGGCCGGCGCGGGCGCGGTGGGGCCGTGTACGGGCGCGGGCGCGGTGGGGGCCGACGCGGGTGCCGGTACGGCCGCGGTCGCCGGGGGCGCGACGACCGTCCCGTGCGCCGGGGTCGCCATGGGGTGCTGGACCGGCGGGGCGGGGGCCCAGGGGCCCGGTTCGCCGTAGGGCGGGGTGCTGTAGGGGTCCGGTTCGTGCAACGGCGTGGGCCGCTCCGGCCTGGCCAGTTCGAAGTCGCCGTCCGGCGTCGGCTCGGCCCCCGCCGCTTCCTCCGGCTCCGCCCCCGACGGAACGCGGTTCCCCTCGTTCATGCTCTCCCCACGGCTGGCCGCGGCCCCGCGCTCGGGCGGCGGCCGCGGAACGAACATCGGCTACGTGCCCGGATTCAACCAGGTCGCGGGCCATGGCGCAGGATCGGTCGAACACCCGGGCCGGGGCTTCCTGGTCAGGGCTCCCGAGTCAGTGCTCCCGGTGCGGTACGGCCGGAGCCGGCAGCCGTGACGCCGCCGAGGGCGAGTACGCCGAGGAGCGGACGACGTTGTGCGGGGCGGGCGCGGGGCCGGTGTCGGAGAGCAGGCCCGGGACCATGGGCGCCTTGGACCACTTGTCCAGCGGCAGGTCCGTGGCCTTGTCCAGCGGGCCTATCAGCGGGGTCACCGCGTTGGCGCCCGCCGTCAGCGGCCCGGTCGCCCGGCCCGCGGTGGCCAGGTCCGGCCCGGCCGTGGGGTCCGGCGTGCCCGGCACCAGGGGCGCTGTCACGGTGGTCGGCCGCGGGGTCGCACCCCCGCCGCCCCGGGCGAGCAGCGGCCCCTGACGGCGGCGCTGGGCCTCGGACGCCGACGCGCCCGAAGTCCCGCCCGTGCCCTGGGTTCCCGTGGTGCGGGCCGGGATCACCTTGCTGCCGGGGCCGCGGACGTCCGCGGCCGGGTAGCCCGGGATGGCGGTGGTGACGCCGCCGAGGGCGACCGCGGCCAGCGACACCGCGCCGGCGGCGGCGAAGGCGAAGCGCAGCCCGCGCGAGGCGGGGCGGCCGTCGTCCGGACGGCCGACCGGGTGGATGCGGAAGCCGCCGTCCAGGAGCGGGCCGCCCCCCTCGTGGAAACGGGTCCGCTCGCGGCCCGGTCCGTGGGGGCGCGCCGGGACATAGCCGAAGGAGAAGCCGCTACGCGGTCCGAACACGCCGTGGTCGCCGGGGGCCCGGTCCTCGCTGCCGCCGCCGGGCAGTCCGCCGGGCGGGGTGCCGCCGTCCGTGTCGCCGCCGGGAAGGCCCTGGAGGCGGGCCAGCAGGCTCGCGGAGGGCGGGGGCGGGGCCGCGGTCGCGAACACGCTCTTCAGCGCGCGCTGGGCGTCCGCCTCCGCCTTGCAGCGGGCGCAGGTGGCCAGGTGGGCGAGGACGCGTTCGCGCGTGTCATGACCGAGCTCTCCGTCCACCAGGGCGGAGAGCCGGTCTCCCAGATGCTGCTCGGCGAGGTGTGCCACCTCGGGTTTCTGCCGTGATCCGCTCACGCCGTCGCGCCCCCTCCCCCCAGTGCGGGGACCCGGGCCATGAACGAGCGCCGCTCGGCCGCGCGGGCCTCCGGGGAGCGGTGCGCGAGGGCCTTGCGGAGCTGGGAGCGGCCGCGGTGGATGCGCGAGCGGACGGTGCCGAGCTTCACGCCGAGGGTCGCGGCGATCTCCTCGTACGACAGCCCCTCGATGTCGCACAGGACGACGGCGGCGCGGAACTCGGGCGCGAGGGTGTCCAGGGCCTGCTGGACGTCGGCGTCGAAGTGCGCGTCGTTGAAGAGCTGCTGCGGGGTGGGTTCGCGGCTGGCCAGGCGCTCGGCCGCGTCCTCGCCGAGGGCGTCGAAGCGGATGCGCTGCTTGCGCCGGACCATGTCCAGGAACAGGTTCGTGGTGATGCGGTGCAGCCAGCCCTCGAAGGTGCCCGGCGAGTACGTCGACAGGGAGCGGAAGACGCGGACGAAGACCTCCTGGGTGAGGTCCTCGGCGTCGTGCTGATTGCCGGTGAGGCGGTAGGCGAGGCGGTAGACGCGGGCGCTGTGGGTGCTGACGATCTCGTCCCAGGTGGGCGGAGTCCACGCCTGCCCGTCCGCGTCACTGGTGAAGGTCGCGGTCTGGGCGTCGCCCCCGGCGATGCCGGTGGCGTGGCTGTCAGCAGCGGTGTCGGTCACGGATTTCGGCCTGCCCGCCGACCCGAGGAAGCGCCGCAGCACTCCGCCCCGATCCCCGGGCGCAGCCGCACCTCCCCTGTCGGCTCTGGTGGTGTCCAGTGGAGCCCCTACCATAGCCACCTCGCCCGTTAGCTCCGGATAAGCGGTTTTACAAGAATTTGATACTCGCTGGCGCGGCTCGTGCCGCTGCGTCAGCAGTTGTGCGGTGCCCTGCTCCACCTCTCGCCCCCCCCATGCGTTCCCCACCCCTGTCTCTTCCTTGTAAACGCCCGGTCCCATCTGCGGGTTCCCGACGCCAACGGATACAGTCACGCCGAGGCATCCATGGGGACAGGAGAGGGTCATTACCGGCAACCGGCAGACGAGCTCGGCATTCGCCGACGCCTTTGCCGCCGAGGACGAAGCGCTGTTCTGGGCCCGCGACCGCGCCCGCGACGCAGGGCTGCGCTCGGTGTCGCCCGGCACGGGCTCCGCGCTGCGCCTGCTCGCCGCCTCCGTGGACGCGAAGGCGGTCGCGGAGATCGGCACGGGCTGCGGGGTGTCCGGAATCCATCTGCTGCGCGGCATGCGCCCGGACGGGGTGCTGACCACGGTCGATCCGGAGCCGGAGCACCAGCAGTTCGCCCGGCAGGCGTTCCGCGCCTGCGGCTTCGCCAGCAACCGGGCCCGCTTCATCCCCGGCCGCGCCCTGGAGGTGCTGCCCCGGCTCGCGGACGCGGGCTACGACCTCGTGTTCTGCGACGGGGACCGGCAGGAGTACCCGGAGTATCTCGCCGAGTCGCTGCGGCTGCTGCGCTCGGGCGGTCTGGTGGTCTTCGAGGGGGTCTTCGCGAGCGGCCGCACGGTCGACTCGGGGCCGCAGCCGTCGGAGGTGCTGCGGCTGCGGGAGCTGCTGCGCACGGTGCGCGAGAGCCAGGAGCTGGTCCCCTCGCTGCTGCCGGTCGGCGACGGGCTGCTGTGCGCCGTCAAGCGGTGACGGCGCCGCCGGGGCTCACCACGGCGGACGGACCGGCCCCCGGGACACGGCTGCCCCGGCACCGCGTACGATGCCGGGGCAGCCATGAGGACTGACTCGCGCGCGTGTCAGACGACGACCTTCTTGAGGGCGTCGCCGAGCGCCTCGGCCTCGTCAGGGGTCAGCTCGACGACGAGTCGACCGCCGCCTTCGAGCGGAACGCGCATGACGATGCCCCGCCCCTCCTTGGTCACCTCGAGCGGGCCATCGCCCGTCCGCGGCTTCATGGCCGCCATGCTCGTTCCCCTTCCTGAAACCAGCTCATCGTCTGCCGATGGCACCCGGGCGGGCACGCGCGGGACCGGATCGGACACGCGACACCGGCATCGAACACATTGCTTCTAAGCCATTATCCCGCATCTCAGGACCCGATGACCAACATCGGTCCGCATCGCTTGGGCAACGCGCGCGAGCAAAACCACTCAATTCGGCGATGTGGCTGCGATACTGCGCCACCGCGCGGACACCTTTCGGACGCCCCCGGCCCGGTTTTCTTTGACGCAGCTCACACCCGCGGGCGGGCCGCCGGCCGATGATCTCCGCCATGCTGTGATCGGACAGGGGCGTACCGAGTGGTACGTCACCACCGCGAACCGGAGGGGATGCGCCATGGCCGACACCGTGCTCTACGAGGTGAGCGACGGGCTCGCGACGATCACGCTGAACCGCCCCGAGGCGATGAACGCGCTGAACGTGGCGACCAAGGTCGCCCTGCGGGAGGCGGCCGAGGAGGCGGCCCGGGACACGGCCGTACGGGCGGTCCTGCTGACCGCCGCCGGGGAGCGGGCGTTCTGCGTCGGCCAGGACCTCAAGGAGCACATCGGGCTGCTGGCGCAGGACCGGGAGACCGGGTCCGGGCAGACGATGAGCACCGTCAGGGAGCACTACAACCCGATCGTGCGGGCGCTCGCGGGGGCGGCGAAGCCGGTGGTCGCGGCGGTGAACGGGGTCGCGGCGGGCGCGGGGTTCGGGTTCGCCCTCGCGGCGGACTACCGGGTCGTCGCCGACACCGCGTCCTTCAACACCTCGTTCGCCGGCGTCGCCCTGACCGGGGACTCCGGCATCTCCTGGACCCTGCCGCGGGTGGTCGGGCCCAGCCGGGCGGCCGACCTGCTGCTCTTCCCCCGCAGCATCAGCGCGCAGGACGCGCTGGAGCTGGGGATCGCCAACAGGGTCGTGCCCGCCGTGGAGGTGCGGGACGAGGCCGAGAAGGTCGCGCGGAAGCTGGCCTCGGGGCCGACGGTCGCCTATGCGGCGATCAAGGAGGCGGTGGCCTTCGGGCTGACGCATTCCCTGGAGGAGACCCTGGACAAGGAGGACGAACTCCAGACCCGCGCGGGACAGTCGGAGGACCACACGATCGCCGTACAGGCGTTCGTCAACAAGGAGAAGCCGAACTACCTGGGGCGGTGACGCGTCCCTGGCGAGCGCTCCTCGCCACGCACGTCTCCAGGTGGTCGTTCACCAGACCACACGCCTGCATCAACGCGTACGCCGTCGTCGGCCCCACGAACTTCAGGCCCCGCTTCTTCAGTTCCCTGGACAGGGCCGTCGACTGCGGCGTGATCGCCGGGACGTCGGAGAGGGTCTTCGGGGCCGGGCGGGTCTTCGGGTCGGGGGCGTGGGACCAGATCAGGTCGTCCAGGTCGCCCGCCGGCCAGTCGGCCAGGACGCGTGCGTTGGCGAGGGTGGCGTCGACCTTGGCGCGGTTGCGGATGATGCCCGGGTCGGCCAGCAGGCGCTCGCGGTCCTCGTCGGTGAAGGCGGCGACCTTCTCGATGCGGAAGCCCGCGAAGGCGGCGCGGAAGCCCGGTCTGCGGCGCAGGATGGTGATCCAGGACAGGCCCGACTGGAAGGCCTCCAGGCTGAGCCGCTCGAAGAGGGCGTCGTCGCCGTGGACCGGGCGGCCCCACTCCTCGTCGTGGTACGACACGTAGTCGTCGGTGGACAGGGCCCACGGGCAGCGCAGCGCGCCGTCCGGGCCCGCGATCGCGGCGGTCACTGCCGGCCCTCCGGGTCTTCGTTCTTGTCCAGGACGGGGCGCGCGGCTGCGGCCCGGGCCCCGGCCAGCGCGGACTCCAGGCCCGCGATACGGGCGTCGCGCTCGGCGAGTTCGGCGCCGAGGCGGCCGAGGGCGTCGTCGACGTCGGACATCCGGTAGCCGCGCGGGGCGAGCGGGAAGCGCAGGCTCTCCACGTCCTCGCGGCCCACCGGCCGGTCCTGGGGCATCGGGTCCTGGAGCCGCTCGGGCGCGGCCTCGGGCAGCGGGGCGCTCTCGCCCCCGCCCACCACGGCGAGGGTCACCGCGGCGACCACGACGGCCAGTGCGACGACCAGGAACAGGAACATCACCATCGTCTCAGGGCCCCCACGCTCGGGTGCCGGCACTGTGCCGGACGCGGAATCTGTCAGCTCCGATCGTGCCATGCGAGTCCGACAGTTAGGGTCACTGGCGGTCGCAGTACCGGACGTACGAGGAAGAGGTCACAGCGGATGCTCAGGCTGGGCAGGCGGGAATTCGGACCGCACGAACGAGTGATCATGGCGATCGTGAACCGGACCCCCGACTCCTTCTACGACCGGGGGGCGACGTTCCGCGACGAGCCGGCCCTGGCGCGCGTCGAGCAGGCGGTGGCCGAGGGCGCCGCGATCATCGACATCGGCGGGGTGAAGGCGGGCCCCGGCGAGGAGGTCTCGGCCGAGGAGGAGGCGCGGCGCACGGTCGGCTTCGTGGCGGAGGTGCGGCGCCGGTTCCCGGACGTGGTGATCAGCGTGGACACCTGGCGGGCCGAGGTGGGCGAGGCGGTCTGCGAGGCGGGCGCGGACCTGCTGAACGACGCGTGGGGCGGCGCGGACCCGGGCCTCGCCGAGGTCGCGGCGCGCCACGGGGTGGGCCTGGTGTGCACGCACGCGGGCGGCGCGGAGCCGCGCACCCGCCCGCACCGGGTGACGTACGACGACGTCATGGCCGACGTCCTGGACGTGACCGTGGGGCTCGCGGAGCGCGCGGTGGCGCTCGGGGTCCCGCGGGAGTCGGTGCTGATCGATCCCGGGCACGACTTCGGCAAGAACACGCGGCACAGCCTGGAGGCGACGCGGCGGCTGGACGAGATGGTCGCCACGGGGTGGCCGGTGCTGGTGTCGCTGTCCAACAAGGACTTCGTCGGGGAGACCCTGGACCGGCCGGTCAAGGAGCGGCTGATCGGCACGCTGGCGACGACGGCGGTGTCCTCGTGGCTCGGGGCGATGGTCTACCGCGTCCACGAGGTCGCCGAGACCCGCCAGGTGCTCGACATGGTCTCGTCCATCGCGGGCCACCGCCCCCCTGCGGTGGCCCGGCGCGGTCTGGCCTAGGGCGTGGGCCCCCGGTCTCGGGCGGCCTCCTTGGAGACCAGGGCCACCGCCTCTTCCACGTCGTCGGTGACGTGGAAGAGCAGGAGGTCCTTCTCCATGGCCTTTCCGGTGGCGACCAGGGTGTTCTTGAGCCAGTCGACCAGGCCGCCCCAGTACTCGCTGCCGAAGAGGACGATCGGGAAGCGGGTGACCTTCTGGGTCTGCACCAGGGTCAGCGCCTCGAAGAACTCGTCCAGGGTGCCGAGGCCGCCGGGCAGCACCACGAAGCCCTGCGCGTACTTCACGAACATCATCTTGCGGACGAAGAAGTAGCGGAAGTTCAGACCGATGTCGACGTAGGGGTTCAGCCCCTGCTCGAAGGGCAGCTCGATGCCGAGCCCGACCGAGACGCCGCCGGCCTCGCAGGCGCCCTTGTTGGCGGCCTCCATCGCGCCGGGGCCGCCGCCGGTGATCACCGCCCAGCCGGCCTGCACCAGGCGCCGGCCGAGCCGGACCCCGGCGTCGTACTCCGGCGAGTCCACCGGGGTGCGGGCCGAGCCGAACACGCTGATCGCGGGCGGGAGTTCGGCCAGCGTGCCGAAACCCTCGATGAACTCCGACTGGATGCGCAGCACCCGCCAGGGATCGGTGTGGACCCAGTCGGAGGGGCCGCCCGCGTCCAGCAGCCGCTGGTCGGTGGTGCTCCGCGTCACCTGGCCCCGCCGCCGGAGGACCGGCCCGAGCCGCTGCTCGTCCGGCGGCTGCTTCTTCCCTTCGGGGTTCCCGGTAGGCATGTGCGCTCCCTCCGCTTGCCGGTGGTTCGTCCTCAGCCTAGATCTACGCGGGTTACGCAGGGGGGACATACGCATGTCCGCCAGGCGTGCGCCACGCGTTCCGGGATCACGCCGTGAGCCAGCTGCGCAGCCGCTCCTCGGCCTTGAGGATCTTGGCGGTCTCCACGCGCTCGTCCCGCTTGTGGGCCAGGTGCGGGTTGCCGGGACCGTAGTTGACCGCGGGGATGCCGAGCGCGGCGAAGCGGGAGACGTCCGTCCAGCCGTACTTGGGGCGCGGGACGCCGCCGACCGCCTCGATGAAGGCCGCCGCGGCCGGGTGCGAGAGGCCGGGCAGCGCGCCGCCGCTGTGGTCGTCGATCACGAACTCGGCCACCCCGCAGTCCGCGAACACCTCGCGGACGTGCGCGATCGCCTCCTCCTCGGTGCGGTCGGGGGCGTAGCGGAAGTTGACCGTGACCACGCACTCGTCGGGGATGACGTTGCCCGCGACGCCGCCGCCGATGCGCACGGCGTTCAGGCCCTCGCGGTACTCCAGGCCGTCGATCACCGGGTAGCGGGGCTCGTAGGCCGCCAGGCGGGCGAGGATCGGCGCGGCCGCGTGGATGGCGTTGGCGCCCATCCAGGAGCGCGCCGAGTGCGCCCGCTCGCCCTCGGTCCGCAGCAGCATCCGCAGGGTGCCCTGGCAGCCGCCCTCGACCTCGCCGTCGGAGGGCTCCAGGAGCACCGCGAAGTCGCCCTCCAGCCACTCCGGGTGCGCCTGCGCGACGTGCCGCAGCCCGTTGAGGTCGGCGGCGACCTCCTCGTTGTCGTAGAACACGAAGGTCAGGTCGCGGTTGGGGGCCGGGACGGTGGCCGCGAGGCGCAGCTGGACCGCCACGCCCGACTTCATGTCGCAGGTGCCGCAGCCCCACAGCACGCCGTCCTCGTCGAGGCGCGAGGGCACGTTGTCGGCGATCGGCACGGTGTCGATGTGCCCGGCCAGCACCACCCGCTCGGCGCGGCCCAGGTTCGTGCGGGCGACCACGTTGTTGCCGTGGCGGTCCACCGTCAGGTGCGGCAGGGCGCGCAGCGCGGTCTCGATCGCGTCGGCGAGGGGCTTCTCGGCGCCGCTCTCGGAGGCGAAGTCCACGAGCCGCGCGGTGAGCGCGGCGGCGTCCAGCGTGAGGTCAAGCGAGGTGTCGGCCATGGCCCCGACCCTAGCGCGCCGCCGCGGGCCGCCCGGTTCGCGCGCGCGGCAGCGGACCACTGGTGAGGGACGGTGATCGCTCCAGTACCTTGTACGCGTGTCACAGCCCCCCACCCGTCCCAAGCGCCGCGGCCGTCTTCTCCGGTTCTGCGCGGCCCTGTTGGTCCTGTGCGGTGTCGCCGCCTACCTCGTGGTGCAGTACGTCACCGGCGGCGGCGGATCGCACGGCTGCAAGGTGGTCTCGGCCACCGGCGACGGCCCGTCGTACGAGTTCACGCCCGAGCAGGCGGCGAACGCGGCGACGATCGCGGCCGTCGGCACCGGCCGGAACATGCCCGTACGGGCGGTGACCATCGCGCTCGCCACCGCGCTCCAGGAGTCGGGGCTGCGCAACATCGAGCACGGCGACCGGGACTCGCTCGGCCTGTTCCAGCAGCGGCCCTCGCAGGGCTGGGGCACCGAGCGGCAGATCATGGACCCCACGTACGCGGCCGGGATCTTCTACGCCCATCTGGCCAGGGTGCCCGACTACACCGATCTGCCGCTCACGGTGGCCGCGCAGCGGGTGCAGCGCAGCGGCTACCCGGAGGCGTACGCCAAGCACGAGCCGGACGCCGAGCTGCTGTCGGCGGCGCTGACCGGGCAGGCGGCGGCCACGCTGACCTGCGACGGGCGCTTCGACACGACGGCCGAGGCGATCGGTCCGGACGCCGTACGGGCGGCGCTGGTACGCGACTTCGGGCGGGACGCGCTCCAGGAGACCGGCGCGGAGGTGGGCGGGGCGCCGGTGCCCTCGCCGTCGCCCTCGCCGAGCGTGACCGCGACGGCGAGCGGGCGGACCGTGTCGGTGCCGGTGCCGCTCGGCACGCGGACGGACGCGAGCGGGCGCGACGAACGGGAGCGGGGGTGGCAGCTCGCGCAGTGGGCGGTCGCCAACTCCGCGGCGCTGCACATCCAGCGCGTGACGTACGCGGGGCGGGTGTGGACCGCGGGGAGCGACGGCGGGGCGTGGCAGCCGGTGCGCTCGCAGGGGGCCGCGGGCGCGGAGCAGTCCGTGGGCGTTGTCCGTATCGTGACCGGACAGTAGTACGGCGGATCACGCCGACGGGTGGCGCAGGCGTTTCATGCGCGGCCATACGGGCGAGTGGCGGACCTCGGCCGAAATCCCTTGGGGCCCAAGGGATGGAAGGATTCTGCTGGGCGTTCCCACGGACGCCCTTTGCCCGTTTTTATCCACACCTGATAATGCGATGCGTTATCTGTTCTTTACCTGGGGCGTCCGCAACCTTCGAGGGCTTCGAGCGGTAGTCATGGCGTCCGAGCCCGGTGCCGGGTCCGGACGACAGAGATCGTTCTTCTCCCGTCGAATGGAGCATCATGTCCCTCCCCCTGACCCGCCGGATCGCCCGTGCCGCGCTGCTCGTCGCAGCGGGAGCGGCCGCCGGGGTCGGTGCGGCCGGCTCCGCCGGTGCGGCCACGAGCCTGCCGGCGGCCACTCCGAACCTGAGCGGCCTGACCGCGCTGGACGCGGCGCACGTCGGTGACACCGTCGACGGTGCCGCGGAGCACGTCACCACGCTGGCGGGCGACGCGGGCGGCAACGCCGTGAAGACGGCCGTGCCGGCCGCGGGCAAGACGGCCGGCGGCGCCGTGAAGAAGGCGGCCCCGGCGGCGCAGCAGGCCGCCGGGGGTGCGGCCGCGGCCGCGGGCAGCGCCCTCGGGGACGCGGCGGCCGGCACGACGAAGGGCGGCCTGCCGACCTCCAGCCTGCCGATGCAGGGCCTGCCGCTCACCTGAGCCGGATCGGCCGTGTGAGCGGGGTCCGGGGGTCGCCCCCTGGGCCCCGTTCGGCGTTCTAGCGCAGGCGCGAGACGGCCGCCTGGACGCGTTCGTCGGTCGCCGTCAGGGCCACGCGGACGAAGTGCTCGCCCGCCGTGCCGTAGAAGTCGCCGGGCGCGACCAGGATGCCCAGGTCGGCGAGGTGGGCGACGGTGGTCCAGCAGGGTTCGTCGCGGGTGGCCCAGAGGTAGAGGCTGGCCTCGCTGTGCTCGATCCGGAAGCCGTGGGACAGCAGGGCCGAGCGCAGCACCTCGCGGCGGGCGGCGTAGCGGGCGCGCTGTTCGTGGACGTGGGTGTCGTCGCCGAGCGCGGCCACCACGGCGGCCTGGGTCGGGGCGGAGGTCATCATGCCGCCGTGCTTGCGGATCTCCAGCAGCGGGCCCAGGACGGCCGGGTCGCCCGCGATGAAGGCGGCGCGGTAGCCGGCCAGGTTGGAGCGCTTGGAGAGGGAGTGGACGGCCACGAGACCCTCGTACGAGCCGCCGTTGACGTCAGGGTGCAGCACCGAGACCGGGTCGGCCTCCCAGCCCAGCTCCAGGTAGCACTCGTCGGAGACGACCAGGACGCCGTGGGCGCGGGCCCAGGCGACGATGTCGGTCAGCTCCCGCGGGGAGAGGACCCTGCCCGTCGGGTTGGACGGGGAGTTCAGCCAGAGCAGCTTCAGACCGGCCGGGTCGAGGTCGCGGGGATCGTCGTACGTCTCGTACTCGGCGCGGGCGAGCCGGGCGCCCACCTCGTACGTCGGGTACGCCAGGCGCGGGTAGGCGACCTTGTCGCCGGGGCCGAGGCCCAGCTGGGTCGGCAGCCAGGCCACCAGCTCCTTGGAGCCGACGACCGGCAGGACGTGCCGGTGGGTCACCTCGCGCGCGCCCAGGCGCCGCTCCAGCCAGCCGCAGATCGCGTCCCGCAGCGCGGGCGTGCCCCAGACCGTCGGATAGCCCGGCGAGTCGGCCGCGTCGACCAGGGCCTTCTGGACCAGCTCGGGGACCGGGTCGACCGGGGTGCCGACGGAGAGGTCGACGATGCCGTCCGGATGGGCCGCGGCCGTCTTCTTGTACGGCTCCAGCTTGTCCCAGGGGAAGGTGGGAAGCCGGTCGGAGACTGCGGACACGATCAGTGGCTCACTTTCGTCTGGTGCGGCAAACGCCTCGGTCCCGTGCGGCGGTGATCAGGCGATCGGGGCCGTACGGGACCGAGGCGGCGCGGTGCCGGCCGCTTGGCGCTAAACGGTCACTCGCCCTGCGGCGGCAGCGCGGCGACGAAGGGGTGGTCGCGCTCGATCAGCCCCAGCTTGCTGGCGCCGCCGGGCGAGCCCAGCTCGTCGAAGAACTCGACGTTCGCCTTGTAGTAGTCCTTCCACTCCTCCGGGACGTCGTCCTCGTAGAAGATCGCCTCGACCGGGCAGACCGGCTCACAGGCACCACAGTCGACGCATTCGTCCGGGTGGATGTACAAGGACCGCTGGCCCTCGTAGATGCAGTCGACCGGGCACTCCTCGATGCACGCCTTGTCCTTGACGTCGACACAAGGCTGCGCGATGACGTAGGTCACGCTGTCGTTCCTCCTCGATAGGGCGCTGGCGGGCCTCCTCAGGCTCCGCCGCCTGGCGCGCGGGAGCGCGGCGTCGTCGATGCCCGCCCCTAGTATCTCCGTTCCGGAGCATGATCCGAACAGGAGGGGTGAACTGACCAGTGGAAATCTCGGCAAGGGGACGCCTGGAAGTCCGAATCACCCCCGCTGACGTGGGGAAACGCGTCTCCGTACGACGGTTGGGCGAACCCGGTGCGGCGCGGGAGAAGTTCACCGACACGGTGGGCGTTCTCACATTTTGGGATCATGGCGTGCTCATGATCACACAACGAGACGGCACAGGTGTCCGGTTTCCGGAAACCTCGCTCGTGGCGGGCAAGGTCGTACCGGCCGCCCCGGCGCGCCGCCGGGGTCCCGCGGCGGGCTACGAGGAGCTGTCGCGGGTCGCCTCGCGCGGGTGGCGTCCGGTGGAGAGCGAGTTGCTCGGCGAGTGGGAGCTGAGGGCCGCCGGAGGGTACACACGGCGGGCCAACAGCGTGCTGGCGCTGGGCGATCCCGGGTGCCCGCTCGACGCGGCCCTGGCGGCCGTACGACGCTGGTACGGCGAGCGCGGGCTGCCCGCGTACGTCCAGGCCTCGACCGGCGCCGAGGGCACGCAGGAGCTGCTGTGCGCGGAGCTGGAGCGGCGCGGCTGGGTGCGGGAGGTGACCGCCGAGGTGTGGACGGGCGCCCTGGCCCCGCTCGCGGACCGGGCCGAGGGCGCGGATGTGGTCCTCGCCCGCGAGGCGGACGAGGCATGGCTCACGCGGTACCAGCGCAAGGGGGTGAGCGAGGTGGCCCTGCGGGTGCTCGCCGGCGGGCCCTCGGTGTGGTTCGCCTCCGTACCCGGCGCGGCGGGCACGGCCCCGGCGGCGATCGGGCGGTGTGTCGTGGACGGGCGGTGGGCCGGCTTCGCCGCCGTCGAGGTGGCCCCCGAGCGCCGGCGGCAGGGCCTCGCCACCGAGGTGATGGCCGCCCTCGCCCGGCGCGCCCTGGCCGAGGGCGCCTCGGCCGCCTGGCTCCAGGTGGAGACCGGCAACGAACCCGCGCAGGCCATGTACGCCGGGCTGGGCTTCGCCCGGCACCACGCGTACCACTACTTCCGTGAGCCGGAGGAACGATCCGCCCACGACCAGTCGTAAGAACCCCTACGGAAGGGCAGGAGCCTGCCATGCAGCATCCATACCTGCCGCCCCCGTACCCGCCCCCGCCCGAGCGGTCCGCCGAGGTGCGGGCGCGGTTCGCCGAGGAGGCGCGGTCCGAGCGGCCGGACCTGGCGGCGCTGTGCCTGCTGATCGCCGCGGAGGCGGACGGCGCGCTGGACGAGGCCGGGATCGACACCGCGCAGGCGGAGCTGGACCGGCTCGCGGGCGAGCTGCCGTACCGGCCCGGCGGGCCGCGCGCCTGGGCGGAGGCGGTGCGGCGGCTGCTCGGCGGGCGCTACGGGTTCCACGGCACCCCCGGCGACTACCAGCGTCTGGAGTCCTCGCTGCTGCACGAGGTGCTGCGGCGCCGGCGCGGGCTGCCGATCCTGCTGTCGGTGGTGTGGCTGGAGGTCGCCCGGCGGGCCGGGGCTCCGGTGTACGGGGTCGCGCTGCCGGGGCACTTCGTGGTCGGGTTCGGGGCCACCGGGGAGCAGGTGCTGGCCGATCCGTTCGAGGGCGGGCGGGTGCTGACCGGGCCGGACGCCGAGCTGCTCGTGGTCGGCGCGACCGGCGCGCCGCTGGACCCCGGGATGCTGGAGCCCGCGCCGCCGCTGGAGGTCGTGCAGCGCATCCTGAACAACATCCGGGCATGGGCCGCGGCCCGCCCCGAACGCTCGGACGTGGCGCTGCGCGCGGTGGAACTCGCGCTGCTGATCCCCGCGCACCCGGCCCGGCTGCGTTACGAGCGCGGGCAACTACTGGTGCAACGCGGGCAGTTCACGGCGGGAGCGGACGAACTGGACGCGTACGCCGAGCTGATCGAGGTCGTCGACGAACCTGCCGCCGAACGGGTACGGCAACAGGCCCGCACGGCCCGCGCCAAGCTCAACTGACCCCCCGTACCGAGAAGTCCTAGAGCCAGCCCTTCTCCCGCGCGGTGCGCACCGCCTCCGCCCGGTTGCGGACGGCGAGTTTCTGGATGGCCGTGGAGAGGTAGTTGCGGACCGTGCCCTGGGACAGGTGCAGGACCTTGGCCAGTTCGGCGTTGGTGGAGCCGTCGGCCGCGGCGCGCAGCACCTCGCGCTCGCGCTCGGTGAGCGGGTTGGCACCCTCGGCGAGCGCGGCGGCGGCCAGCGTGGGGTCGATGACCCGCTCCCCGGCGAGCACCTTGCGCACGGCGGCGGCGAGCTGGGCCGCGGGCGCGTCCTTGACGAGGAAGGCGTCGGCGCCGGCCTCCATGGCGCTGCGCAGATAGCCGGGCCGCCCGAAGGTGGTGAGGACGACCAACTTGACCCCGGGGAAGTCCCGGTGGACCCGTGCCGCGGCCTCGATGCCGGTGCAGCCCGGCATCTCGATGTCCAGCAGCGCCACGTCCACGTCGTGCGCCCCGACCGCCCCGAGCACCTCGTCCCCGCGCGCGACCTGCGCGACGACCTCGATGTCGTCCTCCAGGCCGAGCAGCGCGGCCAGCGCCTCGCGGACCATGGACTGGTCCTCGGCCAGCAGGACCCTGATCGTGCGCGTCATGCCCCGGATCCTACGTCCCCGGCGGGGGCCACCGGCACGCGGGCGACCAGCCGGAATCCGTGCTTGACCCGGCCCGCCTCCAGGGTGCCGCCGGCCTTCTCCAGGCGCTCGGTCAGCCCGGTCAGACCGTTGCCGAAGCCTCCGCTGCCACCGCCCGACCCATTGTCCTCGACGGCGAGTTCGAGCATCGGCCCGTCCAGCGTCTGGCGGCGCGCGAGCCGTACGGCGCACCGGTCGGCGCCGCTGTGCCGCACCACGTTGGTGACCGCCTCGCGCAGCGCCCAGGCGAGCGCGGACTCGGCCTCCCCGGGCACGTCCGCGAGGTCGGGCTCGGCCGGCATCTCGGCGGCCACGCCCGCGGCCGTGAGGGCCACCTGGGTGCCCGCCAGCTCGACGGCGAGCCGGGGGCGCCGGTAGCCGGTGACGGCCTCCCGGACGTCCACCAGGGCCTGCCGGCTGACCTGTTCGATGTCGGCGACCTGCTGGGCCGCCTTGTCGGGGTGCCCGGGCAGCATCCGGCCCGCCAGCTCGCTCTTCAGCGTGATCAGGGAGAGCGAGTGGCCCAGCAGGTCGTGCAGGTCGCGGGCGAGGCGCAGCCGCTCCTCGTTGGCGGCGAGCTGGGCGACGGTGGCCCGCGCCTTGCGCAACTCCACGGTGGTCCGCACCAGTTGCCCCACACCGACCATCGCGAACCCGATCAGCACGACCAGCGGCAGCAGGTCGTCGACCGCGTACGCCCCCCAGCGCAGCCCGACGAGGTACATCACGAGGCCGCAGCCCGGGATCGCCCAGCACGCCGCCCGCAGCGGCAGGGTCGCCCCGCAGGCCACCGAGAGGTAGACGAACAGTCCGCTCCATTCGAGGCCGAGGCAGTACATCAGGACGGGCGCGAGGACGGCGAGGACCGCGAGCAGCGAGGCCACGGCCCGCGGCGAGAAGGGCTGCCCCATCTGCCGGAAGACCAGCGCCAGGTACGTGGCCACGAAGGCGGTGAGGCCGATCGCGCCCGCCACGGTGCCGGCCGGGGTGTGCCGGCCGCCGGCCAGGTCGCCGACCGGGGAGCTGAGGAAGACCAGCCAGACGCCGATCCACAGCACCTTGACCAGCAGCTCGCGCCGGCCGTGCGGGCCCTGTCCGATCCGGACCTGCGTCTTTGGCCGCGCCCCGGCCGCCGTCGGGTCTTCCGTCATGGTGCTCACGCCTTCAGCGTGTCCTTCCGGTACAGCCAGGCCGCGCCGCCCGCGAAGAGGACGAAGTACACGGCGAGGACGGCGATGTCCGTCGTGTGCGGGGCCTGGCTCTGCTCGATGGCCCGGCCCAGCGCGGCGTACGCGTGGGTGGGCAGCCACTCGGCGATGTCCTGCAGGAACTGCGGGAAGGTGGTCGACGGCATCCACAGGCCGCCGAGGATCGACAGGCCGAAGTAGACGATCATCGTGATCGGGCGGACCGCGTCCCCGGAGGCGAGGTAGCCGATGGCCACGCCGAGCGCGGCGAAGACCAGGCTGCCGGCCCAGATGACCCCGGTGAGCGCGAGCCACTGCCACGCGTCCAGGCGTACGTGCTTGATCACGGCGGCGGCCAGGAAGACCACCACGATGGACGGCAGGCTCACCACGGCGGCGCCGGCGGTCTTGGCGAGGACGTAGCCGCGACCGGGCAGCGCGGTCAGCCGCAGCTGCCGCACCCAGCCGCTCTCGCGTTCCTTGGCGATGCGCTCGCTGTTGCCCATCAGCACGGCGGTCAGGGCGCCGAAGGAGGCCATGGACACCATCATGTACGTCGCCAGGGTCAGGCCGGTGCCGTCCATCCTGGTGTCGTCGGCGTTGCCCGCGATGATCAGGAAGAGGACCGCCGGGTAGAGCACCGAGAAGAACAGGAACTTCTTGTTGCGCAGGGCGCGGGTCAGTTCGAGCTTGATGAGACTGTTCATGACTGCTTGGCCTCCTCGGCCTCCGTGATCGCGACGAACGCCTGCTCCAGGCCGAGACCGGCGACCTCCAGGTTGCGGGGGTAGACGCCGAGGCCGTAGAGGGCGTGCACGGTGGCGTCGGCGTCGGCGGACTGGATGCGCACGGTCTGGCCCGACACGTCGAGGGCGGTCAGGAACGGCAGGGCGCGCAGGGCGTCCGCGTCGACGGTGCCCTCCAGGTCGAAGGAGATCCGCCGGGCACCCGCGCGCGCCTTGATCTCGGCGGCGGTGCCGTCGGCGAGCAGGCGGCCGCGGTGCAGCACCAGGACCCGGTCGGCGATGGCATCGGCCTCTTCGAGGTAGTGGGTGGCGAACAGGACCGTACGGCCCTGGTCGGCCTGCTCGCGCATGGTGGCCCAGAAGGCCTGGCGGGCGGAGACGTCCATGCCGGTGGTGGGCTCGTCCAGGATGATCAGGTCGCTGTCGCCCGCGGTGGCGAGGGCGAAGCGGACGCGCTGGGCCTGGCCGCCGGAGAGCTTGTTGACCTTGCGGTCGGCGATCTGCGCGATGCCCGCGCGGGCCATCACGTCGGACGGCTTGTACGGGCGCGGGTGCAGGGAGCAGGACAGCTTGACCAGTTCGGCGACGGTGACGTCGTCCATCAGGCCGCCGCTCTGCAGCATGGCCCCGACCCGCCCGGCCACGATCGCCTCGCGCGGGGTGGTGCCGAACACGGACACCGTGCCGGCGTCGGGCTGCTTGAGGCCGAGGAGCAGGTCGAGGGTGGTGGACTTGCCCGCGCCGTTGGGGCCGAGCAGGGCGACGGTCTCCCCGGGGTGCAGTCGCAGCGAGAGCCCGTCGACGGCCCGCACCGTCCCGTACGTCTTGGTCACCTGGTCGAACCCGACCACCCCTGCGGAGGTGGAGGTGGCCGGTACCGCTGTCGTCGTCATGGCGTCCATGGTGGCGGGGCGGGGGTGGCGCCCGGCAGTGTCGGGGGTCCTGGGTGCCGGATGACAGATGTCATGGGGATGGGGTGACATACCCGCGAGGGGCGCCCGGCGGCATGCCGGGCGCCCCTCGAAAGCCGTACCGGCGCCCCTAGTTCGGGTTCGTGCTGATCACCGCGACACGGTTGGTCGTGCTGGTCAGCGCCTGGCGCATGGCCAGGTAGACGTCCTGGGGCGTGACCGGCGTCTTCTTGCCGTTGCCCCGGGTGATCAGGACGCCGTCGAAGGTCTGGCCGTAGAGCTGCTTCAGGGCCGGGTAGTCGGGCTTGTCGGTCAGCTTGCCGCCGACCGCGGCCACGCCGAGGAACTTCCACAGCGACTTCTGCGGGCTGAACATGACCGAGTGTGCCGCGTCGGTGCGCACGACCACCGGCGCCGACATGGCCGGCTTCGCGAACTCCTTCAGCTCGCGGTCGACCTCGGCGTTGGAGACCGCCGGCTGCCGGTTGGCGGTGGGCACGGTGACCGGGGTCGGGTCGCCCGTCTCCACCTCGGCGCGGTACGCCTGTTCGATCGCCTGGGTCGAGCGGGCCGCGTCGATCGCCGTACCCGCCTTGCCGTAGACGGCGACGGCCTTGCCGGCCTTGAACTCGATGCCGCCCTCGACCACCGCGCCGGAGCCGGAGCCGCCGCCCGCCTGCTGGAGCGCGGCCTGGAGCTTCTCCTCGTCCACCGGCATGACCGGCTCGACCACACGCTGCCGGCCGAAGAGCGTGCCGACCACGGAGGCCGGGTTGTAGTCGCTTCGGGCGGCCGCGCTCGCGGTGGCCTGGAAGTCGAACTGGAGACCGGCGTTGGCCGGGGTGAGCATGACCGTACGGCCGCCCACGGACAGCTTCAGCGGCTTGGCCACCCGGTCGCCGAACGCGTCGTCGAGCTTCTTGACGGCGTCGTCGCGGGTGCCGCCGCCGATGTCGACACCGAGCACGGTGGTGCCCTTGGGCACGTCGGTGTGGTTCATCAGCAGCCCGGCGCCGTAGACACCGCCCGCGACCACGACCAGGCCGACGCAGAGCAGCACCAGCTTGCTGCGGCCCTTCTTCTTCGGCTTGGCCGCCGCCTTGGGCGCGGCCGCGGCCGGTTCGGGCTTGGGCGCCGCCGGGGCGGCCGGGCCGCCCGCGGGACCGCCCGGGGCGCCGGCGCCGAAGGGGGCGCCGTTCGCGCCCGGGACGACCGGAATGCCGCTGGTGACGGTGTGGCCGGAGACGTTGTCCGGGGCCCGGTAACCGGGCGTGCCCGGTTCGGGGGCCGGCTTCTGCGGAGTGAGGATCGCGGTGTCGTCGCTGAGCCCGCCACCGGGACCGAGCCCGCCGCCCGGGACACCCGCCGGGGCACCGGCCGGTCCTTCGAGGTCGGCGATGTCCGCGAGGGCGCCGCGCGGCGCGCCCTGATGGCCGTAGGGGCCCTCGGCGCCCGGCCGCAGCGGGCTGTCCCCGGTGACCGGACCGCCGGTCGGCCCGGCGGGCCCCTGCGGGCCGCCCTGACCGCCCTGACCGCCCGCGCCGTTCGCGCCGCCCGCGCCCGCGGTGCCCCCGAAGGGGTCCTGGCCGCCCGCGGGACCGTGCTCCGAGAAGTACGGCAGATCGTCGCGGCGCGGCTCGCCGCCGCCCGCGTCCGAGGCGCGGGAGCCGCCGCCCAGCGGGCCCGCGGCCAGCGCCTCGGTGACGTCGAAGGAGCCGGTGCCGCCGCCGTGTCCGGGGGCCACGGGGCCGCCGGTGGCGCCGGGCAGGCCCGAGCCGCTCGTCCTGCCGGAGGTGCGGCCGGGCACGCTCATGGAGCCGACCACACCGCCGGGGCGGCCGCCGCCGGGACGACCGGCCGCGCCGTTCGCCCCCTGAGCACCCGCACGGGCGCCCGGAGCGCCGGCGGGAGCGCCGGAACCCCCGGCGTTCTTGGCCCCGTTGGCACCCGCGGGGCCCTTCGCGCCCGCGCCGCCCTTGGCGGGCGCACCCGCCTTGCGGGGCGCGAACCAGTCGCTGGTCTTCTCCCCGGCCTGGGCCGCGGGCTCGGCGGGGGCCTCGGGGGCGGGCGCCGGGGCGGCCGGGGTGCGCGCCTCGGCGGCCGGCTTCTCGTCCCGGGCGCCGTCGGCGGACTCGCCGTCCCCGACGGGCTTGCGCACCACGACCGGCGGGATGGGCCGGGACCCGGGGATGTTGATCCGGATCCGGGTCGTCAGCGTGGTCTCGGTCTTGCGTTCCTCGGACTGCGTGCCCGAACGGCCCCCGTCCGTACCGTCGCCGGAAGCCATGGGGGTCCCGTACGGCGGGGTACCGGACGGATACGCGGCTCCGCCGCGCCCGTTGGGCCCGGAGGACGGAGTGTCAGTTTCACGACTCAAGGCAGGTTCTCCCAGTTGGCTCCGCCGCCCGACACCGACCTCACTGCTTGGACGGTCCCCCCAGCTCGAACGAGGTCGAGCGCGTGAGGGAGGCTCGGCGGCGCGCACCACCATACTGGCCGCTTCTGGCGTCCATCCCCTGACCGCTGAGGAAACCCACACCCAACTCGCACGTGGGCCGCACCGGAAAGCGGTACGTCACTTGCCAAGTCGGGCGGAGCCGCCGCGCGGTTGCCATCCCGCGCCGAGCGTGGCACAGATCACAGCGAGGGCCATACCGCCGAACAGGAAGAGATAGGAGCCGCCGCCCGCGCCGAAGAGGAAGTCGCCCTCGGGGCGGGAGGCGGTGAGCAGGATGACGGTGACGATCCAGCCCGCGGCCGGGGCCATCGCGCCACCCCGGGACCGGGTGGCGTACGCCCCGCCGAGGAACGTCCCGACGGCGCCCGCGAGGGCGAGCAGCAGCCCGCCGGGGAACCAGGCGGCCTGCACCAGGGCCCCGGCGGCCGCGACGACCGCGCCGAGCAGGAAGAGGCCGACGTACGCCGCCGCCCGCCCGGGGGTCGGCGGGCGCAGCGGCTGGGCGAGCAGGGGGCCCGGGGTCCCGGTGCCGCCTCCGGCGCCGCTCACGGGGCTTCCTCGACGGCGATACCGGCGAACAGGTCGGTCTCACCGGGAACGGCGGTGCCGCGCACCAACTCGTAGTATTCGGTGGTGAACAGCGGCTGGGCCAGCTCGTTCGACAGGGCGAAGCAGGACCCGGCCACCTCGACCTGGGTGGCGTGGGCGCGCATCGCGGCGGTCTTGGCGGCGGCGTGCGCGGCGCCGTCGACGGCGGTGGTGACACGGGCGTCGTCCACCACGCCGGGTACGTCGTCGAGGGCCGCGCTCTTCTCGAAGGGCAGGGACGGCAGCTCGTCCTGGAGCCGGGCGAAGGCGTCCTCGGCGACGGAGCGCGGGGTGCGGATCCAGTAGACCTTGTCGATGTCGTGCCCGCGCTCGGCCGCGAGGTCGACGGCGCGCATGGCGACGCGGTGGGCCTGGATGTGGTCCGGGTGGCCGTACCCGCCGTTGTCGTCGTAGGTGACGAGGACCTGGGGGCGGACCTCCAGGATGACCTCGACGAGGTGCCCCGCGGCCTCGTCCACGTCGGCCTGCCAGAAGCAGCCGGGGTCCTCGTTGTCGGCGATGCCCATCATCCCGGAGTCGCCGTAGCGGCCCGCGCCGCCGAGCAGCCGGGCGTCGGTGACCCCCAGCTCGGCGAGGGCGGCGGCCAGCTCACCGCGCCGGTACGCGCCGAGCGCCGCGCCGGTCAGATGCCGCAGCTCGGGCGGGATGGACTCCCCCCGCTCCCCCAGGGTGCAGGTGACCAGGGTCACCTGGGCACCCTCGGCCACGTACTTGGCCATGGTGGCGCCGTTGTTGATCGACTCGTCGTCCGGGTGCGCGTGCACCAGGAGAAGACGCCGGGCTGGCAGTTCCGTCATGGGGACCAGCCTACGAGGCGGCCGGGCCTCCTTCGGTCACCTCCTGGTCTTTGCTGTCGAGAACGTGAGCGATGGCCAGTGCGATGCGCTCGATCCAGTCGATGGCGTCCGTCACCTCCGCCTCGTCCATGGGGCGCCGCTGTTTCAGGTCGCCGTCGATCAGGTCGGCGTCATGCGCGATTTTGTTACGTCGCCGGGTGATCTCCAGATAGCGGCTGCGGAGCTTCTTCTCGTTGAATGTGGTGCGCCCCTGGAAGAATTCCTTGTTGACGCATCCCGCCGCCTCATACCAGACTTTCTTTTCCGTTACGAGTTTGAGTACTTCGGAAATCTTTCCGGGATGCTGGAGCGCCTGTCCCGACAGCTTTTCCCTCAGGTGCTCGACCACGGCTTCGGACAGGGCCACATCGCCACGCCGCACAGCCTCGACCGTGTGCAAAGGCAGCTCGTAGACCCGGAGCTGGTACGGCATCTCAGGACTGTCCTTGGCCGCCAGCTCGGCGACCCGGCGCAGGACCTCCTCGTGCAGCCAGTGATCGATGGCCGCGACCGCCTGAACCCAGGCCGCCCGGTAGAAGTCGTCGATGTCGATCGTCGGAGACCTGAAGGGCGTGAGCATGGCACCCGCTTTGACCATGCGCCGGGCGTAGGACAGGTTCGTCATGAACGCCTCGAACTGCCGTGTCTGCGGTCTGGAAATGGCCATGTGCTACCCCGGGAGAAATCTTCGCGACGATCTTGACGATCTTTACGAGAACGATTCCCCTGACGTAGGGGGGTCAGTCAAGCCAGGGCCTGCCACCTCGGATCAAGGTGGCCGAAACCGGCTCATCCGTATCCGGAAAGACGCTCTTCGGCTTCAGGACCGGGGCTCCGGCTCGGCGCCCTCGTCCTTGTAGCGCGGCAGGCCGTCCGTCGAGATGGTCCAGTCGGCAATGGTGACGTCCTCGCCGTAGACGAAGTCCTTGCGGGTGGCGTAACGGGGGCCGCCGGGGGTCGGGTGGATGTCCGCGAAGACGGCACCGGTGCCGGTGCGCGGGTCGAAGATCGCGTAGGCCGGGATGCCGATCAGGGGATAGTCGCGCATCTTGGTGACCCAGTCGTTGTCCGGGTTGGACCGGGAGACGATCTCGATGGCGGCGATGAGCGTACGAGGGTCGAAGGACCCCTCTCCTTCCATGTCCGCCTCGGCGATCACCATGATGTCAGGGCGGCGCATGATGCCTTCCGGCTCCACCTCCACATCGGGTTCGCCCGTGTGGGCCACGATCTCCTCGGGCATGACCTTCTCCAGGCGTTTCCGGAGACGCAGCGCGGTGAGCTCGTGCGGCCGGACACGCGCGCTCGTGTCGAGGACGATCCCCTCCTTCGTGATCTCGAACTTGCCGGGGAGGGTGCCGTCCGTGGACTCCACGAAGTCACGCATGGCCCGGTAGAGGTGGGAGGCGCCCTGCTGCGCGTTCTCCGGGAGCCCGTTCATTCAGGTGGCCTCCGGGGAATCGGTTCGGCAGTCGCGGCAGCGGCCAGGGGCGGGTGCGCGGAAGGGACGGTCGCAACCGTCGCAGGTCTGGAAAGGGTGCCGTACGGGCTGTGGGGCGGCCGGAGCCCGGAACGGCGGTGGGGGTGGCAGCTGGGCGGCGAGGCGGTGGGCCAGAAGGGCGGCGGGGCGTCGTAGCCCCTCAGGTGGCAGATCGGCGGTCAGTGCCCCGCGCACGGCCGCGGGGCTGACGTCGCGCTCCAGCCAGGCGGCGACGCCGGGGGCCAGATGTGCCGTGTCCTTCTCCGAGAGGAGCAGGCCCGGGTCGTGGCGGCGCAGATCGACGAGGAGGTCGGCGGCGGCCTGGAGGGCGGCGGGGGCGGTGCAGGCCGGCTGGGGTACGGCAGGGAGGGGCTTGGGGGCGGCACGGGGAGGGCGCTGTGCCGGTGCCGCCGCCGGTCGTGCCGGCCGCCGGGTGGGGCAGCCGGGCCTGTCGGGATGGTGGCGCTGGGCTGTCGGCTGATTGCAGGAAATGGTCCGCGTGACGATACGGCCGCCGGGGACGCGGGAGCGTTCGCGGCGCAGGTAGCCGTGGGTCTCCAACTCACGCAGGGCGGCGGCGATCCGGGTGGCGCCCTCGGGGAAACGGGCGGAAAGGGTCTTGATGTCGACGCGGGCGCCCTTCGGCAGCGACTGGATGTGGCAGGCCAGACCGATCGCGAGGAGAGAGAGGTCGGGGTGCTGGACCAGGTGGTTGCCGATCACCGTGAAGCGGGTGGTGTGGCGGGTGTTGTCGTGGGTGAGCCCGCCGGAGCCGGAGCGTGCGGCGGCTTGAGGGCCCCGGTTCGGGTGCTTGTTGCCGCCAATGCCGGACTGGGCGCGCGGGGGCGCGCTAGGGTCCTGGGTATCCATCGGGAAGTTGCCTCTTCCTCGGTGGTCAGGCCCTCGCACTGGGATTGCCTTCCCGGCGAGGGCCGTCGCATGTCTGCGGTGGTGTTGCGCTGAGCGTATGGGTAGCTGGGGCGGTGAAATCCAGCTGACGCAGGCATATTCACCCGGCCGAGTGAGCGACCGGCTCGGGCGGGAGGGGTGGGGTTTGGTGGGTTCTTTTCCCCGTCCGTTCTTGGCTTTCAGCCGCCGGTGTCACCGGAACCCGTGGGGGCGGGTTCCGGTGTCTGAAGGCACAGTTCGGCCCAGATGGTCTTGCGCGGGAAAGGGCCCTCGGCGACATCCCAGCGGTCGGCGAGCGCGTCCACGATCAGCAGGCCACGACCGGACCCGGCGTGCGCGTCCGGTACTTGAAGCTCGGGCAGACGGTCACCGCGCGTGTCGGCGACTTCGATGCGCAGAGTGTGGCCGACCACGTAGAGCGTGAGGCGGAAGCTGCGGCCGGGCAGACGGCCGTGGGTGGCGGCGTTGGCGGCCAGCTCCGCCACGATGTGCGTCGCGGACTCCGATGGAATTCCCCAGCTTCGGAGCTGGTCGGCCGCGAGCAGCCGGGCCAGGCGGGCTCCGCGTGGGGTGGAGGACAGCAGGACGGTGAAGTAGGGGACGGCGCTGCCGAGTTCGACGTTTCGGGCGCTGGGGTCGGCGAATTTCTGATTCACGTCACTCAGAGTGGCCGACTACGCCTACCGTGATGAGTGATTACGCCGTTGCGTACGGTGACTGTCCGGTGGTTGTCCGGAGCGTCGGCACGTGTCAGGAGGGGTGATGACGGACGAACTCAAGGGCGAGTCGGACGAGCCGGGTTGGGAGGTGGATCCGGATGACGAGTGGGGCGTCGCGGTCATCGCCACGGTGGGACGACAGTTGAAGCTGCGCCGGGAGGCGGCGGGGATGAGGGCCGGCGAGTTCGGCAAGGCCATCGGCTACGGCGAGGACCTGATCTACAAGGTCGAGGGCGGGAAGCGGATCCCCCAGCCCGGGTACCTGGACAACGCCGACAGGGTGTTGAGGGCGGGTGGGCTGATCTCGGCGATGAAGGAGGACGTGGCCAAGGTCCGGTATCCCAAGAAGGTGCGGGACATGGCGGAATCGGAGGCGAAGGCGGTCGAAATCGGCGTGTACGTGTGCAGCAGCATCCCCGGCCTGTTACAGACGCCCGAGCACGCGCGAGCCTTGCTGGAGTGCTGGCTGCCCGCCTACACGCCGGAGGACTTGGAACGGCGTGTGGCCGCCCGCATGGCCAGGCAGTCCATCTTCGAGCGGTCACCCGCACCGGCCCTCGGGTTCGTCCTGGAGGAGTCGACTCTGCGCCGCAGTGTCGGAGGCACAATGGTGCGGCGACAGCAGTTCGAACGCCTGCTGGAAGCGGGGCGGTTGAACAATGTCACGCTTCAGGTGATGCCGCTGGACAGCCCGCCACACCCTGGCATGAGCGGCAGGATCGAGTTGCTGAAGTTCGAGGACGGCACGGCGGTGGGACGCGCGGACGGCGCTTTCAACGGACGTCCGGTCTCGAACCTCAAGGAACTACGCGTTCTTGAACTGCGGTACGGGACCATCCGGGCTCAGGCTCTGCCGCCCGGGGAGTCACTGACCCTCATCGAGCAACTGCTGGGAGAAGTAAATTGACCACCCGCACGCTGACGTGGTTCAAGAGCAGCTACAGCGACGGCCCCGACGGCGACTCCTGCGTCGAGATCGCCATAGCGCCCCGCACCATCCACGTCCGCGACTCCAAGAACGTCGAGGGCCCCCGGCTCACGCTGGCGCCGGGGGCCTGGGCTCGCTTCGTGTCGTACGCCTCCGAAGACTGACCCGACCGGCCGATTACTCGACCTCGACCTCCGGTACGTCCACCTCGCCGCCCAGGGAGCGGGCGATGGCCGTGAACTCGTTCAGGGCGGACTGGAGGTCGCGGACGATCTCCTCGGCGATCACCTCGGGCGGCAGACCGCTGTCGGCGTCGTCGAGGGCCGGGTCCTTCATCCACGTGATGTCGAGGTTGACCTTGTCACGCGCGATCGCCCGGCGAGCCGCGGTGCCGCTCACCCGCGCGCACCTGGACGACTTCGTAGCCGCCTACCCGGCCGGGATCAGGGGGCGGGCGTCCACCAGAGGCGAATCGGTGACGCCCACCGCGTCGATGAGGACGAAACGGTCCTTCGTCAGGTCGGAAGCCGCCTCCGGAGTCACCTTCTTCAGGTCGTCCGGGTCGATGGAGCGGGCCCCCCGGCCCTTCATCTGCTCGAAGAGGACCGGGCTCTTCACCGAGCGCAGGAAGATCACGCACTCCAGCGGCTTCACGTCCGTGCCCGTGGCGATCATGTCGACGGTCACCGCGACCCGCAGGCGGGGCGCGTTCCGCAGGTCGTTGATGAGGGAGTCGGGGTCGTCACCGTTCGCCCGCGACCGGTAGGTGATCTTCTTCGCGAACTCATCGCCCCGCCCGAAGACCTCCTTGACCTGCTTCAGCACCTCCTCGGCGTGGTCGTCGCCCGCCGCGAAGACCAGCGTCTTGGGAAGATCTGCCCGGCATGGGAACCAGCGCTGCCAGTTGTTCTTGTACGTCGTCAGCACGGCGCGGATCTCGTCCTCGGTGATCACCGAGCGACCCAGCTGCGAGGTGGTGTAGGCGAAGTCCTCGTCCAGAGGTGGTTGTGCGCGGCGTCGTTCCGGCCTCGGCGCAGCTTGTCGAAAGCCGCACGGCTCCAGCCCACGAGCACGCCGGCGCGCGTGAGTGCGTTCAAGCGGTCGACCTGGCGGGTGCCTTCGACCCGGGTGCCCGTACGGGTGACGAACTCCTCGGCCAGGACCTCACCGAACTGACCGGCGCTGACGTAGGCCGCGTTCGGGTTGGTCAGAACGGTGAGTTCGGCCTGCGAGCCGTAGATCGCCAGGAGAGGCTGGTACCCGTACAGCCGCCCGAAGTTGGGTGACGCCTTCGCCAGTTCCCTCAGTCTCCGGTCCACGCCCTGCTCGTCCACCCGCTGCCCCCAGCCTCACTCGTCCCAGGACGGTCAAGCTTACGAAGTCAGGCAGCGGGCCGAAGCAGAACAGGTCAGAACTTGATGCTGCCGATCATGCTCGCCACGTTCGTCGTCAGCTGACTGATCGTGGGCGCGATGGTCGAGGAGGCGAGATAGAAGCCGAGCAGCATGCAGACCACCGCGTGGCCGCCCTTCAGCCCCGACTTCTTCATCAGCAGGAAGACGATGATCGCCAGCAGCACCACCGCCGAAATCGAGAGTGCCACGGCGGCTCACCTCCAAAGATCCCAGGGACACGGCTGTTCGGAAAGATCGGTAGAGCAAGTCCATGCGGACACCGGCAGGTTCATACCCACACAGCGGTAGTGATCATAACTATCCGTACTCGCGCATCGCTCGGCGCACGGCCGCACAAGGGGGCGCATGGCCAATATGGTCGGGGTATGACGACCGAGTCCGACTCCTTTCCCCGCAGGCACGCCAGGACCCAGCGGTTCACCCTCGGCGCGCCGCGCGGGTTCACCGTGGCACCCGACGGCGCCCGTGTCGCGTTCCTGCGTTCGAGCTCCGGTACCGACCGGGCCAACTCCCTTTGGGTGATGGACCTTCCGGACGGCACCGAGCGGCTCGCCGCCGACCCGGGCGCCCTGCTCAAGGGCGCCTCCGAACAGCTCTCGCCCGAGGAACGGGCCCGTCGGGAGCGCACCAGGGAGGGCGGGGCCGGCATCGTCGGCTACGCCACCGACGCCACCGTCGAGTTGGCGTCTTTCACCTTGTCAGGGCGGCTTTTCACGACGCGCCTGACGACCGGCGAGACCCGTGAACTCCCCGTCCCGGGACCGGTGATCGACCCGCGTCCGGCGCCCGACGGCCGGCACATCGCCTACGTCGCGCGGGGTGCCCTGCGCGTGGTGGGCGCCGACGGCGAGGGCGACCGCGCGCTCGCCGAGCCGGAGACCGAGCAGGTCACCTACGGCCTCGCGGAGTTCATCGCGGCCGAGGAGATGAGCCGCACCCGGGGCTTCTGGTGGGCTCCGGAGGCGGACCGGCTGCTGGTGGCCCGCGCGGACGACACGCCGGTGACCAGGTGGTGGATCTCCGATCCGGCACACCCCGAGCGTGAGCCAAGTAACGTCGCCTACCCCGCGGCCGGCACTCCCAACGCGGACGTACGGCTGTTCGTGCTCGGCCTCGACGGGTCGCGCACGGAGGTGCTCTGGGACCGCGCCCGCTACCCGTATCTGGCCCGAGTGCACTGGTCAGAGGCGGGGGCGCCGCTGGTTCTGGTGCAGTCCCGGGACCAGCGCGGACTGCTGTACCTGGCGGTGGACCCGGACACCGGGACCACCCGGATGGTGCACGCCGACGAGGACCCAATTTGGCTGGAACTGTTCGCCGGGGTGCCCTGCTGGAGCCCCTCCGGACAGCTGGTCAGGATCGCCGACGAGGGCGGGGCCCGCGTGCTGGCCGTCGGAGAACGTCCGCTGACCAGCGGCCAGTTGCACATCCGTGCCGTGCTGGACGTGGGCACGGAGGACGTGCTCGTCTCCGCCTCCGCCGGAGCCGACGCCGAGGCGCCCGAGATCGGCGAGATCCATGTGTACCGGGTGAACGAGCTGGGCGTGGAGCGCGTGTCCCGGGAACCCGGTGTGCACTCGGCGGTGCGCGCCGGCGACGTGACGGTGCTGGTGTCCACGACGCTGGACAGGCCGGGCGCCCGTGTCCAGGTGCTGCGTGACGGAAAAGTGACGGCGACTGTCCGGTCGTACGCCGAAGACCCCGGTTTGTCCCCCCGGCTCACTCTCACCGAGGGGGGCGCACGCCGAATTCCGTGCGCCGTGCTTATGCCACGGGACTACCCCGGTGACACTCCCCTGCCGGTTTTGCTGGACCCCTACGGTGGTCCGCACGGCCAGCGGGTGGTCGCCGCGCACAACGCCCATCTCACCTCGCAGTGGTTCGCCGACCAGGGCTTCGCCGTCGTGGTCGCCGACGGCCGGGGCACCCCGGGGCGCTCGCCCGCCTGGGAGAAGGAGATCAAGGACGACCTGGCCGAGGTCGTGCTCCAGGACCAGGTCGACGCGCTCCAGTCGCTCGCCGAGCGGTTCCCGCTGGACCTGGGCCGGGTGGCGATCCGGGGCTGGTCCTTCGGCGGCTACCTGTCCGCGATGGCGGTGCTGCGCCGCCCGGACGTCTTCCACGCGGCGGTGGTCGGCGCGCCCGTCACCGATCTGCGGCTGTACGACACCCACTACCAGGAGCGCTACCTGGGCGACCCGAACGAGCAGCCGGAGGTCTACCGCCGCAACTCGCTGATCGACGACGCCGGCCTGGTCGACGCGGTCGAGCCGCACCGCCCGATGATGGTCATCCACGGCCTGGCGGACGACAACGTGGTGGTCGCGCACTCGCTGCGGCTGTCCTCCGCGCTGCTGGCCGCGGGCCGGCCGCACGAGGTGCTGCCGCTGTCCGGGGTGACCCACATGACCCCGCAGGAGACGGTCGCGGAGAACCTGCTCAACCTCCAGCTGGACTTCCTGCGGCGGTCCCTGGCGTGACGCGGACGGCAGCCGTCAAATGCGTTAACGAACAGGCAACTTGACGGAAGCAGCTCCGATATACGGACGCGGCAGGCTGCACAGCGTACGGCCGTGCGGGTGCCGTGAACGGGCCGGGGTGCACGATGTCACCCCGGCCCGTTGCCGTTCACTCCGGTGGCTTCGGGCTTCCCCGGCCCCTCCGGCGGCACCACCCGCCTCTCCTCCGCGAAGTGGCACGCCGAGTCGTGGGCGGCCGGCCCCTGGCGGAAGACGGCCGGCACCGCGAGCGCCGGCACCTCCACCGCGCACCGCTCCCGCGCCTTCCAGCACCGGGTGCGGAAGCGGCACCCGGACGGGATGTCCGTGGGCGAGGGCACCTCCCCGCCGAGGATGATCCGCTCGCGGTGCTCCCTGGCCTCCGGGTCCGGGACCGGCACCGCCGACAGCAGCGCCTGGGTGTAGGGGTGCGTCGGATGCTCGTAGATCTCCTCCTCCCGGCCGGTCTCCACGATCCGGCCCAGGTACATGACCCCGATCCGGTCCGAGATGTGCCGCACGATCGACAGGTCGTGGGCGATGAACACATAGGAGAGGTCGAACTCCGCCTGGAGCCGGTCCAGCAGGTTGATCACCTGGGCCTGCACCGACACGTCCAGCGCGGACACCGGCTCGTCGGCGACGATGACCTCCGGGCGCAGCGCGAGCCCCCGCGCGATGCCGATGCGCTGGCGCTGGCCGCCGGAGAACTGGTGCGGATAGCGGTTGACGTACTCCGGGTCGAGCCCCACCACGTCCAGCAGTTCCCGGACCCTGCGGCGCCGGTCCCCCTTGGGGGCGGCCTCGGGGTGGATCTCGTACGGCTCCCCGACGATGTCCCCCACCGTCATCCGGGGGTTGAGGGAGGTGTAGGGGTCCTGGAAGACCATCTGGATGTTGCGGCGCACGGCCTTCAGGGCGCGCCCGGACAGCCGGGTGATGTCCTCGCCCTTGAACCGGACGGACCCGGCGGTCGGCCGCTCCAGGTTGCACAGCAGCCTGGCGACCGTCGACTTGCCGCACCCCGACTCGCCGACGATGCCCAGGGTCTCGCCCCGGCCGAGGGTGAAGTCGACGCCGTCGACCGCCCTGACCGCGCCGATCTGCTTCCTGAACACGACGCCCCGGGTGAGCGGGTAGTGCTTGACGAGCCCGCTGACCTCCAGGATCGGTTCACTGCTCGCCGCCATCCAGGCACTCCCTCCAGAAGTGGCAGGCGCTGCCGCGGTCCCCGGACACCTCGTAGAGCGGGGGCACGTCGGTGCGGCAGACGTCCCGGGCCATCGGGCAGCGCGGATGGAAGGAGCAGCCCGGGGGGACGCGCGCCAGGTTCGGCGGCAGGCCCTTGATGGCGTACAGCTCCCGTCCCTTGAGGTCCAGGCGCGGGACGGAGTCCAGCAGGCCGCGCGTGTAGGGGTGGGCGGGCGCCTTGTAGATGTCGCGCACCGGCGCCGACTCCACGATCCGCCCGGCGTACATCACCGCGATCCGGTCGGCGACGTCCGCCACCACGCCCAGGTCGTGGGTGATGAGGACGAGCCCCATCCGGTACTCGCGCCGCAACTCCGCGAGCAGGTCCATGACCTGGGCCTGCACCGTGACGTCGAGGGCGGTGGTCGGCTCGTCGGCGATGACCAGCGCGGGCTCCAGGGCCAGCGCCATGGCGATCATGATGCGCTGGCGCATACCGCCGGAGAACTGGTGGGGGTAGTCGCGCACCCGCTGGGCGGCGCCCGGGATGCGCACCCGGTCCATCAGTTCGACCGCCTTCGCCCGCGCGGCCTTCCGCGACATCCCCCGGTGCACCACGAACAGCTCGCCGAGCTGGTCGCCCACGGACAGCACCGGGTTGAGGGCCGACAGCGCGTCCTGGAAGATCATCGCCATCCCGGCGCCCCGCAGTCGCCGCCGTTCCTCCTCCTTCATCCGCAGCAGGTCCCGGCCCCGGAAAAGGATCTCCCCGCCGGTGATCCGCCCCGGCGGCATGTCGAGGATCCCCATCACGGCCTGTGCGGTCACCGACTTGCCCGACCCGGACTCACCGAGCACCGCGAGGGTCTCCCCCGCGTCCACGCCGTACGACACCCCGTTGACGGCCCGGGAGATCCCGTCCCGGGTCCTGAACTCCACGTGCAGATCGCGGACGTCGAGCAGCACGGCGCCGTCACCTCAGCTTGGGGTCGAGGGCGTCGCGCACCGCGTCGCCGAGCATGATGAAGGCCAGGACGGTGACGGCGAGGGCGCCCGAGGGCCACAGCAGGGCGTGCGGGGCGTTGCGGATGTAGGGGGAGGCGGCCGAGATGTCGATCCCCCAGGAGACGCTGGGCGGCTTCAGGCCCACCCCCAGGTAGGACAGGGTCGCCTCCAGGGAGATGTACGTGCCGAGCGCGATGGTCGCGACGACGATGACCGGGGCGACCGCGTTCGGGGCGATGTGGCGCAGCAGGATGCGGGAGTCGGAGGCGCCGAGGGCGCGGGCCGCCTGGACGTAGTCGTGCTGGCGGGCGGTGATGACCGAGCCGCGCGCGATGCGGGAGATCTGCGGCCAGCCGAGCAGCACCATGAAGCCGATCACCGGCCAGACCGTGTTGCTGGTGACCACGGACAGCAGCACCAGCCCGCCGAGGACGACGGGGACGGCGAAGAAGATGTCGGTGACCCGGGACAGCAGCGCGTCCCACCAGCCGCCGAAATAGCCCGCCAGACCGCCGAGGACGGAGCCGAGCACGGCGACCCCCAGGGTGGCCAGGACGCCGACCGTGACGGACGTACGGGCGCCGTAGACGGTGCGTGTGTAGACGTTGCAGCCCTGCCCGTCGTACCCGAAGGGCGCGCCGGGTCCGGGGCCGTCCTGGGACTTGGCCAGGTCGCAGCCGAGCGGGCTGCCGGAGGCGATCGCCGAGGGCCACAGGGAGACGAACACCAGGAAGAGGATGACCAGGGCGGACAGCAGGAAGACGGGGTTGCGGCGCAGGTCCCGCCAGGCGTCGGACCACAGCGAGCGGGGCTTGCCCTCGGGCCCGGCGCCCGGCGGCCCGCCCGGCGCCCGCTCCAGCGTGGTCGCCTCGCTCGCGCCCAGGTCCATGGCACCGCCCATGCCGGTCCCGGCGATGGCGCCCTCGGGCTCGTAGGGCTGTTCAGGCATAGCGGATCCTCGGGTCGAGTACGGCGTACAGGAGGTCGACGAGGAGGTTGGCGAGCAGGAACACCAGCACCAGGACGGTCACGAAGCCGACGACCGTCTGGGTGTTCTGGCGCAGGATGCCCTGGTAGAGCTGGTAGCCGACGCCGTGGATGTTGAAGATCCGCTCGGTGACGATCGCGCCGCCCATCAGCGCCCCGATGTCGGTGCCGATGAAGGTGACCACCGGGATCAGCGAGTTGCGCAGCAGGTGGCGGGCGATGACGCGGCGTCGGGGCAGGCCCTTGGCGGTCGCCGTGCGCACGTAGTCGGAGCGCCTGTTCTCCGCGATGGAGGTGCGGGTGAGCCGGGTGACGTAGGCGAGCGAGACCGAGGCGAGGACCAGCCCCGGCACGATCAGTTCCCCGAAGGTCGCGGCCGGCGAGACGGACGGTCTGATCCAGCCCCAGGCGACACCGAGCAGCAGTTGCAGCAGCAGGCCGGTGACGAAGGTGGGCACGGAGATGACGACCAGGGTGGCCAGCAGCACGCCCGTGTCGACGGGCCGGCCGCGCCGCAGGCCGGTGACGACGCCGAGCGCGATGCCGATGACGATCTCGAAGAGGACGGCCACGACGGTGAGCCGGATGGTGACCGGGAACGCCGCCGCCATCAGCTCGGTGACCGGCTGGCCGTTGAACGCCGTACCGAAGTCGCCGGTGAAGACGTTGCCCATGTAGGTGGCGTACTGGCGCCACAGCGGCTGGTCGAGGCCGAACTCGCGCTTGAGCTGGGCGGCGGTCGCCGGGTCGCAGGCGCGCTCGCCGCACAGGCCCGCGATCGGATCGCCCATCACGTTGACCATGAGGAAGATCAGCAGGGTGGCCCCGACGAAGACCGGGACCATCTGGAGCAGTCGCCTCGCGACGTAGCGGCCCACGCGGCTCAGCCGACCTTGATCTCGTTGTAGACCGGCACGCTGAACGGGTTGAGCGTCACCCGGGAGAGCCGGGCGGTGTAGCCCGCGCTGCCGTTCTGGTACCAGAGCGGGATGGCCGCCATGTTGTCGCGGACGACCTTCTCGGCCTCCTGGAACAGCCGCACGGAGGCCGCCCGGTCGGTCTCGGCGTTGGCCCGGTCCACCAGCCGGTCGAACCGCCGGTCGGACCAGCGGCCGTCGTTGGAGGAGGCGCCGGTGTAGTAGAGCGGCTGGAGGAAGTTCTGGATCAACGGGTAGTCCATCTGCCAGCCGGCCCGGAAGGGTCCGGTCATCCGGTGCTGCCCGATCTGGTTGCGGAAGTCGGCGAAGGTGCCGACGGGATTGCCGACGCATGCCTTGTCGTCGCCGAGGGCGTTGTTGATGGAGTTGCACACGGCGTCCACCCACTGCTTGTGCGAGCCGGTGTCCGCGTTGTAGGTGATCTTCAGCCTGCCGCCGGGGATGCCGCCGCCCTCCCGGATGAGCCTGCGGGCCCCCGCCGGGTCGTAGTCGCAGGCGTGTCCGCACAACCCGTCCTGGAAGCCGCCGGCCGTGCCGAGGACCGGGGAGGTCCAGTCGGTGGCCGGGGTGCGGGTGCGGCGGAAGATGGTCCCGGTGATCTGCGCGCGGTTGATCGCCATGGACAGCCCGGTGCGGACCTTGCGCGCCCCCTCGGTGTTCCACTTCGGGTCGTAGTAGGGGAAGGCGAGGGTCTGCAGGATGCCGGCCGGGGTGTTGATGTAGCGGCCGTCCAGGTCGGTGCGCACGTTCTTGAGCTGGGTGGCGGGCACGTCGTCGACGAGGTCCAGGTTGCCGGCCAGCACGTCGGTGTACGCGGTGTTGCTGTCGGTGTAGACGAGCAGGGTCACGCCCTCGTTGCGGGCCGGATCGGGGCCCGGGTAACCGTTCCACTTCTTCAGCGTCATCGCGGAGCCCTTGGTGTAGGACGCGATCCGGTAGGGCCCGTTGCCGACCGGCTTGCGCAGCCAGCCCGCGTGGTCGGTGAAGAAGACGCGCGGCAGGGGCGCGTAGGCGGCGTAGCCGAGGGTGTCGGGGAAGCCGGCGAACTTCTGGTTCAGGCGGACGGTGAAGGTCCTCGGCCCGGTCACCGTGAGCCCCGACAGGGTGTCGGCGCGCTGCCGGCCGCTGTCGGGATGGACCTTGTCGTAGCCGTCGATGTAGCCGAAGAAGTACGCGTCCTTCTGGTTGTTCCTCAGGCTCGCGCCGTAGTTCCAGGCGTCCACGAAGGAGCGGGCGGTGACCGGCTCCCCGTTGCTGAACCGCCAGCCACCCTTGACGGTGACGGTGAAGGTGCGCGAGTCGGGGGTGCTGATGCGCTCGGCGAGCATGTTCACGGCCCGGCCGGTACGGGGGTCGTACTTCTTCAGGCCCCGGAAGACCATGTCGAGTACCTTGCCGCCCTGGACCTCGTTGGTGTTGGCCGGCTCCAGCGGGTTCTGCGGATCACCCCAGGAGGAGGTGAGCACCCCGGCCCCGCCGAAGCCTCCGCCACCACCGCATCCGGCCATCATCAGCCCGGTGGCGATCGCGCAGGCGGCCCGTCCGACGCGCGTCACTCCCCGCATGGGCGCCTCCTCGTGGCGATCACCGAATTCACTACCGGTCAATATCGGGCTATATGACACATACCGCATGCGCATTACCGGATCGAGGGACCTTTAGAGGGACACGTCGGCCGAATGCAGGCACCCTCCCCCGGGCACCCGATGATCTTGTAGGGACCACGCAACAGATCTCCGCGTAACGTTGCCGAAACGTTGGATTCGGATCGGCCGATGTACGTATTTCGACACTCGACCGTCCGCATAACGAACTTCTTGCCCGATTAGCCCGGTTGGTCCGATGTGAAGCACGGATTGATTACATCGCGCTACCCGCGTAGCTACAGTTTCACCAAGCAGAGGCAAAGAAGGTAAAGACAGACCCAAGTCGGCCGAGAATTTATTGACCTTGAATGAATTGCGTTGAAAAAGTCCGGCGTAGCCCGTAGGGGAGCGCCCTGCGGAGTCATCAGACCCTCCCTTGGGCCAGGAGCACCATGACCTCCCCAACTCCATCCGCGGCCACCCCGCTTGAGGTGACCGACGAGACCGTCGCGAAGTCGACCACTTCGAGCGGTCCGAAGGGCAGTGAGAGCCGTTCTCCGGGGCGGCTCGCTTGGAAGCGCTTCAAGCGCGACAAGACGGGCGTCATATCCGCCTATGTCGTGATCTTCTTCTTCGTGATCGCGATCGCGGCGCCGTTGATAGCCAAGCTGTACGGCAAGAACCCGTACACGACGTACGCCAGCCAGGACCCGAGCCTGCTGGACGCGTTCGCGTACCCCGCGGGCCCGAACGGCGGCATGAGCTCGCAGTTCTGGTTCGGCGTCGAGCCGCAGCTCGGCCGGGACGTGTTCACGTTCCTGCTGTACGCCATCCGGACGTCGCTGGGCATCGCGGTGGCCACCACGATCCTCACCGTCACGCTGGGCGTCGTGGTCGGCATCACGGCGGGCTACCTGGGCGGCAAGACCGACTACCTCGTCAGCCGGGTCATCGACATCCTGCTGTCGTTCCCGTCCACCCTGTTCTTCATCGCGTTCATGCCGGTCGTGTACGGCATCTTCGTCGCTCCCGACGACAACATCCCGACGTGGCTGCGCGCCGTCGCCCTGATCGTGGTGCTGACCGCGTTCGGCTGGGCCACCATCGCGCGTCTGCTGCGCGGCCAGGTACTCGCCCTGCGTGAGCGCGAGTTCGTGGAGGCGGCGAAGGTCACGGGCGCGTCTCCGATGCGCATCGTGTTCAAGGAGCTGCTGCCCAACCTGTGGACACCGATCATCATCCAGGGCACTCTGCTGCTGCCGACGCTCGTGACCACGGAGGCCGGCCTGTCCTTCCTCGGTGTCGGCATCATCGACCCGACCCCGGACTGGGGCGTGATGATCGCGCGAGGATCCACGTTCTACTCCCAGGACCTCACCTTCATGCTCTTCCCGGGCATCTCGATGGTGCTCTTCGTGGTCGCCTTCAACCTGCTCGGCGACTCCGTGCGTGACGCGCTCGACCCCAAGTCCAAGCGGTAGCACTTCCTTCCACCCGGTCCGGCTCGATGGCGTCCGGCTGGTTACGACCGTCCGAATCGACCCCTATAGGCAGGCTCAGCATGTCTTTTTCACGTAGAAACTTCCTGATCGCCACCGGTGTGGCCGCGGCCTCCACGACTGTGCTGAGCGCTTGCAGCAGCGGGAAGAGCGACTCCGGCACCGACAAGAACGTGCCGTCGGTCGGCGACGCCAAGACCATGAACATCCCGGTCGGCACCAAGGCCGACTCGACGGGTCCGGCCCCCGAGGTCCCGGGCGCGGTCAAGGGCGGGACGATCTACTCGCTCGACCAGTTCGACATGGACCACCTGGACCCGGCGCAGGTCTACGTCGCGACCGAGGGTGCCATCACCCGCCCGATCCTGCGCGGTCTGACCGGCTACAAGGTGGACGACAAGGGTGGCGCCATCCTCGTCGGTGACGTCGCCACGGACGCCGGCACCATGAAGAACGGCGGCAAGACCTGGACGTTCACCATCAAGGACGGCATCAAGTGGGAGGACGGCTCCGCCCTCTCCATGGACGACGTCCGCCACACGTTCGAGCGCCTCTTCGCGTCCTTCGTGACCGAGGGCCCGCGCTACGTGCAGCAGTGGATGGTCGGCGGCGACAAGTACAAGGGCCCGTACGACGGCAAGCACCTCGACTCGCTCGAGATCTCGGGCAACACGGTCACCTTCAACCTGACCGAGGCCCGCACGGACTTCAACTACACGCTCGCCATGCCGGGCTACGGTCTCGTGAACAAGAAGCACGACACCAAGGAGAAGTACGACAAGCAGCCGTTCGCGCTCGGCCCCTACCGGATCGGCAGCCGTGACATCGGCAAGTCGCTGACCTACGTGCGCAACGACCACTGGGACCCGAAGACGGACCCGATCCGCAACGCGTACCCGGACAAGTACGTCTTCCAGTTCGGCTTCGAGCTGGTCGCCTCCACCGACCGCTACATCGCGGACAAGGGCAACGACCAGTACGCGATGTCGATCTTCAACGAGGTCGCGCCCGAGCGCATCGCGCAGGTCATGACCAACGCCACGCTGAAGAAGCGCGTCCTGACCCAGGTGGACACGGTCACCTACTACTGGCCGATCAACATGACCCGGATCAAGGACGTCAAGGTCCGCCAGGCCATCAACTACGCGTGGCCGCACCAGCAGCTGCAGACCATCCGCGGCGGCGCGGCCAGCACCGCGATCGCGACCACGATCCTCAGCCCGGTCACCCCCGGCTACGAGAAGTTCGACCTCTACGGCACCGAGAAGAAGCCCGGTGGCGACCCGGTCAAGGCGAAGGCCCTGCTGAAGGAGGCCGGCAAGGTCGGCCAGAAGCTGGTCATCGCCTACCAGGCCTCGGACACGGCGGTGAAGACCGCTGTGGCCATCAAGAACGCGCTGGAGGCGGCGGGCTTCCAGGTCGTCAACAAGCAGGTCGACAAGTCGACCTTCTACACCCAGATCGGCAAGATCGACAACACCTACGACCTGTTCGCGGCCGGTTGGAGCCCGGACTGGCCGAACGGTTACTCCGTGTTCTACCCCTGCTGGGACGGCAAGAACATCGGCGACGGCCGCAGCAACTACGCCCAGCTGAACGACCCGGGCGTCAACAAGGCGATCGACGCCGCCTCCAAGATCGCGGACGTCACGCAGGCCAACAAGGCCTGGGGCGAGGTCGACCGCCAGATCATGGAGATCGCGCCGGTGGTCCCGGACTACCACGCCATCCGCAACTGGATGCACGGCTCCAAGGTCGGCAACGTCGTGTACGACCCGGGCAACACCTGCGTCGCGCTCACCAAGCTGTACGCGATGAAGTAACCGCGTAGTACCCACCGGGGGGCGGCCACGATCTGGCCGCCCCCCTACGGCCCACTCCCCTATCCCGGCGACGGCGCCCCGTCCGGAAAGTCACGCCCCATGCTCCGCTTCCTTGTTCGCCGAGTCCTCGGCGCGCTGGTCATCCTGCTGGTCATCAGCGCCGTCACCTTCTGGCTCTTCTACGCCATTCCGCGTGACCCCGCCATGATGTCGTGCGGCAAGAACTGCACGCCCGACATGCTCAAGCAGGTCCGGCACAACCTGGGCATCGACCACCCGGTCCCGGTCCAGTACTGGTACTGGCTGAAGGGCATCTTCGTCGGCCGCAGCTACGGCGACTTCGGCGACTGCGCCGCGCCCTGCCTCGGCTACTCGTTCGCCAACCGCCAGCCCGTCCTCGGCACCATCCTGGACCGGCTGCCGCTGACGCTCTCGCTCGCCTTCGGCTCCGCCGTCGTCTTCATCATCTTCGGTGTCGGCGCGGGCATGATCGCCGCCGTCAAGCAGGGCAAGTGGCAGGACAAGGTGGCCAGCTCCGGCTCGCTGATCGCCTCCTCGCTGCAGATCTACTTCGTCGGCTACATCGCGATGTACTTCCTCGTCGCGAAGCTCGGCATCCTCGACAACCCGTCGTACACCCCGCTCACCGACAACCCGGCCGAGTGGGCCTCCGGCCTGCTGCTGCCGTGGCTGGTGCTGGCGCTGATCTGGACCGCCAACTACACGCGTATGTCGCGCTCCCAGCTGGTCGAGACGCTGAGCGAGGACTACGTGCGCACGGCCCGCGCCAAGGGTCTGTCCCGCCGCACCGTCTTCTTCCGGTTCGCCTGGCGCGGCGCGATGGGTCCGATCGTCACCATCTTCGGCATCGACCTCGCCACGCTCATCGGCGGCGCGATCATCACCGAGTCCGTCTTCAGCCTCCAGGGCGTCGGCCGGCTCGCGCTGGACGCCGTCAACAAGAGCGACCTGCCCATGGTCCTGGGTGTGACCCTGCTGTCGGCCGGCGCGATCGTGGTCTTCAACATCGTCGTCGACGCCGTCTACGCCCTCATCGACCCGCGGATCCGGCTCGCCTGACCTCCGCCCCATTCCCGACCCCTCGCATCACCCCCAGGAGCGTCCCCGTGACGAGCACCGATCAGCAGCCGTTCCTCTCGATCAAGGACCTAAAGGTCCACTTCTCGACCGAGGACGGCGTCGTCAAGGCCGTCGACGGTCTCAGCTTCGACCTGGCCAAGGGTCAGACGCTCGGCATCGTGGGCGAGTCGGGCTCCGGCAAGTCGGTCACCAACCTGACCATCCTCGGCCTGCACGACCCCGCCCGTACGTCGATCGAGGGCGAGATCCTCCTCGACGGCCAGGAGCTGCTCACCGCCTCCGAGCGCGAGCTGGAGCGGCTGCGCGGCAACAAGATGTCCATGATCTTCCAGGACGCGCTGGCCTCGCTGTCGCCGTACCACACGGTCGGCACGCAGATCGCCGAGACCTACCGCAAGCACACGGGCTGCTCCAAGACCGAGGCCCGAAAGCGCGCCATCGAGATGCTGCGCCGGGTCGGGATCCCGCAGCCGGACATGCGGGTGGACGACTACCCGCACCAGTTCTCCGGTGGTATGCGCCAGCGCGCGATGATCGCCATGGCGCTGGTCTGCGACCCCGAGCTGCTGATCGCCGACGAGCCGACCACGGCCCTCGACGTGACCGTGCAGGCCCAGATCATGGACCTGCTCAAGGACCTCCAGCAGGAGTTCGGCACCGCGATCATCTTCATCACCCACGACCTGGGTGTGATCGCCGACATCGCCGACGACGTGCTGGTGATGTACGGCGGCCGGTGCGTGGAGCGCGGCACCAAGGAGGAGGTCCTGCGGGACCCGCAGCACCCCTACACGCTGGGCCTGCTGAACTCGATGCCGAGCCTGTACGGCCCGGTCGACGTGCCGCTGACGCCGATCCCGGGTGCGCCGCCCTCGCTGCTCAACCCGCCGACCGGCTGCCGGTTCCACCCGCGCTGCGCCTTCACCGAGAAGGTCTCGGGCGGCAGGTGCTCCAGCGAGAGCCCTCTGCTGGAGATCGTGGACGGCCGTGGTTCGGCCTGCCACCTCACCGCCGAGCAGAAGCAGGAACTCTTCGCCGACTTCGCCGCGACCCGGCACAACTGACGGACGCAGACGGGACTTCACGATCATGAGCAACACGAACCCCCTCCTGGACGTCTCCGGGCTGACGAAGCACTTCCCGATCAAGGGCGGCTTCCCCATCCGGCGGACCGTCGGCGCGGTGCAGGCCGTGGACGGTCTGGACTTCCAGGTCTCCGAGGGCGAGAGCCTTGGCCTGGTCGGCGAGTCGGGCTGCGGCAAGTCCACCACGGGCCGGCTGATCACCCGGCTCATGGAGCCGACCGCCGGCAAGATCTCGTACCGGGGCCAGGACATCACGCACGCGGGCCGCAGGGAACTGGCGCCGATCCGCTCCGAGATCCAGATGATCTTCCAGGACCCGTACGCCTCGCTGAACCCGCGGCAGACGGTCGGCAAGATCGTCTCGGGTCCGATGGAGATCAACGACATCAACCCGGCGGGCGGCCGCGAGAAGCGCGTGCGCGAGCTGCTGGAGATCGTCGGTCTCAACCCCGAGCACTACAACCGCTTCCCGCACGAGTTCTCCGGCGGCC
>NZ_JBSFLI010000037.1:0-71288 GCF_053598955.1 Streptomyces sp. NPDC001056 | reverse complement strand
CGGAACTTCTTCGACCCGTTCGCGTTCGTGCGCTCGCCGATCGCCAGATACGACGTGTCCTGCCGGAACGGCACCGACTGGTACAGCGACGCGGCGCCCGGCTCGGGGTGCGGGTCGCGGGCCGGCGGGGTCAGGCCCCGGACCCGCTCCACCACCTGGCGCAGGTGCTCCGGGGTCGTGCCGCAACAGCCGCCGACGAGCGAGAGGCCGTACTCACGGACGAAGGTCTCCTGGGCGTCGGCCAGATCCCCCGGACCGAGCGGGAAAGAGGCCCCGCCCCCGGTGAGGACGGGCAGACCGGCGTTCGGCATGCACAGCAGGGGGATGCGGGCGTTGCGGGCGAGGTGGCGCAGGTGTTCGCCCATCTCCGCGGGTCCGGTGGAGCAGTTGAGGCCGATCATGTCGATGCCCAGCGGCTCCAGGGCCGTCAGCGCGGCGCCGATCTCGCTGCCGAGCAGCATCGTGCCGGTCGTCTCGAAGGCCATCGACACGAGTAACGGCACGTCCACGCCGAGCCGTCGCATGGCGCGCCGGGCGCCGATGACCGACGCCTTGGTCTGGAGGAGATCCTGGGTGGTCTCCACGAGCAGCGCGTCGGCGCCGCCCGTGAGCAGGCCCTCGGCGTTCGCCTGGAAGCCGTCCCGGATCGTGCCGTAGCCGATGTGGCCGAGGGTGGGCAGCTTGGTGCCGGGGCCCATGGAGCCCAGGACCCAGCGCTGACGCCCGTCCCGGGCCGTGTATCCGTCGGCCGTCTCCCGGGCGATCCGGGCGCCGGCCTCGGAGAGTTCGAGCACCCGCCCGGCGATGTCGTACTCCGCCATCGCCGCGTGGTTGGCCCCGAAGGTGTTGGTCTCCACACAGTCCACGCCGACCGCGAAGTAGGCATCGTGGACGGAGCGGACGATGTCCGGGCGGGTGACGTTGAGGATCTCGTTGCAGCCCTCCAGCTGCTGGAAGTCGTCCAGCGTCGGCTGCGCGTCCTGGAGCATGGTGCCCATCGCCCCGTCGGCCACCACCACCCGGGTGGCGAGCGCCGTGCGCAGGGCCTCGATCCGCGCGGCCGTCATGCCAGGCCCCGCAGACGTGTCGCCAGATGGGCCGCGCAGCCCACGCCGTAGGTCGTGCGCAGCCGGGTGAGCAGGGGGTCCCGGTACAGCCGGTACTCCTGGGTGCCGACGTAGTCCAGCGCCGTGGCGGCCACGACACAGCCCAGCTGGGCCGCGCAACGCTCCGGCACGTCCCATGCCGTGGCAGCGAGGAAGCCCGCGCGGAAGGCGTCACCGACCCCGGTCGGATCCACCACACCGGGGACCGGCACGGCGGGCACGGTGAGGTCGGGGCGGCCTTCGCGGCGGACGCGGGCCCCGGCGGCGCCCTCGGTGGTGACCCAGCAGCCGACGCGGCGCAGCACCTGGGGCGCGGTGAGGCCCGTACGCTCCAGGAGCAGCGCGGCCTCGTACTCGTTGGTGAACAACCAGCGGGCGCCCTCGACGAGTTCCAGCACTTCCTTGCCGCTGAGGCGCGCCAGCTGCTGGGAGGGATCGGCGGCGAAGGGAATGCCGAGGTCCCGGCAGGCGCGGGTGTGGCGCAGCATGGCCTCGGGGTCGTCGGGCGAGATCATGACCAGGCCGAGGCGTCCGGTGCGCTCGGCGACCGCGCGCAGATCGATCCTGCGGGCCTCCGCCATCGCGCCGGCGTAGAAGGTGGCGATCTGGTTCTGCGCGCGGTCCGTCGTGCAGACGAAACGTGCGGTGTGGTGGTCCTCGCTGACCAGCACGGAGTCGGTGTCGACCCCGTGCTGCTTCAGCCAGACCCGGTAGGGCTCGAAATCGGCGCCGACCGCGCCGACCAGTACCGGCCGCAGACCGAGCAGCCCGAGGCCGAACGAGATGTTCGCTGCCACGCCGCCACGCCGGATCTCCAGTTGGTCGGCGAGGAAGGACAGGGAGACGCGGTCCAGTCGGTCGGCCAGGAGCTGGTCGGAGAAGCTCCCCGGGAAGGACATCAGATGGTCGGTGGCGATGGAGCCCGTGACAGCGATGCGCATCTCAGCCCTCCACACTCCGCCGCAGGGCAGCGGCCCGGTCGGTGGACTCCCAGGTGAACTCGGGGAGTTCACGGCCGAAGTGGCCGTAGGCGGAGGTCCGCGCGTAGATCGGGCGCAGCAGGTCCAGGTCGCGGACGATCGCGGCCGGACGCAGGTCGAAGACCTCGGTGATCGCGGCCTGGATGCGCTCGACCGGCGCGTACTCGGTACCGAACGTCTCCACGAACAGGCCGACCGGGTCCGCCTTGCCGATCGCGTAGGCGACCTGGACCTCGCAGCGGCGGGCGAGACCGGCGGCGACCACGTTCTTCGCGACCCAGCGCATGGCGTACGCCGCGCTGCGGTCCACCTTGGAGGGGTCCTTGCCGGAGAACGCGCCGCCGCCGTGCCGGGCCATGCCGCCGTAGGTGTCGATGATGATCTTGCGGCCGGTCAGGCCCGCGTCGCCCATCGGGCCCCCGGTCTCGAAGCGGCCCGTGGGGTTCACCAGCAGCCGGTAGCCGTCGCTCTCCAGGCTCACCCCCTGCTCCGCGAGCGCCTTGAGCGTCGGCTCCACCACGAACTCCCGGATGTCCGGGGCCAGCAGGGACTCCAGGCTGATGTCCGCGGCGTGCTGGGAGGAGACGACGACGGTGTCCAGGCGCGCCGGGCGGTCGCCGTCGTACTCGATGGTGACCTGCGTCTTGCCGTCCGGCCGCAGGTAGGGACAGGTGCCCTGCTTGCGGACCTCGGTCAGCCGGCCGGCCAGCCGGTGCGCGAGATGGATCGGCAGCGGCATGAGCGCGGGCGTGTCGTCGCAGGCGTAGCCGAACATCAGGCCCTGGTCGCCCGCGCCCTGCCGGGACAGTTCGTCGCTGTTGCCCTCCGCGCGGGCCTCGTAGGCGGAGTCCACGCCCTGCGCGATGTCCGGCGACTGGGAGCCGATCGACACGGAGACCCCGCAGGAGGCCCCGTCGAACCCCTTGGCCGAGGAGTCGTAGCCGATGTCGAGGATCGTGTCGCGCACCAGCTGGGCGATCGGGGCGTACGCGCGGGTCGTGACCTCGCCGGCGATGTGCACCTGGCCGGTGGTGATCAGGGTCTCGACGGCGACGCGGGAGGCCGGGTCCTCGGCCAGTAACGCGTCCAGGACGGTGTCGCTGATCCGGTCGGCGATCTTGTCGGGGTGGCCCTCGGTGACGGACTCCGAGGTGAAGAGCCGCCGGCTCACCTCACTTCACCTCCGCGAGGAAGAACGCGGCCTCGATGGCGTCGAGCGTGCGGAGGGAGTCGACCTCCAGGGTGTCCATCTCGATGGCACGGCCGCTGTACTGCTCCAGCAGGAAGACGAACTCCACGAAGGACAGCGAGTCGATGAGCCGGTTCTCGATCAGGTCGAGGTCGCCCGGGATGTCGTCGCGCTGCGGGTGGCGCTTGAGGATCCAGTCCTTCACCTGCTGCAGGCCGTCGGTCATGGCGGTACTCCTAACGAGGATCGAGGAAGAGTTGGGGGAGCGGGCGTCTCACGGCTGGTGCCGGGGATCGCCGATGATGGGAGCGGCTACGGCCACCGCGTAGTCCACGTCGTGGCTGATGCTCACCGTGATGTCCTGGATGCCGGATTCTGCTGCCATCTGTGCGGCGGTGCGGCGCAGTTCGACCAGCGGCCAGCCGCCGTCCGAGCGGTGCACCACGATGTCGCGCCACGGCAGGAGCCGTCCCTGGACGCGCAGGGTCTTGAACGCCGCTTCCTTGGCCGCGATCCGTCCGCACAGGCTGAGCGGATCGAGGCCGCTGGACGTACGGCAGTCGTCGAGTTCGCCGGGGTTCAGCATCCGCAGGAAGAAGTCCTCGCCGTAGTCGTCGAGGAGCAGGCGGACGCGTTTGACGGACACGATGTCCATGCCGAGGTTCGCCCAGCCCGTACCGCCGCCCTCGGCGGTGGGGTGGGCCGGCACCTCACACCACCGGGCCGACCGGAGTGAGGCGGTCATCGGCCGCGCGTACGGCTTCGGCGGCGGCGGCCCAGCTGCCGTGGCGCCGGGTGAGGGCCGACAGCCAGCGTTCGAGGCCGAAGGCGACGCAGCTGGTGGAGGCCGGTTCGCCGGTGCCGGCGAGGGTGATGGAGCAGCGGTCGCCGAAGAAGTTGCGATGGGTGTTGACGGAGGCGATGGCGAGGTCCTCGAAGAGGAACTCGTGCTTGACCGGCGACAGCCGCTGCAGCAGCGCCTTCGAGCCGCCCTTGTCGAAGAAGGGGTCGCTGGCGGCCTCCCGGCGCAGCGGAAGGTCGAGGGCACGCGCGAAGGCGGTGATGCGCTCGGTGAACGCCCGCAGGTGCGCGTCCGCGTGCTCACGGCTGCCGAGGGCGACGATCTCCCGCATGCGGAAGCCGAGTTGGCGGCGCAGCCCCTCGTAGCGCTCCTCCTTGCGGAAACACCAGCCGACCACGGTCACCAGGGTGTCGTCCGCGACCTCGCGGCCCTCGTGGTCGAGGTAGACGGCGTAGCAGGAGGCGGAGGGCAGCCCCAGTTCGGCGGGCTGGAGCGAGCCGCAGGGGAAGCAGCCCGTCTCGGCGCAGTACTCGCCGCGGCGGTCGACGTCGATCGCGGTGGCGACGACGGCCTGGTGGGGGAAGTTCTCGTAGTAGTCGAGCCGCTTGAGGTCGGCGGCCGGCAGCAGCGGGGGCATGGTCATCGGGCGGGCCCCGGCGGCCACCCCCCACTTCTCGAAGGTGTCGTCGAGGAGCCGGAGCAGGGCCGTCGCCTCCGCTCCCAGGGAGGGCAGGCCACGGCTCTCTCCCGGGGAACACGGGGGTGCTGTGGATATGGTTTCGGGCACGGTGGTGGACCACCTCTCGGTTCGCTGGACCGGCCGTCCCGGTCATCGGGCGGGACGCGCCGGAGGGGCTGAGCCGCGCCGGATCAGAGGACCGGCAGGGTGTCGTCGGAGAAGATCCCGGTCTTCCGGAAGAAGGCGAGCGGCTTGCGGATCGCCCGGCGCTCCTGCTCGCGCCTGCGCTCGTCGGCGAGCAGGGCGTTGCGCAGACCCAGCGGGTCGGCGATGCCGGCGTCGCGGTAGACGTGCGGGTTGTAGAGAGAGTTGACGCTGAAGACGACGTAGCGCTTCAGGTAACTCTCGACCTCGCGCAGCCGTTCGGTGCCGACCGCCTCGCGCATCCGCCGGAACAGCAGCGACACCAGTTCGCGGCCGAAGGCGATGTGCCGGGACTCGTCCTGGTGGTGGATGCGGTTGACCTGGCGGATGGTGTCGCAGAGCGTCTCGTCCTGCGCCATCCTGGTGTTGTAGTGGTCGACCAGCTCCTCGAAGAACAGGATGCGGGCGAACACCAGGAAGTTCTCGACCTCGGGCTCCCAGGCCGAGTCGGCGCTCATGGTCATCGACGAGTAGATCTTGCCGCCGTAGCGCCGGCAGAACTCGGAGAAGAACCACATGTGTTCGTTCTCCTCGCCGATGAAGTGGTGGAAGAAGTCGGACGGCACCTCGAAGCCGGGCATGTGGATGCGGCCGACGACCTCGATGAGCAGTTCGCGGATGCCGTGCACGTTCAGGCTGTAGAAGTTGATGGACTCCCACTTGGACAGCCGGCGCAGGGTCTCCTGGTCCAACTGGTCGTAGTACGGGGTGCCGTGGACGGTGAGCAGTTCGGGGCTCATCCACATGCGGTTCTCGTCCAGCGTGTCGGGCCAGGCGAACTGCTGGTACGGGTTGTAGTAGTCCTCGATGGACTTCTCACTGAGCCGTTCGAGGATCTCCAGGAAACGGTCGTTGACGGGAAGGGCCGTGGCGGCCATGTTTTCTCCTGTCCGCTGCGTGTGCGGTGTCTGAGCTGGTCAGGGCCGGACCTCGTAGACGGCGTTCACCGGTGTCTCGGTCGCCCGCCGCCAGCGGGTGAAGCCCGCCTCCTCGGCGATGGCGCGGAAGGCCCGCTCCCCGGAGTGGTTGCCGAGCGCGTGCGGGCCGCGCTGGGCGAGGGCGACCGGCAGGCACATCACCGCGGACAGCGCCATGAACATGCGCGCCGGCGGGGTGTGCGTGTGGATGTCGGCGGGGGAGACGTTGGACTCCACCAGCATCCACGTGCCGTCCGGGTCCAGGGACTTGCGGACGTGCTGGGCCGCGGCCACCGGATCGCCCATGTCGTGCAGGCAGTTGAAGAAGGTCACGAGGTCGTAGCCGGTGCCGGGATAGTCGTCGGCGGACGCGGTCTCGAAGACGACCCGGTCGCCGAGGCCCTCGTCGTCGGCGAGCTGCCGGGCGATGGCGATGGCCTCCTCCGAGTAGTCGAAGCCGTACACCCGGGCGTGGGGGAAGGCGCGGGCGATCAGCCGGGTGGTGTGCCCGACGCCGCAGCCGACGTCCGCCGCGGTGCCGCCGTCCGCGAGCTTGTCGCTCACCTCGTGCAGCGCCGGTATCCAGTCGCTGAGCAGCCGGTGCTGGTAGGTGGGCTGGAAGAAGCTGCCCATGCCGGTGTCGAGCGCCGGGTCGTGCTCGGCCCAGCCGACGCCCTCACCGCTGCGGTAGGCGTCCAGGAGCAGGTCCTCGGTTGCGTACAGCGCCTTGAGCGCGGTGAAGAACCCCGCGGCGTAGGTGGGTGCTTCGGGCTGCGCGAGCACGGAGGCGTGCTCGGCCGGCAGGGTGTACTTGTCGGACGACGGGTGGCGCTCCACATAGCCCGCGCTGAGCTGGGCGTGCAGCCACTCCTCGGCGTAGCGCGGCGCGATGCCGGCGCGCAGGGACAGTTCCCCGGGGGTGAGCGGGCCCTGCTGCGCGAGGACGCGGTAGAGGCCGAGCCGTTCGCCGAGGGACACGGACAGTCCGCGCACGGCGGCCGCGGCGTCGTCGATGATGCGCTGGTGGAAGTCGGCCGTGGGGTCGGTGTGCCCGGGGCCGGGGGGCTGGGTCATGAGGTGGTCTCGTCTCGGATCGCCGTGAACAGGAAGGAACGCGGCACGCGCGGGGTCTCGCGCGGCGGCACCGGGTAGGGCCAGCGGCCGAAGTCGGCGCCCTCCTCGCCCGGTTGCCTGACCTCCTGGACCGTCCAGCCGCAGGAGACGAGCAGCTGCTCCGGCTCCTCGGTGCCGAACAGCCAGGGGTTGCCGTCCTCTTCGAGCGCCTTCATGAAGGGCCGGGACAGCGGGTTGCGCAGCGCGGCCTCGCTGATGACGTCGCCGAGCAGGACGGACCCCGGCGCGCTGTGCCGCCACAGCGTCGTGATGAGGGTGCGCACGGCGTCCTCGGGCAGGAAGAACAGCAGGCCCTCCACCACCCACAGGGTGGGCCGCTCGGCCTGCCAGCCGGCCTCCTTGAGGGAGCCGGTCCAGTCCTCCCTGAGGTCGACGGCGACGGTACGGCGTTCACGCCCCGCCGGTTCCGGCTCCCCGGCGAGCATGGCGGCCTTGGCCTCCAGCAGCGCGGGCCGGTCGAGTTCGTAGAGGGTGATGCCGTCGGGCCAGGTGAGGCGGTAGTGGCGGGTGTCCATGCCGGCCGCGAGGAACACGACCTGCCGCAGACCCCGATCGCGCACCGCGCGCTCGATGGCGCGGTCGAGGTAGGTGGTGCGGATGGCGAGGAACGGCACGGTGCCCGCGCCCGCGTAGCGGTCGAGCAGCTCGAAGCCGGTGGTTCCGGCGACGGTGCGGGCGTAGGGATCGGCGAACAGCCGGTCCTCGCGTTCGGTCTCCAGGGCCCGCGCGGCGGCGGTCCACTGGGCGGTGCGGGATACGGCCTCCACGGGAGGTCTCCCTTCGGGGCAGCGCTTCGTCAGCGCGAGCGATGGGTGTGCGGACCGCCGAGTTCAGCGCTGTCGGGCACAGCAGGCGACCGGGTCCTGCGCCGCGGACATCGACGAGGGGGCCGCGGTGGAGGGTGCGGCGGGGCGCCGCCGGAAGATGCTGTGCAGGATCATGCTGAACACGACCGTCCCGTCGGCGGCCACCAGCTCGCAGCGGGGCTGGACGATGCCGGTGGCGGGGTTGCCCAGCGCGGGGCGTGATCCGAGGATCTCGACCCGCGCGGTGAGGACGTCGCCCGGGCGGACCGGCCGGCGGTAGCGGACCTCGTCGATGCCGGGCGAGCCCTCGCAGGCGCTGTAGGCGAGCAGGCCGTCGACATAGCGCCGCATGAAGAGCGCCGAGGTGTGGAATCCGCTGGCGATCAGCCCCCCGAAGGACGACTGCTTCGCCCGCTCGGGGTCGATGTGGAAGGGCTGCGGGTCGAAGCGCCGCGCGAAGTCCAGCACCTCCTCCTCGGTGACGGTGACGGTGCCCAACTCATGGACGTCACCGGTGCGGAAGTCCTCGAAGTAGCGCATGGAGCCCCCCTCTGGGCGGACGAGCCGGTTCTCTGGGCCTCATTCAATCTACGAATCGGCCGTTTATTTTGTCAACCCAAAACTACGGTCGATTCAAAGCTGTGTCGATGTCCGCCCAGAGGTCCTCCGGATGCTCGATGCCGACCGACATCCGCACGGTGCCCGCGCCGATCCCGGCGGCCGTGAGCGCCGCGTCGTCCAGCTCCCGGTGCGAGGTGGACGCCGGGTGCGTCACCAGCGTCTCCACGCCGCCCAGCGACAGCGCCAGGCGCGCGACCCGGACCCGCTCGATGAACGCGCGCCCCGCCTCCCTGCCGCCGGCGAGGTCGAACGAGACCATGCCGCCGCCCCCGTCGAGGAGCTTGCGCGCGCGGTCGTACGAGGGATGCCGCGGGAGCCAGGGCCAGTGCACCGCGGCCACTCGCTCATGCGCGGCGAGGCGCTGGGCCAGGATCTCCGCGCCGGCGCAGTGCTGCCGGATGCGCAGAGGGAGGGTCGGCAGGCCGCGCAGGGTCAGCCAGGCCGCGAACGGGTCGGCGCAGGCGCCGAGTTCGACGGTGCGGGGCCACACCCGGTCCCGCACGCCCGCGTCGGCGAACACGGCCACGCCGCCGAGCACGTCGGAGTGCCCGGCCAGGTACTTCGTCGTGGAGTGCACGACCACGTCGGCGCCGTGTTCGATCGGGCGGCACAGCACCGGCGAGGCGAGGGAGTTGTCCACCATGCCGAGCACGCCGTGCCGCCGGGCCTCGGCCAGCAGGCCGGTCAGGTCGGGGACTCGGCCCGTGGGATTGGCGATGGTCTCCAGGTGCAGCAACCGGGTGGCGGGGCGGACCAGTCGGGCGAATTCGGCCGGGTCGTCGCCGCTGACGTAGTCCACGTCGATGCCGTACCGACCGGCGAGGTCCGAGAGGACGGAGTACGTGCCGCCGTACAGGCAGCGCCCGGCGATCACGTGATCGCCGGGCCGCAGCAGTGCCAGGAGTACGCCGCTGATCGCGCCCATCCCGGAGGCGAACGCGATCGCGGCGGCCCCGCCCTCCAGGTCCGCGAGGGTCTCTTCCAGTGCCCGGACGGTGGGATTGCCGCGCCGGGAGTAGACGTACGCCCCGCCCGGTCCGCCCATGGCGTCGGCCAGTTCGGCGGCGGAGTCGAAGGCGAAGGCCGAGGACTGGACGATCGGCACGCTCAGCGGCCGGCCGCCGGTCGTCGGGGGCTCGTGCCGCACCTGCACGGCGCGGGTCTGCATGTCCATCAGAGGGCTCCTCCGTACATGGGACAGGGCCGTCCGCTCCGGTTGCCCGGGGCCGGACGGCCCGTCGAGGGGTTCGTTGTCCGGATGGACGGCGGTCCCGGCGGAGGATGCATGCCGGTCCGCCATGAGACGTGCCCGTCAGACACCGGCCCGTTCGCCGGACGCCTCCTGTGCCGCGCCCGCCTGCGGCGCCGCCGCCTTGTCGCCGCGCATGGCGAGCAGGGTGACCAGACCACCGACGGCGGCGATCGCGGCGGCCCAGACGAAGGCCGCGCTGAAACCGTCGGTCAGTGCGGGCAGGTCGCCGAGCCTGCCCGCGCCCTCGGAGGTGGCCACGGCGGTCAGCGCCGCGAGGCCCAGGGCGGAACCCACCTGGTAGGTGGTGTTGACGATGCCGGACGCCAGACCCGCCTGCTCCTGCGGGGCGCCGGACATCGCGGCCATCATCGCGGGGATGTAGGCGAGCGACATGCCGAGGGCCGCGACCAGCGACGCGGGCAGGACGTCGACCACGAAGGTGCCCGTGGGCTGCACCTGGGCCAGCCACACCAGACCCGCGGCGAGGACCAGCAGGCCGCCGCCGATCAACGGCTTGGCGCCGAACTTCGCCAGCAGCCGGGCGGTGATGGCCGTCATGAAGATCATCAGGAGCACGGTCATCGGCAGCAGCGCGGCACCGGAGGCGAACGCCCCGTAGCCCAGGACCTGCTGGAGGTACAGGTTGAGGAAGTACCACATCGGGATCCACGCGGCGCCGAGCAGCGCCATCGCCAGGTTCGCCGAGCCCAGGCGCGGGACCCGCCAGATGCCGAGCGGCATCAGCGGCTCGCGCACCGTCTTCTGGATGACGAAGAACAGGACGAGCAGGGCGACCGCGCCGACCAGTTCCAGCACGGTGCCGGTCGAGGACCAGCCGACCTCGGGGGCGCGGACGACGGCGAACACCGCGAGCGCGAGACCGGCCGTGACGGAGATCGCGCCGAGCACGTCCACGCCGCCGCCGCGCCGGCCGCCGACGGCCGGCAGCAGCTTGGTGGCCGCGAGCGTGCCGAGGCCGATCGGGATGTAGATGATGAACACCCACGGCCAGCTCAGCCACTGCGTGAACACACCGCCCATGAAGACACCGGCCGTGCCGCCCGCGGGCGCCGCGGCACCGTAGAGCGCCATGGCCTTGCCCAGTTCCTTGGGGTCGTGGGCGAAGAGCATCATGAGCAGGGTCATCGCCGAGGGCGCGATCAGCGCGCCGCCCACGCCCTGGACCGCACGGCCGACGACCTCCACGGACGCGCTCTGCGCGGCCGCGGCCACGATCGAGCCCGCGACCAGCACGCTCCAGCCGGTGATGAACACCTTGCGGGCGCCGAGCAGGTCGGACAGCCGGCCGCCGAGCAGCAGCAGACCGCCGAAGGCGATGACATACGCGTTGAAGACCCACTGCAACTCGCCCTGCGAGAAGCCGAGGTCCTTCTGCATCTCGGGAAGCGCCACCCCGATGATCGACGTGTCCATGATGACCATGAACTGGGCGGCGGCGAGCACGACCAGTGCCCACCAGCGCCGGGGATTGACCGCTGACATGACTCCACCCTTCTTGCTGTATACCCCTGGGGGGTACCTGTGCGGTGCACCGTAGCATACCCATGGGGGGTATGTAAGGGCGTGAAGTCGAGGAGAGTGCACGGGAGTTGAGCCGCAGGGCCGAGGGGGCATTGAAAAGGCGAAGACCCCTCCGTCCCGTGAGGAACGCAGGGGTCTTCGCCCGGGGGTGCGCCGCGCCCGCCGGCGCGGAGCCTCAGATCTGGCCGACGAGCTCGTAGCCCGCCTCGTCCACGGCGGCGCGGACGGCTTCCTCGTCGAGCGGGGCGGCGGAGGTCACGGTGACCTCGCCGGTGTCGGCGACGGCGGTGACCGCGGTGACGCCGTCCAGGGTGGAGACCTCCTTGGAGATGGCGGACTCGCAGTGGCCGCAGGTCATGCCGGAGACCTTGTACACGGTGGTGACGCCGCTGCCGTGGACCTGCACGTCGGTCGCCGCGCCGGTGCCGCAGGAGCCGCAGCAGGAGCCGGAGTTCGTCTGTTCGGTCATGGCTTCTTCCTCGGGTGTGAGCATGGTTCGGTCCGCGGAAGGGCGGTCGCCCGGCCTCCCGACGAGATGAACGATATACCCCCCAGGGGTACTTAGTCATCCGATCGTCTTCCCGGGGCCGAGTGGACGGTCTACCCCTAGGGGGTATAGTGACGTGCCTGGAAGGGTGTGGCGGACGAGGCGTGTGCCGGAAAGGGGTCGACGACAGGTGACGTACCGGCGGATCGGTTCCCACCGCGGCGCGGCGCGCCGGTCGTGGGCCGCCGTCCTGGCGCTGCTCGCCGCCTTCGTCGTCCTGGTCCACCACGACATGGGCGCGGTCCCCGCCGCACCCGCGACCGCCATGAGCGCGATGCCCGGGATGGGGCACGCCGCGCACGGCAGGACAGGGCCGGACATGGCCGCCCTGACCTCGGCCATGGACCACGACGCCGGCGGCGCCTGCTCCGGCGCCGACATGCAGCACTGCACCTCCGCCGCCGTCGGCTCACCCCAGTGGCTCGTGCCGCCGACCGTGCGGACCCCCGCCGTCCCCGGCGCTCCCGGCCACGGCGTCCTCGCCGGGCGCGGCCTTCCGGGCCACCCGCACCGCGCGCCGCCGGACCTCTCCGTCCTCTCCCGACTGCTGATCTAGGCCGCTTTCCCGCGGCCCGTTCCCCCGGACACGGTGGGGCGATGCCGCATGCGCGCAGGTCGACCGCATCGTGAGAAGAGGCATCGCACATGAACAGCATCAACCGACGCTCCGCCCTGCTGGCCGGTCTCGCCGTCGCGGGAGGAGGAGCGCTCGCCGCGTGCGGCGGCTCCGGCTCCACGCCGGCCCTGGTGAGCCCCGGCAGCAAGGTGGTCGCGACCACCGACAAGAAGCGCAAGGGCACCGGCAAGGTGCGCAACGTCACCCTGACCGCGGCGCCCACCATGCTCGACCTCGGCGGCAAGGTGATGGCGAAGAGCTGGGCCTACGGAGGCCGGACCCCGGGCAAGGAGATCCGGCTGTCCGCCGGTGACACCCTCGCCGCCGAACTCTCCAACCAGTTGCCGGACCGGACCACGACGTCCATCCACTGGCACGGCATCGCCCTGCGCGCCGACATGGACGGCGTGCCCCCGGCCACCCAGAGCGCCGTCCGCGCCGGCCGCAACTTCACCTACCGCTTCCTCGCCGACACCCCCGGCACCTACTTCTTCCACCCGCACGTCGGTGTCCAGCTCGACCGGGGACTGCACGCCCCGCTGATCGTGGAGGACCCGAGGGAACCGCTGTCGTACGACGACGAGTGGGTCGTCGTCCTGGACGACTGGGTCGACGGTGTCACCGGCACCCCCGACCAGGTCCTCGCCGAGCTGGGCCATGGCATGGGCGGCATGGACATGGGCGGATCGGGGCACGGCGGCTCGTCCGGCCACGACATGGGGGACATGGGCGGGATGGACATGGGGGACATGGGCGGCACGGACACGAGCGGCGGTGACTCGGGCAAGGGGGGCGAGTCGTCGTCCGGCTCGATGAAGTTCATGCTCATGGGCGCGCGCAGCAGTCTGCTCGGCGGCGACGCAGGCGACGTCAAGTACCCGTACCACCTGGTCAACGGGCGGGTCCCGGCCGACCCCGACGTCTACACCGGCAAGCCCGGCAGGCGGGTGCGGCTGCGCGTCGTCAACGCCGGCGGCGACACGGCGTACCGCGTCGCGCTCGGCGGCCACAAGCTGACCATCACCCACACCGACGGCTTCCCGGTCGCCCACCAGGAGGTGGACGCGCTGCTGGTGGGCATGGGGGAGCGGTACGACGTCCTCGTCACGCTCGCCGACGGGGTCTTCCCGCTGGTCGCCGTCGCCGAGGGCAAGAACGCCAGCGGCATGGCGCTGGTGCGCACCGGCTCCGGCACCGCGCCGAAGCCGACCGTCCGCCCGAAGGAACTGGACGGCATGATCATGAACGCCGCCGGGCTGAGGGCGGCCGACGACGTCCGCCTGGCGACGAAGAAGACCGACCGGGTCCACCGGATCGAACTGACCGGCGGCATGGCCAGGTACGACTGGGGCATCAACGGCAAGCGCTTCGACATGAAGCACCCCACCGCGCACCCGGTCCTGGTCGAACAGGGCGAGCGGGTCCGGCTGGACTTCGTCAACAAGACGGACATGTGGCACCCGATGCACCTGCACGGCCACACCTACCAGCTCGGCACCGGCGGCCCGCGCAAGGACACCACCATCGTGCTGCCCGGCCGCACGGTGTCCGTGTACTTCGACGCGGACAACCCCGGCCAGTGGATGCTGCACTGCCACAACGCCTACCACGGCGAGGCGGGGATGATGGCGCTGCTCGCCTACCAGGCGTGACGGCGCGAGGGGGGTGCGGGCCGCTCGGCGCCCGCACCCCCCTCGCCCCGTGCGTCAGACGTTGCGCCGGTACTGGCCGCCCACCTCGAAGAACGCCTCGGTGATCTGCTGGAGGGTGCAGACCCGCGCGGCGTCCATGAGCACCGTGAAGACGTTGTCGCCGTCGACCGCCGCCGCCTTGAGGGCGGTCAGCGCGGCGTGCGCCTCCTGCTGGTGCCGGGACTGGAAGTCCCGCACACGCTCCAGCTGGGAGCGCTTCTCCTGCTCGGTGGCGCGGGCCAGCTCGATGGCGCCCGGCTCGGCGCCCTCCGCGTGCGGGTTGCGGAAGGTGTTGACACCGATGATGGGCAGCGAGCCGTCGTGCTTGCGCTGCTCGTAGAGCATCGACTCGTCCTGGATGCGGCCGCGCTGGTAACCGGTCTCCATCGCGCCGAGCACGCCGCCGCGCTCGCTGATCCGCTCGAACTCCAGCAGCACGGCTTCCTCGACCAGGTCGGTCAGCTCGTCGATGATGAACGAGCCCTGGAGCGGGTTCTCGTTCATCGCGAGGCCCCACTCGCGGTTGATGATCAGCTGGATGGCCAGGGCCCGGCGGACGGATTCCTCGGTCGGGGTGGTCACGGCCTCGTCGTAGGCGTTGGTGTGCAGGCTGTTGCAGTTGTCGTAGATCGCGATGAGCGCCTGCAGCGTGGTGCGGATGTCGTTGAAGTCCATCTCCTGGGCGTGCAGGGAGCGGCCCGAGGTCTGGACGTGGTACTTGAGCTTCTGCGAGCGCTCGCCCGCGCCGTACTTCCGCTTCATCGCGACCGCCCAGATGCGGCGGGCGACCCGGCCGAGCACCGAGTACTCGGGGTCCATGCCGTTGGAGAAGAAGAACGACAGGTTGGGCGCGAAGTCGTCCACGTCCATGCCGCGCGCCAGGTACGCCTCCACGTAGGTGAAGCCGTTGGCGAGGGTGAAGGCCAGCTGGCTGATCGGGTTCGCGCCCGCCTCGGCGATGTGGTAGCCGGAGATGGACACCGAGTAGAAGTTGCGGACCTTGTGCGCGATGAACCACTCCTGGATGTCGGCCATCATCCGCAGCGAGAACTCGGTGGAGAACAGGCAGGTGTTCTGCCCCTGGTCCTCCTTGAGGATGTCGGCCTGCACGGTGCCGCGCACGCTCGCCAGCGCGTCGGCCCGCAGCCCGGCCGCCTCCTCGGCCGAGGGGTCGCGGCCCTCGGCGGCGCGGAACCGCTCGATCTGCTGGTCGATCGCCGTGTTGAGGAAGAACGCCAGCACGGTGGGCGCCGGGCCGTTGATCGTCATCGAGACCGAGGTCGTCGGCGCGGTCAGGTCGAAGCCGTCGTACAGCGCCTTCATGTCGTCGAGGTGCGCGACCGAGACGCCGGAGGTGCCGACCTTGCCGTAGATGTCGGGGCGCTCGCCCGGGTCGCGGCCGTAGAGGGTGACCGAGTCGAAGGCGGTGGACAGCCGGGTGGCGGGCTGGCCCTCCGACAGGAGCTTGAAGCGCCGGTTGGTGCGGAACGGGTCGCCCTCGCCGGCGAACATCCGCGCCGGGTCCTCGCCGTCGCGCTTGAAGGGGAACACCCCGGCGGTGAACGGGAAGTAGCCCGGCAGGTTCTCCCGCCGCCAGAACCGCACCAGTTCACCGTGGTCGGTGAACCGGGGCAGCGCCACCCGGGGGACCCTGTTGCCCGACAGCGACTCGCGGGTCAGCTTGGTGCGGATCTCCCGGTCGCGGATCTTCACGACCTGCTCGTCGCCGGAGTACGACGCCACGACGGCGGGCCAGTTCTCCAGCTGCTCGGTGACCTCGTGCGGCAGCTGCCTGCGGGCGTCCGTGAGCAGGGCGTCCACGTTGTCCGCGTCCGAACCGGCCGCGGTGAGTTCGCCCTTGACCGCGTCCAGCCGCTGCACCCGCCGCGCCGCCTCCGCCAGCGCCTCGGTCTCGGCGTGGTACGCGCGGACCGTCTCGGTGATCTCGGCGAGGTAGCGCACCCGGTCGGCCGGCACCACCTGGCGGATGCCGGAGGAGTGGCGCACGGAGACGGGCGCGAGGGTGCCCTCCCGCAGACGCAGCCCCTTCTCGTCGAGGGCCGACTTCAGGTGCTGGAAGAGCGCGGTGACCCCGTCGTCGTGGAAGGTCGCGGCCGAGGTGCCGTACACCGGCATGTCCTCGGGCCTCTTGTCGAACGCCTCGCGGTTGCGCACCAGCTGGCGGCTCACGTCGCGCAGCGCGTCCTTGGCGCCGCGCCGCTCGAACTTGTTGACCGCGACCACGTCGGCGAAGTCGAGCATGTCGATCTTCTCCAGCTGGGAGGCGGCGCCGAACTCCGGCGTCATCACGTACAGGGAGGTGTCGACGAACGGCACGATCGCCGCGTCGCCCTGGCCGATGCCCGGGGTCTCCACGATCACCAGGTCGTACCCGGCGGCCTTGACCACGTCGAGCACCTCGGTGAGGTGCTCGGGAAGCTCATGGCTGCCGCGCGTGGCGAGGCTGCGGAAGAAGACCCGGTTCCCGTCCAGGGAGTTCATCCGGATGCGGTCGCCGAGCAGCGCGCCGCCGCCGCGTCGGCGGGTCGGGTCGACCGCGATCACCGCGATGCGCAGCTTGTCCTGCTGGTCCACGCGGAAGCGGCGCACCAGCTCGTCGGTCAGCGACGACTTGCCGGAGCCGCCGGTGCCGGTGATGCCGAGGACGGGCACCACCCGTGCCGCCGCCGCGTCCCGCAGCCGCGCGAGGAACTCCGGGGACAGCTTGCCGAGCTCGGCGCCCGTGATGGCGCGGGCGGTGGCGAACCGGTCGCCCGCGAGCACGGCGTCGACGTCCGCGGGCTTGCCCTCCCACAGGTCGAAGTCGCAGTCCCGCACCACCGAGTTGATCATCCCGGCGAGGCCCATCCGCTGACCGTCCTCGGGCGAGAAGATGGTCACCCCGTGCGTGCGCAGCCGGGTGATCTCCTCGGGCACGATCACGCCGCCCCCGCCGCCGACCACCCGGATGTGCTCCGCGCCCCGCTCGCGCAGCGACTCGACCAGGTACTCGAAGTACTCGACATGGCCGCCCTGGTACGAGGAGACGGCCACGCCGTGCGCGTCCTCCTCCAGTGCCGCGTTCACGACCTCCTGAACCGATCGGTTGTGCCCGAGGTGGATCACTTCGGCACCCTGGGACTGGAAGATCCGCCGCATGATGTTGATCGACGCGTCGTGCCCGTCGAACAGAGCGGATGCGGTGACCAGGCGTACGGGGTGCACGGGGGAGTGCAGTTCGCTCATCGGGGGCCTTCCGGGACAGGTCGGGGGACGCTGATCAGAGAAATACTAGGACGTCCTAGTAAAAGGCAGTAGTCGGACTCGATGTGACCAGCGGCACAGTCGAAGGAGCGGCTTTGTGAACCGGGATCAGAATGCGGGCCGGGCGCCTCGTACCACCCCACCCCGCCTCACCCGCCGCCACTTCACCACTTCCACCTCAAGTGAATCCCGAGTAGTCTCCGCTGGCGCATTCGGCCATACGGCGGCACCACCGCGGTTCTCGATCCCTCTGAGAAAGCTGATCATGAAGCGAACCCTTTTCGAAGCCGAGCACGAGGACTACCGCGAGAGCGTGCGGGCCTTCGTCGCCAAGCACGTCATGCCGCACTACGCGGACTGGGACAAGGCGGGCATCGTGCCCCGCGAGCTGTTCACCGGTCTGGGTGCCCTCGGCGCGCTCGGCATCGCCGTGCCCGAGGAGTTCGGCGGCGCGGGGATCCAGGACTTCCGCTACAACACGATCCTGCACGAGGAGGGCGCCCGGGTGGGGGCCATCCCGGCGATCCTCGGGCCCACCCTGCACGCGGACGTGTGCCTGCCCTACTTCCTCGACCAGACCAACGACGAGCAGAAGGCGCGCTGGCTCCCCGGCATCGCCTCCGGTGAGCTGATCACGGCGGTCGCCATGACCGAGCCCGGCACCGGTTCCGACCTGTCCGGCATCCGCACCAAGGCCGTCCGGGACGGCGACCACTACGTCATCGACGGCGCGAAGACGTTCATCACCAACGGCATCAACGCCGACCTGGTCGTCGTCGCCGTCCGCACCGGCGAGCACCCGCACCGGGGGCTCAGCCTGATCGTCGTGGAGCGCGGCACCCCGGGCTTCGAGCGCGGACGGAAGCTGGAGAAGGTCGGCCTGCACGCCCAGGACACCGCGGAACTGGTCTTCACCGGGGCGCGCGTGCCGGCGGCCAACCTGCTCGGCGAGGAGGGCGAGGGCTTCTTCGCCCTGACGCGCAATCTCGCGCAGGAGCGGATGTCGGTCGCGATCGCCGGTCTGGCCCAGGCGGCGGCCGCCTTCGAGTGGACCGTCGAGTACGTCCGTGAGCGCAAGGCGTTCGGCAAGCCGATCGGCACCCTCCAGGTGATCCGGCACCGGCTCGCCGAGCTGTCCACCGAGATCGAGGTGGCCCAGCACTACCTCGACCGCTGCGTACTGGCCCTGAACTCGGGCGAGTTGACGGTCGTCGACGCCGCGAAGGCCAAGTGGTGGTGCACCGAACTCCAGGGCCGGGTCATGGACGCCTGTGTCCAGTTGCACGGCGGGTACGGCTACATGCTGGAGTACCCGATCGCGCGGGCCTGGCAGGACAGTAGGGTGAGCCGGATCTACGCGGGCACGACCGAGATCATGAAGGAGATCATCGGCCGTTCGCTGGAACTCGGCTAGGTCGCCGGTCCAGAGGGAGTCGGCTCGCCTGTCTGGAGGTGACGGTGAGGGTCGGGACCGGGACGGAGACGGCGGGCGTCCGTGCGGGAGTCGCGGAGGCCGCGGAGGCGATCGGCCGTTCAGGGGCGGCGGAAGCCGGTACGGCTCCCGCGGAACCCGGTGCGGCTCCCGCGGGGCCCGCCGCGCGGCCGGTTCCCCCGCTCGTGCGGGCCACGCGTCCGCGCAACCGCCGGGAGCTGATCATCGCCGCCGCGCGGGAGCTGTTCTCCCGCGACGGCTACGCCAACGCGGCGATGAGCGACATCGCGGCGGCCGTGGGCATCGGCCCCTCGGCCCTCTACCGGCACTTCGGGAGCAAGCAGGAGCTGCTGCACGCCGTCGTCGCCGAGGCGCTCGACTCCTGCCTGGCCGGGCTCTACCCGGCCGGTCCGGGCGAACTCGACGTCCTGGTGCGGGACTTCGCGGCGTCCGCGCTGGCCCGGCGCGAGCTGGGCGTGCTGTGGCAGCGCGAGGCCCGGCACCTGCCCGCCGAGCAGTACGCGGAGCTCGCCCGCCGGCTGCACGCGGCCCGGCGCACCCTCGCCGGGCAACTCACCGCCGCCCGGCCGAACCTGGACCCGGCCCACACCGAGCTGCTGTCCTGGGGCACGCTCGGTGTGGCGGCCGGCCTCGCCTACCAGCACGTGGAACTCGCCACGCCGGACCTCGTGGCGTGTCTGATGCGCCGCGTCGCCACGGCGGCCCCGCCCCGCCTCGGCGAACCCCGACTCGACGCACCCGGGGGCCGGTTGCGGCACCGCTCGCGCCGGGAGGCCCTGCTCGCCGCCGCGACCGAACTGTTCGCCGAGCGCGGCTACGCCTCCGTCAGCCTGGAGGACACCGGCGCGGCCGTCGGGATCGCCGGGCAGAGCATCTACCACCACTTCGCCAGCAAGCACGAGCTCCTCGCCACCGCCGTGCACCGCGGCGTCGAACGGCTCTGGGTCGACCTGGCCGAGGTGCTCGCCTCGGCCCAGGACCACGCCGGTGCGCTCCGGCGCCTGGTGTGGCGCTACACCCGCAACGCGCTGGTCTCCCGGCACCTGGTGACGGTGATCGCCACCGAGGCCGAGCACCTCCAGGAGGCGGACCGGCTGCGCACCCGGCAGTTCCAGCGCGACTACATCGCGGAGTGGCTGCACCTGCTGCACGCGGTCCATCCGGCCATGGGCCCGTCCGAGGCCCGCGTCCGGGTGCAGACCGTCCTGACCGTCGTCAACGACGTCGCCCGCACCCCCCGGCTCGCCACCCGGCCCGGGATAGACCGGGCGCTGCACCAACTGGGGTGCGAACTGCTGGAGTTGCCGGAGGGGCCGGTCCCGGAGTGACGCCTCAGGCCAGGGTCACCTCCACCGGGAGCCGCTTGATGCCGTTGACGAAGTTGGAGCGCACCCGCGGCACGTCCCCGGCGAGCCGGATGCCCGCGAGGCGCGGGATCAGCTCCTCGAACATGATGCGGATCTCGGTGCGCGCCAGCAGATTGCCGAGGCACAGGTGCGGGCTGCCCTTGCCGAAGGTGATGTGGTCGTTGTTCCGCCGGGCGACGTCGAAGTCGTAGGGATTGCCGAAGACCTCCTCGTCGCGGTTGCCGGAGGCGAACCACATGACGACCTTGTCGCCCTCCCTGATCCGCTTGCCGCCGAGTTCGACGTCGCGGATCGCGGTGCGGCGGAAGTGGTAGACGGGGGAGGCCCAGCGCAGGAACTCCTCCACCGCCGTCGGGATGAGGGACGGGTCCTCCTGGAGGCGGGCGAGCTGCTCGGGGTGCTGGAGGAGGGCCAGCATGGAGTGGCTGATGGTGTGGCGGGTCGTCTCGTTGCCGGCCACGACCAGCAGCAGGAAGTAGTTGTCGAAGTCCTGTGCGGACAGCGGCACTCCGTCGCGCGGGGTCTCGTTGACCAGCCGGGAGATCAGGTCGGTGCCGTCGCCGCCCTTGCGCTGCCGGGCCAGCTCGCGGCCGTAGGCGAACACTTCGAGCGAGGCGGGGGAGCGGAAGGGCAGATCGCGGTACTTCTCGCTCTCCTCGCTGTGCAGGAGCACGTCCGCGTAGTCGGGGTCGGTGTTGCCGATGATGCGGTTGCCCCAGTCGATGAGCTGCTGGTTGTCCTCCGGCGGCACGTCCAGCAGCCGCGCGAGCACGTTGATGGGGAAGTCGGCGGACACGTCCTTGACGAAGTCGAAGGTGCCCTTGGCGAGGGCCGCGTCCAGGGTGGTGGCGGTCAGACCGCGCAGGAAGTCGGCGTAGCCGTTGATGACGCTCGCGCCGAACTGCCGTTGCAGCAGGCTGCGCAGGGCGCGGTGGCGGACGCCGTCCAGCTCCAGGATGGAGGCGCGCTTCTTGATCTGGTCCTCGTCGACCTCTTCGAGATTGACGAACTTCATGGAGGTGAAGGTCTCCGCGTCCCGGTCCACGCGGGCGATGTCGGCGTGCCGGGTGACGGACCAGAAACCGGAGTTGGGGGCCTCCTCGGGCTGCCAGTGCACCGGGTCCTCGTGGCGCAGGGTGTGGAACATGCGCCACGGGGTCACGCCGTCGGTGAAGTTGTCCAGGTTCGCGAGATCGACGTCGGCGAGCGGCAGGGGTTCGCGCACGGCCTCGGGCACGGACAGGGCGGGGATGGTCATGGGCGGTGGGCTCCTCGGCGGCAGGGGTGGTGGGCGTACTCGGTCACAGGTGGTAGGCGTACTCGGTGAACTCCCAGTCGGTGACGTGCCGGTGGAAGCGCGCGACCTCGTCGCGCTTGTAGCAGAGGTAGGAAGCGGTGAAGTCCTTGCCGAGCACCTCGGCCAGTGCCGCGTCCGCCTCCAGGGCGTCCAGCGCGGCGGGCAGGGTGGTCGGCAGCATGGGGGACCTGGCGGTGTCGTAGCCGTAGCCCTCCAGCGGCGCGGGCGGCTCCTCGCCGGCCAGCACGCCCAGCAGCGCGGCGGCGAGCGTGCCCGCGATCAGCAGATACGGGTTGGCGCTCGCGTCGCCGAGGCGCAGTTCGAAGCGGGCGCCGGAGCCGCGCTCGGGCGGGACGCGGACCATGGCGCTGCGGTTGTCCAGGCCCCAGTCGATCAGCCAGGGCGCGAGGGTGTCCGGACCGAACCGCTTGTACGAGTTGACGGTCGGGTTGGCCAGGGCCGCGAGGGCGGGGGCGTGGGCGAGGACGCCGGCCAGGGCGTGGCGTGCGGTGGCGGACAGGCCGTAGGGGCCGGACGGGTCGTCGAAGACATTGCCGCCCCCCTCGTCCGCGCAGGACAGATGGAGGTGGAAGCCCGACCCGCCCGCGTCGTTGAAGGGCTTGGCCATGAAGGTGGCCAGGCGGTTCTCCGTGCGGGCCAGCTCCTTGACCGCCGCCTTGAAGCGGAAGGCGCGGTCGGCGGCGGCCAGGGCGTCACCGTGGGTCAGATTGATCTCGAACTGCGAACCGTCGAACTCGTGGTTGCCGCTGCTGACCCCGATGTCCATGCCGTGCAGCAGGCGCAGGGTGCGCAACAGGTGGTTGTCGCCGTCGGCCCGCAGCCCCGCGGTGTAGACGACACCCTGGGCGTCGCTGTAGCGGCGCCAGCCGGCCGGGCTGTCCGGGGCGCTCTCGCACAGGAAGTACTCCAGCTCCGGGCCCACCACCGGGCGCAGTCCGTGTTCGTGGCAGCGCTCGACCACGGCGCGCAGCAGGTCGCGGGGGGACTCGGGCGCGGGCGCTCCGGTGGCCGGGTCGGTGACGTCGCCGAGGCAGGCGGCGACCCCTGGTTCCCAGGGCAGGGCGGTCAGGGTGTCGAGGTCGGGGCGCACGCAGATGTCGGGCAGACCGGCGTCCAGCCCGCCGGCGACCGGCACCACGTCGCCCTGCGGGCTGGTGTGGTAGACGGCGCGGCAGAACGCGAGGCCGTGCTCGCAGGCGGAGGGCAGGTGGTCCAGCAGGACGTCCCGGGCCCGTTCGGTGCCGATGAGGTCGGGATAGGTCACCCGGACCACGTCGATGCCCTCGGCGGCCAGCCGCTCCATATGGCGGCGGACGGGTGGGGTGTCGGATGCGCTCACCGGTGTCTCCTCAAGGGGAAGGGGGCGCCTCCCAGGGCTCAGGGCGCTGGGACGGAGAGGGGGAGGGAACGGCGGCGCACCGCGGGAGGCGCGGCGGACCCGTCGTTCGTTTGGTGCCAAACGGTAGGGACGCCCGTCACTTTCCCGCAAGGGTTCTGCCGCAGAAATTTATCCACCTGGATAGCTATTGACCAGGGGCCCGCCCGTTCCTATGTTGTTTGACGCCAAACGAGTTGGGGGTGCGGACGCACACCACGGCCGTCGTGCCGTGGTCGCCGCACCCCTTTGGCCGGGGCCCGGACCTCGCCGTCCGGGCCCCACTTCCTCTCCGCCTCCCTTTCTTTCCGACGCTCCCCCCAGCACCAGGAGGACCGGCCATGAAGGTCGTCGTCGACATGAACCAGTGCCAGGACCACGGTCAGTGCGTCTTCGCCGCGCCCGACGTCTTCCGCTTCGACGACGACGGTCACCTGGCCTACGTCCCCGACCCCGACGAATCCCTGCGCGAGCAGGTCGAGGAGGCCGCCGACGTCTGCCCGCTCCAGGCCATCCGGATCGAGGCCTGAGCCATGAGCGCGACCGTCGTCGTGGCCGGTGCCTCCCTGGCCGGCCTGCGCGCCGCCGAGCAGTTGCGCGCCGCCGGCTGGGACGGGCCGATCACCCTGGTGGGGGACGAGCCCCATATGCCGTACAACCGGCCGCCGCTGTCCAAGGAGGTCCTGGTCGGCAAGGCCCCCTTCGAGTCGCTCGCCTTCCGGCCCCGCGCCGGCGTCGCCGACGTGGCCTGGCGCCTGGGCACCAAGGTCGTCGCGGCCGATCTCGACCGGCGCGTCGTACGACTCGACAGCGGTGAGACCCTGCCGTACGGCGGGCTCGTCGTGGCCACCGGGATGCGGCCGCGGCGGCTGCGCTGCCCCGGACCGCTCACCGGCCGGCACACCGTGCGCACCCTGGACGACGCCCGGGGGCTGCGCGCGGCGCTGACCCGGCCGGGCGCGCGGGTGGTCGTGGTGGGCGCCGGGTTCATCGGCTGCGAGGTGGCCGCCACCGCCGTGGCCCTCGGCGCCGCCGAGGTGACCGTGGTCGACCCGCTGCCGCTGCCCATGGTCGGACCGCTCGGCGAGCTGCTGGCCACGGCACTGCTGAAGCGCCATGAACAGCGCGGCGTACGCTTCGCGCTCGGCACCGGGGTGACCGCCTTCGAGGGCGGCGACCGGGTCACCGGGGTCGTCCTGTCCGACGGCGGGGTGCTCCCCGCCGACGTGGTGGTGGAGTCGGTCGGCTCCGTCGCCAACACCGAGTGGCTCGACGGCAACGGTCTCGACCTCGGCGACGGCGTCCTGACCGATGCGCACCTGCGGGCCGGCGGACGTCCCGACGTGGTCGCCGTCGGCGACGTGGCCCGCTTCCCCAACGCCCGCTACGACGGCGTGCCCCGGCGCGTCGAGCACTGGTCGATCCCCACGGACACCGCCAAGCACGCCGCCCGGGTCCTCGCCGCCCGCCTCACCGGCGGCGACGCCGGACTCGCGCCGTTCGCGCCCCTGCCGACCTTCTGGAGCGACCAGCACGACTTCAGGCTCCAGTCCTTCGGCGCCCCCGCCCTCGGCCGGGACGACGTGCGCGTCCTGGACGGCGACCCGGACGGCGACGTCCTCGCCGGCTACCACGCGGACGGCCGCCTGGTCGGGGTCGTCGCCCTCGGCGGCCAGGCCGCCGCGACCGCGGCCGCCCGGTACCGGGCCCAACTCCTCCAGCAACCCGCCCTCACCGCGTAAGGAACGTCCGTGACCAGTGTCCGTGGATTCCTCCACCCCAAGACGGCGACCGGCGCCTCCTCGCTGATCCCCTCCCCGCCCTGGCGCTACTCCGGCGACCTGCTCACCGTCGAGTACCGCACCGATCCCGCACGGGTGCGCGAACTGCTCCCCGAACCCCTGGAGCTGGCCGACGAGGACCCCGGCGCGGTCGCGCTGATCTGGGCCGACTGGCAGTCCTGCGGCACCTTTGGGGAGGAACTGCTCGACCCGGTGCGCGCCCAGTACAAGGAAGCGTTCGCGGTCGTGCGCTGCATGTACCGGGGACGGACCTACACACGGTGTGTGTACATCTGGGTGGACAAGGACTTCGCCATCGCCCGGGGGCTGCACCAGGGCTACCCCAAGAAGTTCGGTTCCATCCACCAGACCCGCCCGCACCCCTACGGGCCCGCGCCGCGCATCGAGGCCGGAGCGCGCTTCGGGGCGACCCTCGCCGCGGCCGACCGGCGTCTCGCGCAGGCCGTCGTCACCCTGCGGGAGCCCTCGGAGACCAACGGCTTCGTCAACTCCCACCCCATGGCCCACCACCGGTGGCTGCCGGCCATCGAGAAGGGCAAGGGCCTCGCCCTGGACGAGCTGGTCGAGGCCGGCGCGGCCGCCTTCGAGGGCGGCCAGGCGTGGGTGGGAGAGGCGGAGCTGGAGCTTTTCGAGTCGCCCACCGAGGAGTTGGCCCGGCTGGAGATCCGTGAGCCGATCGCCGCGTACTACCGGCAGGTGGGGGTGGTCTGGGACGGCGGACGCCTGCTGGAGTCCGGCACCTCCGGTGCCGAGTGAGCCCGCACCCGAACGACCCCGAGGAGCCCCACGCCATGAGCACCCCCTTCGTCACCGTCGCCGGCGTCGCCGTGGACACCCGGCACTGGATCGGCGGCGAACGCGTCGCCTCCGCCGGGACCTTCACCGACACCTCGCCCATCGACGGCGCGGTCATCGGTGAGATCGCCCGCGGCACCGGGGCGGAGGCCGCCGCGGCCGTCGCCGCCGCCAAGGCCGCCTTCCCCGGATGGGCCGCCACACCACGCGCCGAGCGGGCCCGCGTCCTGCACGCCATCGCCGACGGCGTCGAGAAGCGGCTGGAGGAGCTGGCCGTCGTGGAGACCACCGACAACGGCGCCCTGCTGCGCTCCCACCGGCGCGGCGTCATGCCCCGGGTCGCCCACAACTTCCGTTTCTTCGCCGACTGGTTGCTGCGACTGGACCACGAGGACTTCGAGACCCGCGGCCACACCAACCACGTCAGCTGGGACCCGGCGGGCCCCTGCGTGCTGATCACGCCGTGGAACGCGCCCCTGATGCTGGCCACCTGGAAGGTCGCCCCGGCCCTCGCGGCCGGTGACACCGTCGTGCTCAAGCCCGCCGAGTGGTCCCCGCTGACCGCCTCCCTGCTCGCCGACATCGCCGCCGAGGCCGGCCTGCCCGCCGGTGTCCTCAACGTCGTCCAGGGCTACGGCTCCGAGATCGGCGACGTCCTCACCTCGCACCCCGACGTGCGCCGTATCAGCTTCACCGGCTCGGTGCCCACCGCGCAGCGCATCGCCGCGTCCGCCGCCGCCCGACTGACGCCGCTGAGCCTGGAGCTGGGCGGCAAGTCCCCGCTGCTGGTGTTCGCGGACGCCGACCTGGACCTCGCCGTGGACCTCGCGGTCGAGCAGTACGACAACGCGGGCCAGGTCTGCCTGGCGGGCACCCGGCTGCTGGTCGAGGAGACGGTCGCGGCGGAGTTCACGAAGCGCTTCGTGGACAAGGCGGCCCGGCTGGAGCAGGGCGACCCCCGCGACGAGGCCACCGACATCGGACCCATCATCCACCCGCGCCAGCTGGAGAAGATCGACGGCTTCGTCCGGCGCGCCCTCGCCGCCGGGGCCCGCGCGGTCCTCGGCGGACACCGGCGGGAGGGCCAGTACTACGCGCCCACCCTGCTCACCGGTGTCGCGCAGGACTCGGAGATCGTGCAGGAGGAGGTCTTCGGACCGGTCCTCACCCTCCAGACCTTCGCCGACGAGGACGAGGCGGTGCGCCTGGCCAACGACACCCGGTTCGGGCTCGCGGCCACCGTCGTCACCGGCGACCCCGCGCGCGCCGAACGCGTCACCGCGCGGCTGGTGGCCGGCACCGTCTGGGTCAACTGCTTCTTCGTCCGCGACCTCCAGGCCCCCTTCGGCGGCTCCCGCCAGTCCGGCGTCGGTCGCGAGGGCGGCACGTGGAGCTTCGACTTCTACTGCGACCTGAAGAACACCGTCACCGCACCGAGGGGATGGCAGGACCATGGGTGAGATCGTCGGGGCCGGGCTGCTCGCCCACGTCCCCACCATCGTGCTCCCGGAGGAGACCCGCAGGGAGCTGAACGAGGGCAAGGAGATCACCCTCGTCACCGGCCTCCGGCAGCTGCGCGAGGAGGTCTTCGAGCGCGACGACTACGACACCGTCGTCGTCCTCGACTCGCACTGGGCCACCACCGTCGAGTTCGTCGTCACCGCGCAGGACCGCAGGGCGGGCCTGTTCACCTCCGAGGAACTGCCGCGCGGCATGAGCCGGATGCCGTTCGACTTCCCCGGCGACCCCGAACTCGCGCACAACATCGCGAGGTTCGCCGACCGGCACGGCACCTGGATCACCGCCATCGACGACGCGTACCTGCCGGTCTACTACGCCACCATCAACCTCTGGAAGTTCCTCGGCGAGGGGCTGCCGGACAAGCGGTGGGTGACCATCGGGGTCTGCCAGACCGGCGACATGGAGGACCATCTGCGCCTCGGCCGCGCGTTGGCCGACGGCATCGCCGCCACGCCCGGCCGCCGGGTGCTGCTGATCGCCTCCGGCGCCCTCTCGCACACCTTCTGGCCGCTGCGCGAGCTGCGCGACCACGAGGCCAGCGACCCGGCGCACATCTTCACGCCCGAGGCGCGCGAGGCCGACCTGGAGCGGATCGACTGGTTCAAGGAGGGCCGCCACGACAAGGTCCTCGACACGATGGACGAGTTCTGGAAGTTCAGGCCCGAGGCGCGGTTCTTCCACTACCTGATGATGGCCGGCGCCCTCGGCGAACACGCCTGCACCGCCAGGGCCCGCCAGTACGGCGTGTACGAGAACTCGATCGGCACCGGACAGGTGCACCTCTGGTTCGACCGCCCGGCCGACGGCTGGACCGGCGCCGCCCCCGCCACCCCGCACAGCCTCTGAGGAGCAGACCGACATGCCCGAGTACCGCCGCATCCTCCTCGACGGCGCGACCGTCCAGGTCACCGTCGACGGGGACGAACTGGTCGCCGGTGACGGCCGCCGCGTCAGGACCGAGGAGGCCCGGCACCTGCCCCCGGTCGTCCCCTCGAAGGTGATCGCCGTCCACCTCAACCACCGCAGCCGGGTCGAGGAGTTCCGGATCGGCCTCCCCGACACCCCGACCTACTTCCACAAGCCGACCTCGGCCCTGAACGCCCACCGGGGCGCCGTCGTGCGGCCCGAGGGCTGCAAGTGGCTCAACTACGAGGGCGAGGTCGCCATCGTCATCGGCCGGACGGCACGCAACATCGCCCCGGACGAGGCGGGGGAGTACATCGCCGGGTACACGGTCGCCAACGACTACGGACTGCACGACTTCCGCGACACGGACGCGGGCTCCATGCTCCGGGTCAAGGGCTCCGACACCCTCTGCCCGCTCGGGCCCGGCCTGGTCACGGACTGGGACTTCCGCGGCAAGAGCCTGAAGACCTACGTCAACGGCGAGGTGGTCCAGGACGGTTCGACCGACGAGATGACGTGGGACATGCACTACCTCGTCGCCGACATCGCCCGCACCATCACCCTGTACCCGGGCGACGTCCTGCTCTCCGGCACCCCGGCCAACTCCCGCCCCGTCCGGCCCGGGGACGTCGTGGAGGTCGAGGTCGAGGGCCTCGGCAGGCTCACCAACCACATCGTCATGGGACCGGTGCCGATCCGCGGCGACGTCGGTGCCCAGCCCACCGAGTCCGAGGAGGTGCTGTCCACCGCGCTCGGCGGCGACTGGGAGTTCCGTGGCATCAGGCCGCCGAAGCGGTGAGCGCGGCGGCGCCGGTAGGGTCGGGACCATGACCGACTCCGCCCCGCACCCCGGTGAGCGCCCCACCCGCAAGCGCGTGAACCACTACGGGACGGGCCGGGTGGCCCTGCTGGACGCCGCCGTGCGCGTGGTCGCCCGCGGCGGGCTGCGCAAGCTCACCTACCGGGCCGTGGCGGAGGAGGCCGGGGTCACCCACGGCCTGGTCGTGCACCACTTCGGTTCGCGCGACGCGCTGATCGAGGAGGCCGTCACCCACGCCATCCGCGCCTCCCTGCACAGCAGCGCCCTCGACATCGGAACCGGCCGGGCGGCCGACTTCGCCGGCGGTCTGCCCGACATGGTCGACTCCGGGCCCGAACTCCAGGCGTTCCAGTACGAGTTGCTGCTGGAGGCCCGGCGCCGGCCGGAGCTCCTCGCGCATCTGCGCGCCCTGTACGAGGAGTACTTCGAGGCCAGCGCGCGGGAGCTGGACCGGATTCTGCCGGGGACGGTGAGCCGCGGCCTGTCCCGGCTGGTCTTCGCCGCGCTGGAGGGCCTGGTGCTGCACCAGCTCGTCTTCGGCGAGCGGGAGGTCACCGAGGAGGCCCTCGGGGAGCTGAGGGCCCTGCTGGAGCGGCTGGCGGCCGAGGGCTGACGACCCGCGCGCAGGCCCCTCGGCGGGGCCCCGCGGTCACGGCGCCGTGCCTTCGGTCACGGCGCCGTAAGGATTCGGCGCAGGGCGGGATTCCCTGCTCCCACCCCCTTGTCAAACGGATAGTTCGGCCCCACGATGAGGCAACTCGTTTGGCCTGAAACGATCCTTTCCTCTTCTCTGGCAGGTGATCCGAGTGGACAGTCAGACGGCCTCCGCCCCGCGGACCGTGCAGGACGCCCCCACCGCAGCCACGCTCAAGCCCAACGCCCTCGGCGTCCTGGGCATCCTCTTCTTCGTCCTGTCCGGTCAGGCCCCGCTGACGGGCATCGCCGGCGCGGCCCCGATCTCGGTCGCCATCGGCGACGGATCCGGCACCCCGGCCGCCTATGTGCTGGCCGGTGCCGTGATCCTCCTCTTCTCCGTCGGCTTCGTCGCGATGGGGCGGCACGTCGTGGACGCCGGCGCCTTCTACACCTATATCGGCACCGGGCTCGGCCGGACGGCCGGGGCCGGCAGCGCGAGCGTCGCCCTCTTCGCGTACTGCGTGATCCAGGCGGCCATGTACGGCCTGTACGGCTCCATCGTCAGCTCGCTCGTCGCCGACCACACCGGGATCCACCTCTCCTGGTGGGTCTACACCCTGGTCACCATGGCCGTCGTCCAGGCGCTGGGCGCCGCGGGCATCGAGATGGGCGCCCGCGTCCTGGCCGTGTTCGTGCTCGCCGAGTTCAGCATCCTGCTGGTGTTCAGCCTGGTCACCCTGGCCAAGGGCGGCGGCCCCGAGGGGCTGGGCGTGGCGAGCAGCTTCTCCCCGTCGGCCGCCCTCCAGGGCGCACCGGGCGTCGCCATCATGTTCGCCGTGGCGTCGATGTTCGGCTTCGAGGCCACCGCCATCTACGGCGAGGAGGCGAAGGAGCCCAAGAAGACGGTGCCCCGGGCCACCTATCTGTCGGTCATCGTCGTCACCGGCTTCTTCGCGTTGGTCTCCTGGATGCTGATCTCCGCGTACGGCGCCTCCAAGGCACCGGGCGCGGCCTCCCGCGCGCTGGCGCACGGCGACTCCGCCGGTTTCGTCTTCGCGCCCATCGCCGCCCAGTTCGGCGGCTGGGCCGGCGAGGTGCTGCCGGTCCTTCTCGCCACCTCCCTGTTCGCCGGCATCCTGACCTTCCACAACTCCGCGAACCGCTATCTCTTCTCCCTCGGCCGGGACCGGCAGCTGCCCGTCGCCCTGTGCCGCATCAACGGGCGGCACGCCCCCTGGGCCGCGGGCTGTGTCCAGACCGTGATCGCGGTCCTGCTCGTCGTGCCGTTCGCGCTGGCCGGCAAGGACCCGGTGCTCACCCTCTTCTCGTGGTTCAGCGGGCTCGCCGTCCTCGCGATGATGCTGCTCTACCTGCTGACCTCGGTGTCGGTCGTCGTCTTCTTCCGCCGCCGGCGCGTGGACACCCGCCTGTGGCACACCCTGCTCGCCCCCGTGCTCGGCGCCATCGGCCTCGCGGGCGCGAGCTGGCTGATCCTGGCCAACTTCACCACCCTCATCGGCGGCGAGGTGAGCACCGCGGTCTGGCTGGTGGCCTCCGTGCCCGTGGTGCTGGCACTGGGCGTGGCCAACGAGCGGATGCGGCGGCGACGCCCGGCACCCGACCTGCTCTGATTCCGCGGGCCACCCACCCCGCGCCGAATTCCCCGGGCCGCCCGACCGCACCCACCGACCCGCGGCGGGCGGCCCCCCTCCCCGGACCGGAGGACCGTACGACCCATGACCTGGAGGACCGCATGACCGTATCCACGCACGACGACTGGCTCCGCCGGGCCAAGGAGTTCAGGCCGCCGAGCGCCCATCTGATCGACGGCGCCGAGGAGCCCGGCGGCGGCAGCACGTTCGCGGTCGTGTCGCCCCGCGACGGCCGGGTGCTGACCGAGGCCGCCGACGGCGGCGCGGCCGAGATCGACGCCGCCGTGGCCGCCGCGCGCCGCGCCTTCGACCACGGCCCCTGGCCGCGCCTCGCCCCCGCCGACCGCGGCCGGACCCTGGTGCGCCTCGCCGACCTCCTCGACGCGCACCGGGCCGAACTGGCCCTGACCGTCAGCCTGGAGATGGGCAAGCCCGTCGGCGAGGCGTACGACATCGAGCTGCGCGCCGTGACCAGTACGTTCCGCTGGTACGGGCAGCTCGCCGACAAACTCACCGACGAGTCCCCGCACACCGCGCCCGACGCGCTGGCCCTGGTCACCCGCGAGCCGGCCGGTGTCGTCGGAGCCGTCGTGCCGTGGAACTTCCCGCTGACGCTGGCCGGCTGGAAGATCGCGCCCGCGCTGGCCGCCGGCTGCACGGTCGTCCTCAAGCCCTCGGAGAACTCACCCCTGTCGGCACTGCTGCTCGGCCGGCTCGCCCTGGAGGCAGGGCTGCCGCCGGGCGTGCTCAATGTCGTCAACGGCGACGGACCCGTGGCCGGCCGCGCCCTCGGCCTGCACCCGGACGTCGACGTCCTCGCCTTCACCGGCTCCACCGCCGTGGGCCGCCACTTCCTGCGCTACTCGGCCGACTCCAACCTCAAGCGGGTCTGGCTGGAACTCGGCGGCAAATCCCCCAACATCGTCCTGCCGGACGCCCCCGACCTGGACAAGGCCGCCGCCACCGCCGCCTGGGGCATCTTCTTCAACCAGGGCGAGATGTGCACCGCGCCCTCCCGGCTGCTGGTCCACTCCTCGATCGCCGAACAGGTCACCGAGGCGGTCGTGGCGCGGGCCCGTGCCCTGCGGGTGGGCGACCCGCTCGACCCCGCGACCGAGATGGGCGCCCTCGTCGGCGAGGCCCATCTGACCCGCGTGCTCGGCCATGTCGGCGCCGCGGCCGAGGACGGTGCCCGGCTGCGCACCGGCGGCTCGCGCACCCTCACCGAGACCGGCGGCGTCTACCTCGAACCGACCGTCTTCGACCGGGTCGCCCCCGACAGCCGGCTCGCCCGCGAAGAGGTGTTCGGGCCCGTGCTGTCCGTCCTCGCCTTCGACGACGTGGACGAGGCCGTGGCCCTCGCCAACGCCACCGAGTACGGCCTGGCCGCCGGCCTGTGGACCTCCGACCTGTCCACCGCGCACCGGGTGTCCCGCGCGCTCAAGGCCGGGACGGTGTGGGTCAACTGCTACGAGGAGGGCGATCTGACCGTGCCCTTCGGCGGCATGAAGCAGTCCGGCAACGGACGCGACAAGTCCGTCCACGCCCTGGAGAAGTACACCGAACTGAAGACCACCTGGATCCAGTTGTGACCCACCGACCCCTGATCGCCGTACCCGCCCGCTTCTCCGCCACCACCTCGGCCCTGCGGCACGCCGCCGAGGTCAACGCGCGCGCCCTGATCGAGGCGGTGTGGCGGGCCGGCGGCGAGCCCGCCACCCTCCACCCGCACGCCCCCGGCGGCACGGCGGACCCCGCCGAGGTGGCCGCCCGCCTCGCCCGCTTCGACGGCCTGCTGCTCCCCGGCGGCGGGGACCTCGCCCCCCACCGCTACGGCGCCGCCCACACCCATGCGGCCGTCTACGACGTGGAAGACGAACAGGACGCCTTCGACCTGGAACTCGCCCGCCAGGCCCTCGCCGGCGGGCTGCCGCTCCTCGCCGTCTGCCGGGGGCTCCAGGTGGTGAACACGGTCCTGGGCGGCACGCTCCACCAGGACATGGGCGGCCCCGGGCGCGACCACCGCCACCTCAGGCACCCCGTCTCCCTCGCCCCCGGTTCGGCGCTGGCACGGATCACCGGGGCCGACAAGGCGGAGGCGTCCTGCTATCACCACCAGCACCTGGACCGGCTGGGGGAGGGGCTGACCGCCACCGCGCGAGCGGCGGACGGGACGGTGGAGGGAGTCGAACTCACCGCACACGACGGGCTGTTCGTCGGCGTGCAGTGGCACCCCGAGGACACGGCGGCACAGGACCCGGCCCAGCAGCGGCTGTTCGGCGCGCTGGTGGAGGCGGCGCGCGAGTGGTCGTACCGGCGGACGGCCGGATAGAGCAGGCCCGGCGGGCGGCGGTCCCGGGGCTACTTCCCGGCCCGTCGCCCGCTGCGGCGCGGCGTGGGCGGTTCGCCGTTCAGCAGCGACCTGCGCCGCTCCTCGCCCTGCTCCTCGACCTGGAGGACCACCTGGCGCAGGCCGTCCGCGAGGGTGCGGCACTCCGCGTCGCTGAGGCGGGCGGTGACGAAGGCCTCCTCCTCGTTGAACGCGGGGAAGACCCGGCGCATGAAGTCCTCGCCCTCCTCGGTGAGGGACAGCAGGACGAGCCGGCCGTCGGTGGGATGCCCGGCGCGGCGCAGCAGACCGCGCGACTCCAGCGTCCGGGCCACCCCGGTCAGGGTGCCCTTGGAGATCCCCGCCTCCTCGGCCACGTGCCGGGTCTCCGACTCGCCCCACACCCAGACGACCCACAGCACCACGAAGGCGGTCCAGGTCAGGTCGGAGCCGCGCAGCACGGAGTTCTCCAGGTGCTGGCGGACGGCCGAGGCGGCCCGGTAGATGTTGGCCACGGCGGCCATCTGCTCCCGGCGCAGGGCGATACCGCCGAGCTTCGCCTCCGCGAGCTTCTCCGCCTCGCTGATGGACCGCTCGCTGGGCACGGTCGCTCCCTCACCTCGTGTTCGGGACCGCGGGCTCGGTGCGGCCCGCGATCGTTCGGCACCGAATTGTACGGGCGGGACGGCTCGCCACCGCCCGTTTCAGGTCTACCGGGAGCCCGCCGCCACCGGCCGCGGACCCGCCTCGATGACGCTGTCCAGCATGCCGCGCGACGCCTGGAGATCGTCGATCGCGCGGCTGATCCGCTCCCGCTCCCGGCGCAGCTCCGCGACCAGGTCCGGACAGACCGGCACCAGCCGGTCGTCCTCCTCGCGGACACACGGCAGCACCCTCGCGATGGTCTCCGTGGTGAGCCCGGCGGCGATCAGGGTGCGGATACGGCGGACCGTCTCGACGTCCTGCTCGCCATAGACGCGGTAGCCGCTGGGCAGGCGTTCCGGTGCCAGCAGGCCCTGCTCCTCGTAGTAGCGCAGCAGCCGCTCGCTGACCCCGGTGCGCCGCACCATCTCGCCGATCCGCATGGCGGCCTCCCCGGCTTGACTCTCACACTGATGTCAGACTCTAGCGTGAACTCCGATGCGGGACCACAGCGGTCGCCGCGGGCCGTAACACGGCCGGGAACGTGAGGAGTTGTCGCCATGCGCGCAGTACAGATCGATGTCCACGGCGGGCCCGAGGTGCTCACCGTACGGGAGGTCGACGACCCGGAGCCGGGCGTCGGCGAGGTGCTGGTGCGGACCGTCGCGAGCAGCCTGAACCCGGTGGACTGGAAGACCCGGGCCTGGGACGTGGGCCCCGCCCTGCCGAGGACGCTCGGCTGGGACCTGGCCGGGATCGTCGTGGCGAGCCGGTCGCCGCAGTTCGCGGTCGGCGACCGGGTGATCGCCATGTCCGCGCAGCTGGCCACCGGCCTGGGCACCTGGGCCGAACTGGTCCGCCTGCCGGAGCGACTCCTCGCACACGCCCCCGTGACGCTCACCCTGGCGCAGGCCGCGACACTGCCGCTCGCCGGGACCACGGCGGTGCAGGCCCTCGCGGCACTGCGTCCGGGGAGCCGCACCCGTCTGCTGGTCACCGGGGCGGCGGGCGCGGTGGGCGGGCTCGCGGTCCAACTGGCCCGGCAGGTCGGCGCGGCGGTCGACGGACTGGTCTCCCGGCCGGAACACATCGAGGTCGTCAGGGAGTTCGGCGCCACGTCCGTGACGCACTCCGTCGCGGAGCTGCCCACGGGGGCGTACGACGCGGTGCTCGACACCGCGGGCGTCGACGTCTCCCCGGCGCTCGCCGACGGCGGGCTGTACGTCTCGGTCTCCGACGAGCCGCTGCCCGACGTGCGGGGCGCCGCCAAGAGCTACGTCCAGGAGAGCGGCAAGGACCTCGCGGAGCTGGTGGGCCTGGTCGACGCGGGACAGCTGAAGGTGCGGGTGGCCGCGTACCACCCGGTCACCGAGGTGCGCGCGGCCCATGAACGCTTCGAGGCGGGCGGTCTGTCGGGCAAGGTCGTGCTGCTGTTCTGAGCCCGGACGGTGGCCGGAATCGCTCTGGCCCCGACGGGTGTGTCGCGTGACATGATCGGCCGCCATGGAGTTCTCCGAGGTGATCCGCCGCAGGCGCATGGTCAGGCACTACTCCGGCAAGCCGTTGGCGCCCGAGGTGGTCGAGCGGATCCTCGCCTCCGCGCTGCGCGCCCCCTCGGCGGGCTTCTCCCAGGGCTGGGCCTTCCTCGCCCTGACCGACCCCGCGGACCGCGCCCGCTTCTGGCCCTTCGTCCCCGTCCGGGTCGAGAAGACGCCGACCATGCAGGACGCGCCGCTGGTCGTGGTGCCCCTGGCCCACAAAGAGGCCTACCTGGACCGCTACGCCGAACCCGGCAAGGGCTGGGAGGACCGCTCCGAGGACCGCTGGCCCGCGCCGTACTGGTACATCGACACCGGCATGGCCTCGCTCCTCATGCTGCTGACCGCCGTCGACGAGGGCCTCGGCGCCTGCTTCTTCGGCATCATGCCCGAACACATCCAGCCGTTCCGCGAGGAGTTCGGCATCCCCGACGCGTACGCTCCCATCGGCGCCCTCACCATCGGCTACCGCGCCACGGACCTGCCGCCGCAGAGCCCGCACGTCGAAGAGCGGCGCCGGGACGCGGACGAGGTCGTCCACCGGGGGAACTGGGGCCGGCACGGCTGAGACCGGCCGCCTGCCGGGAACCGGGCCGATCGGGCGTACGTCCCCCGCACCATGACTTCTGAGAAGCAGCACGGGAACCACCGGGACACCGACCGCACCGAGATCGCCTCGCCGTCCACGGATCAGCCGAAGGTCAACGACTACGAGGGCTTCGCCGAGGCGTACACGGCCGACAACGAGACCAACCTGCTCAATGCCCACTACGAGCGTCCCGCGATGCTGGCCCTGGCCGCAGACGTGGCCGGCCGGCGGATCCTCGACGCCGGCTGCGGCGCCGGTCCTCTCTCCGCGGCGCTGCGCGACCGTGGCGCCCTCGTGAGCGGCTTCGACGCGAGCGCCGCAATGGTGGAGCTGGCCCGGCGACGGCTCGGCGACGACGTGGACCTTCGGGTGGCCGATCTGGGCAGCCCGCTTCCCTACGCCGACGACACGTTCGACGACGTCGTCGCGTCCCTGGTGCTGCACTACCTGAAGGACTGGGGGCCGGCCCTGGCCGAGCTGCGACGCGTGCTCAGGCCCGGCGGTCGGCTGATCGTGTCCGTCGAGCATCCCTTCGCGATCAACCTCATGCACCGTCAGGCCGGCCGGGAGGCCGAGTACAACTACTTCGACACCACCAACTGGACCGACGAGTGGACCATGGGCGGCCGAACCGCCCTGATGAGTCGCTGGCACAGGCCGTTGCACGCGATGACCGACGCCTTCACCGCGGCGGGGTTCCGGATCACGGTCATCGGCGAGCCGGCCCCCGACCCCGCCGCCCGCGAGCTGTTCCCCGAAGCCATCGCGGCCGCGCCGCGCTTCCTGTGCTTCCTGTTCTTCGTCCTGGAAGCCGACCAGGCCGTTTCCGACGACTGATCACATCACGCAGGGGTGACGTGCATGCCGTCCTCGGCCAGGACGTCGGGGTCCGGGGCGGTGTGGGCGAAGGAGCCGCGCGGACAGTCGTCCAGGGCGGCGAGGCAGCCGCCGAAGCGGCCGTCCGGCCCGTTCGTCCCTTCGCCGGTGGTGGCTCGCGGGCCCGCCGGACGTCCCGGGCGCCTGAGCCGGCCTCGGTACCAGGCCTCGCGGACAGTGCCGCCCGCAGCCGCCCCGGTGTCCCTCGGGCGGCCGTCGTAGTCGTCGAGGCCGGTGAACACGAGGCCGAACCCGTTTCGGTGCCGTGCGCCGGGGCACTCGCGGCGTACGCCCTCGCACTGCCCGGCGGACGTTGGGCCGCCCGCTCACGGCGCGACAGCCCACGGCGTCACGCAAACCCGTGAAACCCGCCATCACGGAATGTGTACACCCGGGGAAGGGCCGGCGGGAGAAGGCAGAATTCCGCGAGGCCGGTACGGGGTGTCATATTCCTCCCGCACTTCCTGTGAAGATCCTTTGTTTTCGCCGTCAATGACATGCGGGTGGAATGCGAGAATACCAAGTATTTACCTTCACAAAACCTTCCTTTGGGGTGGCCGAAAGGCTCCTTGTTGCGCCGACTGCCCGTGCATCAAGGTAGATCCGTCTACGAGCATCAGGAGTCACAAGCGTTGCTTGACCCGGACGGCCGACCGCCGGCCGGGTATTGGCGGGGGAATCTGATGCGTGTGCACGTCCAGCGTTGACCGGCCGGTTGCGTGGGGTCGTCTGCCGCGCCGAAACGGAACCTGTCTCTTTGCCGCCTGCCTCTTGGTGCCCATGTCCGGTGCCCGAGACAGGGACAGGAGGGGGAATGCCGATGAGCGCGGTGAGCGCCGCCAAGCCGACGTATCCCGGCGTCTACGTCGAAGAGCTTCCCAGCAGTACCCGCACCATCTCGACCCTGACCACGTCGGTGACCGCCTTCGTCGGCCACACCCGGCGCGGTCCGCTCAACGAGCCGGTGCGCGTCACCAGCTTCGCGGAGTTCGAGCGTCGCTTCGGCGGCCTCAGCGCACGCAGCGCGGTCGGCTACGCGGTCCACCAGTTCTTCGGCAACGGCGGCACCGTCGCCGTCGTCGTCCGCGTCACCAAGGCGGGCAGCGGAAAAGCCGCCTGCGTCACCCTCAGGTCCACCGAGGGCCACAGCGACAGCGACGTCCTTGAGGTGCACGCCAAGGAACCCGGCCTGTGGGGCAACGGGCTGCGGGTGGCCGTCGACCAGGACACGCCGCACCCCGACGCCACCTTCAACCTGCGCGTCTACGACGCCCGGGGCGAGGCCCGCGAGAGCTTCACCGGTCTGTCCATGGACCCCGACGGCGCCCGCTACGCGCCCACCGTCGTCAACGCCGCCTCCCGGCTGATCCGCGTCGAGGCGGTCGGCGAGGGCCGCCCCGACCCGTCCGGCACCGTCTCCAAGCCGTTCGGCCACCGCCTGCCCGACCTCGCCGTCGACCTCACGGTCAAGATCGGCGACGTGGAGCGCGAGTTCACCCTCTACGACCCCGACATCGACGGCGAAGCCCCCTGCTCGGTCGCCGAGTTGGCGCTGCTGCTCGAACGCAAGCTGCGTGCCCTGCCCGACGCCCCCGGCAAGCACGCCTTCGCGGGCACCGAGGTCACCGCCTTCGGCCGCCGTGTCCAGGTCGTCGCGGGCTCCACCGACCCCGAGGACGTCGTCCGCTTCCTCGGCGAGTGCGCCAACGACCTCGGCCTGGAGGCCTCCGTCAACCCGCCCGTCCTCCCGCTCGCGGGCGGCGAGGACGGCGAGGCGCCCGGCCCCCGCGACCTGATCGGCTCCGAGGCCGAGAAGACCGGCATCCAGGCGCTGCGCCAGGTCGCCGACGTCAACCTCCTCGTGCTGCCCGAACTCGCCGCCTACGAGAAGACCGAGGACGCCGTCACGGTCGTCTCGGCCGCCCAGCGCCTGTGCCAGGAGCGGCGGATCTTCCTGCTCGTGGACGCCCCCGCCACCTGGGTCAGCGTGGACACCGCGCGCGCCGGTGTCGCCGCCTTCGACGCCGTCCGCGGCAACCACGCGGGCCTCTACTTCCCGCACCTCCAGCTCACCGATCCGCTCACCGGACGGCTGCGCGCCTTCCCGCCCTCCGGCGCGGTCGCCGGCGTCGTCGCACGCACCGACTCCGAGCGCGGCGTGTGGAAGGCCCCGGCCGGCACCGAGGCACGCCTCGCGGGCGTGCACTCCCTCACCGTCGACCTGACCGACCGGGAGACCGGACTGCTCAACCCGCTCGGCGTCAACTGCCTGCGCACCTTCCCGCTCACCGGTCCGACCGTCTGGGGCGCCCGCACCCTGGAGGGCACCGACGCGCTCGACAGCGAGTGGAAGTACGTGCCGGTGCGGCGGCTCGCCCTGCACGTCGAGGAAAGCCTCCAACGCGGCCTGCAATGGGTCGTGTTCGAGCCCAACGACGAGAACCTGTGGCAGCAGATCAGGCTCGCCGCCTCCTCGTACCTGCACACCCTCTTCCGGCAGGGCGCCTTCAAGGGCGGCACCCCGCGCGAGGCGTACTTCGTCAAGTGCGACAGCGACACCACCACCGACGAGGACATCGCGAACGGCGTCGTGAACGTCCTGGTCGGCATCGCACCGGTGCGCCCCGCCGAGTTCGTGATCGTGAAGATCCAGCAGACGTCCGGCCAGTTCGAGCTGTAGACCCGCGGGAATTCTGGAGAGCTGAAGGAATCCGATGGCAGAGTTCACCGTCAACGCCCATCGTTTCGACCCCTACAAGAACTTCAAGTTCCTGGTCCTGTGGGACGGTCGCACGGTCGCCGGTATCAGCAAGATCAGCCCGCTCAAGCGCACCACCGAGGTCGTCAAGCACCGCCACGGCGGCGATCCCAGCTCCCCGCGCAAGTCGCCGGGACGCTCCGAGTTCGACGGCATCACGCTGGAGCGCGGGGTCACCCACGACCCCGAGTTCGACCGCTGGGCCAACAAGGTCTGGCAGGTCGGCGCGGGCCTCGGCTCGGAGGTCTCCCTCGCCGACTTCCGCAAGGACATCGTCATCCAGGTCCTGAACGAGGCCGGCCAGGTCGCCGTCTCGCACAAGCTGTACCGGACCTGGCCCAGTGAGTACCAGGTCCTCGGTGAGATGGACGCCAACGCCAACGCGGTGGCCATCCAGTCGCTGAAGCTTGAGTGCGAGGGCTGGGAACGGGACTACGAGGTGCCCGAGCCCGAGGAGCCCTCCTTCCTCAACCCGGCCTGAGACGACGCGTGGTGAGGTGAGAGGACCCGGGGGGGGAACATGGCGAACACCGGGGCGGCCACGCTGCTGGCCACCTGGGAGGCGGGCCTTGCCGAGGCGCCCGCCGGGCGCGCCCTGCTGCTGCACGGCACGGCGCGCCCGGACCTCGACGCGGCGGCGCTGCCCGTCGTACCGCTGGGCGAGCGCGAGCACGACCTGCTCGCCCTGCGCCGCGCCCTGTTCGGGGAGCGGATGCAGGTACGGCTGGACTGCCACGCCTGCGGCGCCGACATGGAGTTCGAGCTGGACGCCGGGGAGTTCGCCCGGTCCCTCGACCGGCCCGGCCGACCGGTGGTGCAGCTGGCCGAGGACGGCTGGGACATCGTCTTCCGGCTGCCCGCCGCGGCCGACCTCACGGCCGCGGCCTGCGCCGCCGACCCCCGCACGGCCCTCCTCGCCCGCTGCCTGGTCTCGGCGGCCCACGACGGTACGCCCCGCGCCGCCGACGCCCTCCCGGCACCGGTGCAGCGGCGGATCGCCGAGGCCGTCGAGGCCGCCGACCCCGGCGCCGACGTGACGCTCAACGTCGGCTGCCCCGAGTGCGGGGCGCCGACCCGCGCCGAGCTGGACATCGCGTCGTACCTCTGGACCGAACTCGACGCCTGGGCGAGGGACGTGCTGCTCGACGTCCATCTGCTCGCCACCGCCTACGGCTGGAGCGAGCCGGAGATCCTGGCGCTGAGCCCGCTGCGCCGCCGCTACTACCTGGAGCTGTGTGCGGATGTCTGACCCCTCCGTGCCCGACCCCGTCCGGGCGCCCGACTTCCTCGACCGGCTGATCGCCCGGCACGCCGTCACGGCACCGGACACCGTCCGGGTACGGCCGCGGCTGCCCGGCCCGTTCGAACGCGTCGAGGCGGTCAGGGCCCGTGGTGCCGAGCCGGACACCGACGGCGTCACGGCGTGGCCGTCCGCCGCCCCCGCGGCCGCGCCGCCTGGGGAGGGACCACGACCCGCCACCGAGGTCCGGCGGTACACGGAGCACGAGCGGACTGTCGTCCGCACCGAACGACCCGCTGCGGAGCCGGAGTCGACGCGTGCCACCCCGCCCGTCCCGGCCGAGGCGCCGCTGCTCCGCCCCGCGGCACCCCTGACCGCCGGGCCGCACCCGGCGCCCCGCGGAGCGACGCGGGGCACCGGGCGGCCCGGCCCCGACACCGGTGGGGACCGGTCCGCGGCGTCCGTCCCCGCCCCCCTGGGGGCGGGCGCCGCTCCGGCCGCCGTCGTGCCCATGGCAGCGCGCCCCAGCGCCGCGGACACGACGGCGGCCCGTACCGCGGTGCGGCAGACCGCCGGGCGCCGCACCGGACGGGCGCCGGAACAGGTGGTGCGCGTGCAGATCGGCCGGCTGGAGGTGACGGCCGCGCAACCGCCCGCACCGGGCGGGACACGGCAGGGCGGACGCGCCGCCGAGCGGGCGGGGTCGACCCTCAGCCTGGCGGACTACCTGGCGCGGGGGCGTGAGTGAGCACGGGGGCGCGACGCCGTAGGACGACGAAGGGGATCAGGGAACTGACGCCATGAGCAACGCACTCGCCATCGCCCATGTCAGCCAGGCCCTCGCCCTGCTGATCGAGTCCCACCTCCAGCCGGAGATCGACATGGCGGTGAAGGTGGAGCCGCGCAAGCCGCCCGCCGAGCCGCCGACCGACCCGACCATCTCCGTCTTCCTCTACCAGGTCGCGCCCGACCCCTCGCGGCGCAACAGCGACCTGCCCACCCGCGCCCCCGACGGCACGCTGGTGCGCCGGGCGAGCACGGCACTCGACCTGAACTACGTGATCAGCGCGTACGGCGACGAGACCGAACTGGTCGGGCAGCGCCTCCTCGGCTCGGTCGTGCGCACCCTGCACGAGATCCCGGTCCTGCCCAGGGAGATCATCGAACTCGCGGGCGAGAAGCCCTACTTGGCGGGCAGCAACCTCGCCGAGGCGGCCCAGCGGGTGCGGTTCACACCGAACGTGATGGACGTGGACGAGACCTCGAAGCTGTGGGGGATGCTCTACCAGACCCCCTACGCCCTGTCCGTCGTCTACCAGGCCTCCCTGGTCCTCATCGACGGCCTGGAGACCCCCACACCGGCCAAGCCGGTCGAGCGCCCGCAGGTCCGGGTGCTGCCGTTCGGCGCGCCGGGAGCGCCGGTGCCGCCGCCGGTCGGGTCCCGCGCGGAAGGGGAGACCCGGGCCGAGGACCACGCGCCGCCGAAGGCGGTCGCCGAGAGCGCGCACGGGCTTTTGGCCAAGGCCGCGGCGAAGGCCCCCGCCAAGGCATCTGCCAAGGCTCCCGCGAAGGCCCCCGCGCGCGCCCGCAAGAGCACGCCGCGGACGGCGAAACCGGCACAGCCGCCCGCTCGCGGGGCGGACGGCGGGGACGACTGATCCGGCATGGGCGACGCGACGGGGGCGGGTGAGCACATGGGCACGTACGACGAGCGGCAGGCGGCCGGAGCGGGCGGCGGCGACTCGGCGCTGACCGCCGGGATCAAGCGCGTCCTGGCCCGCGTCGACGCCCACGCGGCCCGGTCCACCGGCCAGGGAGCCACGCGGGGGCATGCCGCCGCCGTACCCGTGCCCGCGGCCCCCACCACCCCGCTCGACGCGCTCGTCGCCCTCTTCGGGCTCACCCCCTTCGAACGCGACCTCGTCCTGCTCACCGCCGCCGACGAACTCGACCCCACCACCGCGGCCCGGTGCGCGGCGGCCGCGGGCGATCCGCAGCGGTCGTATCCCACCTTCTCGCTCGCCCTCGCCGCCCTCGGCGATCCGCACTGGAGCGCTCTCACCCCGGTGGCCCCCCTGCGGCGCTGGCGGATCGTGGAGCTGGAGGACGAGACCCGGCTCACCGTCTCCCGGCTCCGGCTGGACGAGCGCATCCTGCACTTCCTCCTGGATTCGCCCTATCTCGACGCCCGGTTGCACGGCCGGCTGCGCCGCACCACGGCGCCGGACGCGCTGCCGCCGTCGTACGACCTCGCCGCGAGCCGGCTCGCCGAGGGCTGGACGCCGGAGGGCCGGGGCGCCGACGCGCCGCCGGTGGTCGAGGTGACCGGCGGCGACCCGCGCAGCCGCGCCGAGATCGCGGCCGCCGCGGCCGCGCGCTGCGGGCTCGGGCTCTACGCCATGAGCGCCGAGGACGTGCCGGCCGACCCGGTCGAGCGCGACCGGCTGGCCCGTCTGTGGCAGCGGGAGGCGATCCTGCTGCCCGCCGCGCTGCTGGTGGAGGCCGGGTACCTGGACCGCGACCAGCGCGCGGCCACCGAGGCGTTCCTCGGCGGGGCCGCCGTACCCGTCGTCGTCTCCAGCGAGGACCCGCTGCCCACCGGACGCCCGAGTGCCACGCGCGTCGCCGTGCCGCGCCTGGACGACGATGAGCAACTCGCACTGTGGGCAGCCGCGTTCGACGACGTGGCCGACCTGGACGATCGCGAACTGCGCTCCCTGGTCGCACAGTTCCGGCTGCCGCCGCACGTCGTGCGATCCGCCGCTGCCGCCGTGGGCCGCCGACTGCCGCACGAGGACGACGCCGACGCCGCCGAACTCGCCTGGCGGGCGGGGCTGGACGAGGCCCGCATCGGCATGGACGAACTGGGCCGCCGGATAGAGCCGCGCGCCGGCTGGACCGACCTCGTGCTGCACGAGCGCCAGACCGCCGTACTGCGCGAGATCGTCGCACATGTGCGACGGCGGCCGACCGTCCACCAGGAGTGGGGTTTCGCGGCGACCCTGCGCCGCGGGCTCGGCGTCACCGCCCTGTTCGCGGGTGGCTCCGGCACCGGCAAGACCCTCGCCGCCGAGGTGATGGCCAAGGAACTCGGCCTGGACCTGTTCGTCGTGGACCTCTCCCAGGTGGTCAGCAAGTACATCGGCGAAACCGAGAAGAACCTGCGCCGCGTCTTCGACGCCGCCGAACGCGGCGGCGCGCTCCTGTTGTTCGACGAAGCCGACGCCCTCTTCGGCAAGCGCAGCGAGGTCAAGGACAGCCACGACCGCTACGCCAACCTGGAGGTCAGCTACCTGCTGATGCGGATGGAGGCCTACCGCGGTCTCGCCGTCCTCACCACCAACATGAAACAGGCCCTCGACACGGCCTTCCTGCGCCGGATCCGCTTCGTGGTCGACTTCCCCTTCCCGGCCGAGCACGAACGCGCCGAGATCTGGCGCCGCGTACTGCCCCCGCAGGCCCCCCTCAAGGACATCGACACGGACCTGCTGGCCCGGCTCACCGTCGCGGGGGGCTCGATCCGCAACATCGCGCTGTCCGGCGCCTTCCTCGCCGCCGAGGAGGGCGACCGGCTGCAGATGCGGCACATGCTCGCCGCCGCGCGCACCGAATACCTCAAACTGGAGCGCTCATTGACCCCCGCGGAGGTGCGCGGATGGGTGTGAACAAGCGGCCCTCGACGATCCACGTGGAGATCGGCGAACTGGTCCTGGACGGCTTCCGCGCGGACCCCGCCCGGGTCTCGGCCGCCTTCGAACGCGAACTCGCCCGCCTGGTACGGCTGCACGGCGTGCCGCTGGCGTCGTCCGGCCCCCTGGCCGTCGACGCCCTGTCCGGCCTCGCCCCGCTTCCCGCCGGCCTGTCCGCCCGCCGCCTCGGCCAGGAACTGGCCCGCGCCGTCCACGAGGGGCTCAGCGGCCACGGGGAGGTGACCCCATGAGCGCCCGCGCCCAGGACCCCGGCGCGCAGCAGTCCGCCGAACAGCGCCGCCGCAAGCGCAGGGAACGCGCCGCCAAGTCCCGTGCCCCGGAACCGAAGAACATCGTCAGCGGCGCCGGTCAGCCCCTCGACCCCGGCGTCCGCCGCGAGTTGGAGGACCGACTCGGTCACGACCTGAGCCGCGTCCGGCTGCACACCGACCGCGACGCTTCCCGGCTGACCGAACTCCTCGGCGCCGACGCCGTGGCGGTCGGCCAGGACATCCTCTTCCGCGCGGGCGCCTTCAGACCCGGCACGGACGAGGGCCGTCGCCTCCTCGTCCACGAACTCCTCCACACCGTCCAGAACCCGCACGGCCTCGGCACCCTGCGCGCCGGCCGCGAACCGGGCGCGGTCAGCCTCCCCCGGCAGGCGATCGAGCAGGAGGCCGAGTCCGCCGCCCAGGACCTCGTCCGCCCCGCCACCGAGGAGTCCGCGCCCCAGGTCTCGGAGAACCAGGCGACTCCGGGCTGGCTGCGGTACGCCACGGTGGACGCCGACCGCAACCGCGCGGAGGCGATGGACCCGGCGACCCTGCTCGACCGGCTCGCCAACTCGGTCGTGCGTTCCCTGCGCGGCGACCCGGAGGACCTGTCCCAGCGAACACGCAAGCAACTCGCCCGTCTCCCCGAAGAGTTGCTCGACGGCGTCCTCGTCCGGCTGGAGAACCGGCTGCTGGCCCCGGAACAGGACCGGGTCCTCGACCTCGTCGAGGAGGTCGGGGCGTACGACGTACGCGACCAGGATCTGGAAGTCGACGCGCACGACGCCCCGGACATCGAGCCGGACCTGGCCGAGCAGGTGCGCGCCGAGCGGGAGAACGCGCCGCGGGCGCGGGAGCGGCGGCGCGCGGAGGACGAGCGGCCGGGCCTGGCACCGGGACCGGAGAAGGAGCGGGACGGCGACGAGGGCGCGGCCGGCAGCACACCGCGCAACGGCGGTACGCCGGAGCACGGGACCACGCCGCAGGGCGGGGACGCGCCGCACCGCGCGCAGGAGAAGGCACCGGGGGCGAAGGGGCCGCAGGGCTCGGCACCGGCGGCGGCCCCCGCCCGGCAGGAGCAGGCCGCGCCGTCCGCCGCCTCCGGCGGAACGCCGGGCGGCGGACAGCGCGGCGACACCGAGACGGCGGCACCCGCCGGGCGGGAAGAGAGCGGGAAGGAGGACCCGGGCGGCCGGGAGCCGGCCGAGGAGACGCGGACGCCGGCCGCGAGCGAGGAGGAGTCCGCGGCGCGCAACCGCCCGGGTGCGGCCGACGCCGCCGTGGCCGGACAGCAGGTGAAGCCGCAGGACAAGGGCGGCCGCGAGAAGCCCACCGGTTCGCCGACGGTCTCCGGCACGGACACGCGGCTCCCGGGCCCGTTCAGCACCCTCGAAGGCCGACGCAACCAGGACGTCGAAGGACCCGAGGAGGAGGCCGACGACGATCCCTTCGGCTCCGGCGGCGAGTCGGAGGTGGAGGTCGGGGGCGGGGAACGGAGCGCCTGGGACGTCAGACTCCAGCCGGAGGACTTCCTGCCCGCGCAGGACCTCGACGTGTCCGCCGTACCGACCGCGGAGAAGCTCGCCCCGGGCGCGTCCGCGGCCTCGTCGGTCCCGTCCTTCCCCGCCGCCCCGCCGACCAAGGCGGACCAGGTACAGGCCGAGCGTGACGCGGAGGACGCAGAGGAGGCGGCGGCCGCGCCGGAGGAGGAAGGGCCCGAGCCCGGCGCGGAGCCGGAGCCGGGGCCGTCCGCGCGGGAGACCGAGGGTGGTGCGGACGGCGGTGCCGGGCCGGTCGGCCTCGGTCCCGCGGTGGAACAGGCCGCCGCGCTGCCGCCGGTGTCCGGCACCCGGGACCCCAAGAGCGGCGACGACCCCAAGGCGGGCCCGGTCGCCGCGCAGACCACGGTGCAGCAGGCGGGCAGGGCCGAGGGAGCGTCCGATGCCGGCAGCGCGGCCGGGGAGACGGCCGCGAAGGAGGAGAAGGGCACCGCCGCCGCGGGGGACAAAAGCGCCGGCGGCCAGGAGAAGGAGTCCCCGAAGGCGACCGGCGGTCAGTCGGCGCAGGGGGACACCGAGGCGAGGCAGCCGGGTGGGAGCGGTGCGGGGGCCCCGGCGGTGCCGGGTGCCGGACCGGAGGAGGTCGCGGTGGCGGCCGAGGCCGGGGCCGGGGCCGCGGTCCAGGGGGCTTCGTCCGGAGCGCCGGGTGCGCCGAGTGGGTCCGGAGCGGATGCGGCAGCGGCACACGAGTCGCGCAGGACATCGCACGGCCGGGCGGAGGCGTCGGCCCCGAAGCCCACGTCGGCGTCCGCGTCGGCCGCCGCGCAGTCCGGGCCGGCACCGGAGTCGGCAAAGGGGCCCGACGAACCCGAGGCCGCGCCGGCGCCGAAGGCCGCGACGGGCGGAGCGTCGCGCAGCGGCGGTGGTGCCGGGGGCGGCGGCGGGGCCGCCCCGGCTCGGTCCAAGGGCAAGAAAGACTCCGCCCCGGCCCCCGACCTCTCCGGAGTCTCCCCGGAGGCGGGCCTGACGACTGCCTCGAAACTCAAGCCCCACAAGGCACTTCAGGCCATGGGCGGCGTCGGCGGCGCGGTGGACCGCTCCGTCGGCGACGAGCACGAGGCGCTCGCGTCCGCACCCCCCTCGATGCAGCGCCCGGCGGGGGCGCCGCAGACGCTGTCGGGCAAGCCGAGGACGGACGCCCCGGCCGAGTACTCGCAGGACAAGCCGCAGGAAGCCCAGGCGCCGGAGCAGAAGGACGCCGAGGTCACCGGCGAGAAGAAGCCCGAGGGCCAGATCGAGGCGGAGAAGGCCGAGGAGCCCGGCGGCTGGGACACCTTCAAGATGGCGCTCGGCTTCATCGGCGGCAAGATCGTGAACGGTATCGCCGGCTTCTTCGGCGCCGACAAGCCGGTGGTGGATCCGCAGGCGCTCGCCGCCAAGTTCGCCGGGCTCCCGACGAAGGACGAGGCCCTGAAGCAGGCTCGGGCGGGCGACGCGCCGGGCGTCGGGATGACGGGCGCGGCGGAGCAGACGGCCGGCGAGCAGGACGGTCATGTCGACGACAAGGGCCAGGAGACCATCAGCACGGGCCGCGACGACGCCGGCCGGGGGATGGGCGAGGACCAGGTCTACCCGGACGCCCCCAAGGAGAGGATGACCGCCAAGGTGCCCGGCGCGCAGGGCGGTCAGGGCGGGGCGGTCGACAGCGGCGGGGCGACCGGCGCGGTGCCTCCGGAGGCGGCCTCCGAGGTGGCGGAGCACGACCGCGGTCCACAGTTCCGGGCGGCGTTCACCGACGGCGCCAAGAGCATGTCCGAGGGCAGGCAGGCCAAGGACCGCGACGTCCGCGACGCGCAGGACCGGCACAAGAAGAAGGTCGACGCCGAGATCGAGGCGAACACCAGGTCGCAGGCCGGCGAGCGCCAGAAGGCCATGGGCGAGGTCACCGCCCAGCGCGAGGACTGGCGCAAGGAGCAGGACGGGCAGCTCAAGTCCCTCGGCGACAAGAAGAGCGAGCGGCACGACAAGGTACGCAAGGACGTCGAGGAGAAGGAGAAGAAGACCGACGACGACGTCGACAAGGAGAAGGAGGGCAGCGACAAGAAGATCCGGGACGAGAGCGACAAGGCCGAACGCGACGCGGCCCAGAAGCGCGACGGCGCCGCCCAGGAGTCGGGCAACTGGGTCAGCAAGGCCTTCGACTGGATCAAGCAGAAGGTCATCGAGATCAAGAACGCGATCGTCCGGGTCATCCGGGCGGCGCGGGACGCGGTCGTCGGCTTCATCAAGAACTTCAAGGACACGGTCGAGCGCTGGATCAACGAGGCCCGCAGGAACATCGTCGACGCGATCAAGAACCTCATCAAGGACCTGATCGAGTTCGCGGTGGCGATGGTGCGGGCCGTGATCGAACTCGCCGCGCGGATCCGCAAGTTCGTCACCGACCTCGTCTCGGCGGCGATCGCCCTGGTCAACCGTCTCGCCCAGGCGCTGAAGCAGGCTGTGAGCGACCTCCTCGACGCCATCGGCAAGCTGCTCAGCAGCCTCCTTGACGTCCTGAAGAAGGCGCTCCAGGCGGCGGTCAAGGCGGTCGTCGCGGCGGTGAGGTCGGTCCTGGAGTTCGCCTCGAAGCTCCTGGGCGCGCTGGGCGCCTGGATGATGATCGCGGTCGACTTCCTCTCCGACCCGGGCGGCTGGCTCAGCGGCGCGAAGAACTCGGCGGTGGACGGCGCGAAGAACCACCTCTTCCGCGAGGTGTCCACGGCCGTCAAGTCATGGTTCCAGGAGAAGATCCAGGAGATCATCGGCGTCCCCAAGGCGATCATCGACCAGCTGATCAAGGGCGGCATCTCCCTGGACCAGATCGTCAAGGAGGCCTGGGACGCCGTCGTTCCCCAACTCCCGCTCATCATCGGCGAGCTGGTGATGACCAAGGTCGTCGCGAAGCTCATTCCCGGTGCAGGCTGGGTGATGGCGGTCATCGACGCGATCCGCACGGCCTGGGGTGCCCTCAGCGCGATCCTCCGCTCCCTGGAGGCGGTCCTCACCTGGCTCAGGGCGGTCCGCGTGGGCGGCGCGGGCCTCCTCTTCGCCAAGGCCGTCGCCGCGGGCGTCGTCGCCCTCCTGGAGGTCCTCTACCAGGCTCTCCTCAACCAGATCGGCAAGTACGTCGCGAAGGTGGGGAAGCGGCTGAGGGGCGTCGCGGCGAAACTGACCAAGGGAAAGTTCGGCAAGCCCGGTCGGCGCGGGCGCGGGGGCGGAGAGGACGGCGAGGGCGGGAGCCCGGCGAAGAGGGCCAAGGACGAGTCCACCGACCACAAGTCCGACTCGGACGCCAAGTCGCCGAAGCCGGCCCACGGCAAAGACGGCGCCCCCGGCAGACCGAAGCCCTCCGACGACACCAAAACCCCCACGTCCAAGGACAAGAACGGCCGCCCGAAGGCCCCCGGCGAGAAGCCGGACACCCAGCCCACCCCGTCCGCCAAGTCGAAGCCCGAGCCGGAGCCGCGCCCGAAGCCGAAGACCGAGGCGGAGCCGGGCACCAAGCCGAAGACGGACAAGGACTCCGCCGCGCCGAAAGAAGGGGGCAAGGACTCCACCAGCCCGAAGGACCGTGACGGTGGCGGAAGGAAGCCGAAGGACGAGCACGGCAAGGACGGCGACCACGACAGGACGAAACCCGAGTCCGAGCCCAAGCCCGCGGAGAAAGGTCCTGACGAGCCTGGGTCGGGCAAGGGGCGGGGGCGGTCGAAGAACAAGGATCACGAGGACCCGCGCAAGGAAAAGGACCCGCACAAGGGCAAGGACGCGCGTAAGGGCAAGGACCCGCACAGGGACAAGGACACGCGTAAGGGCAAGGACCCGCACAAGGACAAAGACCCGCACAAGGACAAGCAGGAAAAGAAAGACCGTCGCAAGAAGGACGAGGACTCTCCGGAGTCGAAGGAGAAGCGGCTGTCGGAGATCGTCGCGCGAATGCGCCCCACGCTGTCAAAGCTGCTTTCGAAGGGCGTAGGACGCGTCGTGCACCGTTCGACCCTGGCGGGACTGCGGATCTGGTACCGGCTGACGGAACTCGCGGTCCAGGGCACCTCGTCCTTCGACGATCTCGCCGTTCTGAATCCGCGCAAGATCGTCATCAATGGCAAGGAACTCCCTTCGGAACCCGTCCTCCTTTACATCCGCAACCTGGAGGAGGACATCCTGGCCCAGGCGCAGCAGTTGCAGGCGGCGGGAGGGGGCGGGCAGCAGATCGGTGCCACGCGTGAACAGACACCGGGAGGGAAGAGGCCACGGCTTCGCGCGAATATTCCGACGCAAATGGACATCGCATCCGCTCACACGCAGCTGAGGAACTCGGGCCTGGTCACGCAGGTCATGAACTGGGGTGGGGCGGAGACATGGCGGAGCCGCCTGCCGAGCGGACCATATTTTCAGAAGTTCCGTGACGGAAAGACTTACCAGGAAAGAGAGTGGAACCCGAACTCGTCGACGGCGTACAGCGAGATTCTCAAGCGCCTCCAGCGTTCCCAGCACACCAGTGACATTGCCCGTACTCTCGGACGGTGGCACTCCGACCGGCGGAGTCAACTTCCGTACGAGGAAACGGAAGACGTTTCGCTCGTCGGCTCGCTCGCCTATCTCGGCGAGCGGGACCGGAACCCGGGAAACATGGTGAACAGTGTCCTTCTGGCCGATCTGTACAACCAGGTTCCCGACCCTGACCGGAAGCGTGAGATCCTGCGCCTTCAGCGCACCTTCACTCTGCAGCCCATGATTCCTGCGGGGGCTCCGGCCGGGGCGAAGATTCTGCCGGATTATCTCGACGGGCCGCCAGGAGCCCTGGATCGTGCGATCGAACAGATGCAGGACGAACTCCGCATGGCCGACAGTCATCCGGACGCGGCCCTCGACGACGTTCGCGGATACCTTGATAGATTCAGAGAGGAAAAAGAAAAGGGTGGTCGCAAGGATCGCAGTCGAGTCCAGCGCAAGCGTCCGGGACTGGCAGAGTTGAGGAAGTTGCAGGATGCGAACAATCTGGCGAACAGGGAAGTGCAGTTGATCGAGAAGTGGTTCGAGACTGTGTACAGGGGCACCGACTTCGGTTCCGGGCTCAGTGAGGAGGAGATGTACCGAGAAATTCGCGAGAAGATCAAGAGCAGGATGCAAGGTGTCTTCCCGTGGTGGACACCGCAGGTTTGATGAGGAGTGTGTATGAATTCGTCGTCGACAGGTGTGGCACGGTCGCGAAGGTTTGTTATGCGGCAGTTCCAGGCCGAGGAATCGGTCGCGGCGTTCGCTGCGGATATGGGCTGGGCGGCAGTGGCGGACCTCCCCGGTGACGAAGGAAGGGGGGTTCCGCGGCGTGTCGCCTGGCAGATCGCTCCGGGTGCCACTCTCAACTACTTTCGGGACGACGCCCTGAGTTTCTCGTACATCTCGGTGATGAGCGGACTGGGTCAGGAATTTGCGGAACAACTGACTCCCATGGTGCGTGCCGAACTCGATACGTGTGAGGATGCCGAACTCTTGTCGGGGATGGAAACCGTCGGCGAACAGGAGCGGGCGTCGGCGGTGATCAAGGCCGGCCTCGGGGCGCCTCTTGAATTCGACGAGGAATTCTATTCGGGTTTCTTCACTGCGGCACAGGACACTGCTCCGGTGGTTCGGAATGCCGCGGTGCGTGCGATCTACTACACCAAATGGCGAGAGTTCACGGACGTACTCACGGAGCTCTCCTCGTCCGACCCCGATCGTTCCGTTCGAGACTTCGCCGGTCGTGTGCTCGCGGTCCTCCGCGGCGCAGGGAGCTGAATGACATGACCCGCTACGCCGACATCCCCAAACCCATCCGCTCCGGCCTCGTCGTCCTGGACCCCGACCACGGCACCCCCCAACGCGTCATCGTCCTCCAGTTCAACCCCGACACCCTGGAACGCAGCATCGCGCCCCAGTCGGCCGGGGACGGCGGGGACGCCAGTGGCGGGGGGACCGGCAGCGGGGACCGGAACGAGGCGCTGAGGCTCAAGGGGCCCGCGCAGGAGACGTGGAAGTTCACCGCCGAGATCGATGCCACCGATCAGCTGGAGATCGCCGCGCCGGACGGGATCCATCCGCAGCTCGCCGTGCTGGAGATGCTGGTGCAGCCCACCACCGCCCAGTTGCGTGCCGCGAGCAGGCTGACGCAGAAGGGCAGCATCGAGATCAGTCCGATCGAGATGCCGTTGACGTTGTTCACGTGGGGGAGCAAGCGGGTGATGCCCGTGCGGCTCACCGAACTGTCCGTCAACGAATCGGCGTTCGACGTCGACCTGAACCCGATCCGCGCCTCGCTGAGCATCGGGATGAAGATCCTGACGGTCAGCGATCTGCCGGCGGGGCACCGGGGCGCGGACCTGTACATGGCGCACCTGGCGCAGAAGGAGCGGCTCGCGGCCGCCGCGCGGGGTGGCGGCCTCGGCGCGCTGGGCCTCGGCGGCGCCGATCTCGTGGCCGGAAGGGGATGAGGACGAGATGGCGGAGATCGAGCCGTACGAGAGTGCCCTGGACTCGATACCGGGCGCCCACCCCTACCCGCGCACCAGCCGGTACCACGACGCCGAGATCGGCATCCACAAGCAGGCCGACGGCACCGAAGTCCGGTACACCAAGCGCCGGCTGCTGCCCCCGCTCGACGACGAGACCGAACCGCACCTCGTCGGCGGCGGAGAGCGGCCCGACCTGCTCGGGCAACGCTTCCTCGGCGACCCCGGCCAGTGGTGGCGGATCGCCGACGCCAACCCCGTACTCGATCCACGGGAGTTGACGGACGAGGCGGGACGCGTCATCGGCATCCCGCTCGCCGGCGGGTTCCCGCGGGGGGAGCGGCGTGTCTGAACAGCCCGTGGGGCAGGGCCCCGTCCACATCCAGCTCCTCATGGGACCGAAGCTGGCGCGCCCGGTCCCCCTGGAGGTGGCCGAGGCGCTGCTGTCCGCGCAGATCACGGCCACCGCGGGGGAGCGCAGCGGGTTCCAGTTCGCCTTCGACCTCACGAAGAACGGGCTGCTCAACCAACGGCTCCTGCCCGAGGGCTACTTCGACCCCAAGATCCGCGTCATCCTCACCGTCAGCGTCCGCGGCACCCCCGAGGTGCTGTTCGACGGCCTGATCGTGCGCCAGGAGGTCGGTGCGAGCAACATCCCCGGACACTCCACCCTCACCGTCACCGGCGAGGACCTGACCCTCCTGATGGACCTGGAGGAGCGCACCGCGCGCTACCCCAACCTGCCGCCGTCCGAACGGGTGCTGGCCATCCTGCGCCGCTACTCGGACTACGGCGTCCGCCCGGACGTCTACCGGGAGATGATCGCCCAACCCCCGCACCAGGACCTCCGCGTCCACTACCAGACCGGCACCGACCTCCAGTACGTCACCGAACTCGCCCGCGCCAACGGCTACACCTTCTATCTGGAGCCCGGCCCCACCCCCGGCCGGTCGGCGGCCCGCTGGGGCCCCGAGGTACGGCTCGGACTGCGCCAGCACGCCCTCAACGTCAACATGGACGCCCAGTCCACCGTCGACCAGCTGACCTTCGCCTACGACGGCACCGCCCGCGAGGAGCCCCAGGCGCGCTGGCAGGACCCCGGCACCCGCCAGTCCACCCTCCTGCCCCAGCCGCCGATCAGCCCCCTGCGCCCGCCGCTCGGCCGCCGGGCCAGCCCCGCGCTCAAACGCAAGACCCTCTCCGGCACCGCCAAACAGCAGCGCGAGCAGGCCGAGGCCGAACTCCTCGCGCGCGCCGCCGTCTCCGCCGACGTCATCTCCGGCTCCGGCTCGCTCGACGTCAACCGGCACGGCTACCTCCTCCAGCCGCGACGGCTCGTCGGCGTCCGCGGCGCCGGACGGGCGTACGACGGCGACTACTACGTCAAGTCCGTCACCCACAACCTCCGTCCGGGCTCCTTCCAGCAGAACTTCACCCTCTCCCGTGAGGGCCTGGAAGCGCGCGGCGACACCGTCCGGCCGTAGCACACCCGACCCACCGACCAGGAGAGAACCCCGACCATGGCGGCACCCAGCAATCGCTACCTCGGCAAGTTCCGCGGCCGGGTGGTCAGCAACGACGACCCGTTGCGCCTCGGCCGGATCACGGCCGAGGTCCCGGACGTCCTCGGCGACGAGCCGTCCACCTGGGCGCTGCCCTGCCTGCCGTTCACCGGGGCGCAGGCCGGACAGTTCGTGGTGCCACCACCCGGCGCCGGCGTATGGGTGGAGTTCGAGCAGGGGGACCCCAGCTTCCCGGTCTGGACCGGGTGCTGGTACGGCGACGCGAGCGAACTGCCGCCCGACGCGCGCCGCGAGCTCCAGGCGAACGCGCCGAGCAAACCCGTCGTCGTACAGACCCCGGGAGCCCACAAGATCGTCCTCAATGACACCGCGGGCGCCGAACAGGGCGTCCTCCTGCAGGCCCAGGGCGGCGCCTACATCCGCATCACCAAGGAATCCGTGGTCATCGCCACCGGCGCGGGCGCCGAGATCACTCTGCGCGGCGGCGACGTGACCATCAACCAGGGCCAGTTGACCGTCCACTCCAAGCGATAGACAAACGGGGGAGAGAAGTTGTCCGGGAGTCTGCTCCACGCGGGCACCGTGATCGGCTGCCCGCACGGCGGCCGCGCCACACCCGCCACCACACCCTCCGGCGGCGCGCACGTCGACGGCGCCGCCGTGGCCACGGCCGCCCACACCTACGTCGTCACCGGCTGCCCGCACACCGTCGACGGGGTGCCCTCGCCGTGCGCGTCCGTGCGCTGGACCGCCACCACCACCGGCGTCACGGCGAACGGCGCGCCCGTGCTGCTCGACACCTGTGCCGCCCAGTGCTTCAGCGCGGCCCTCGTCCCGCAGGGACCACCCGTCGTCCAGGCCGCGCAGCGAAAGGTCACCGTCCGATGAGGCCGCTGAGTCAACAAGCCCGCCCGCGCAGCGACATCGCGTTCCCGTTCCACGCCGACCGCCGTGGCCGCACCGCGCACGCCCGCCCCGCCGAGCACGTCCACGACCTCGTCGAACAACTGCTGTTCACGAGCCCCGGCGAGCGTGTGATGCGCCCCGACTTCGGCTGCGGACTGCTCGACCTGGTCTTCGCACCGGCCGGCCCCGAACTGATCAGCACCCTCGAACTCTCCGTCCAGGCCGCGCTGCAACGCTGGCTGGGCGACCTGATCGAGGTGGTCTCCCTCGACATCGAAGGCGGCGACGACACCGTACGCGTCCGGTTGTCGTACGTCGTCCGCGCCACCGGCGCCGTCCAGGAGGACCTGTTCGAGGGGAGGGCGGCATGAGCGCGGCGGCCACCCGGCGGACCAAGGTGCGCGCGGCCCGGCTCAACGGGGTCGACGCCGTCGAGGTGAGCGACGACGGGCTGCTGCTCACCGTCACCTTCCTCGGCAAGGCCCCGGGCGCCCTCGGCCCCGAGAACGTCCGCATCGACGGCGGCCGGCGCATCACCGGCATCACCGCCGTCGACGTCAGCGTCGAACGCGAGGAGGACCCCGAGCTGGACGACCGGCTCCACGTCACCCTCGACCGGGCCGGCGACACCTCCCGCTACCGGCTGTCGCTGGTGGAGGCCGACCCCTACGGCAGGCCGGGCGTTGCGCCGTACCGCGGTTTCGACCAGCGGTACTTCAGCGCGGAGTTCGGCTTCCGGCCCGACTGCCCGACCCCCTTCGACTGCACGGACGAGCCGGCGGACACCGAGCCCTTCCCGTCCGCGCCCGTCATCGACTACACGGCCCGCGACTACGACACCATCCGAGGGCTGCTCCTCGACCGGCTCGCGCTGACCACGCCCGACCGGGCCGAGCGCAACCCCGCCGACCTGGGCACGACGCTGGTGGAACTGCTCGCGTACACCGGCGACCAGATCAGCTACCAGCAGGACGCGGTCGCCACCGAGGCGTACCTCGACACCGCCCGCCGCCGGGTCTCGGTACGCCGGCACGTCCGGCTCATCGACTACGCGATGCACGACGGCTGCAACGCCCGCACCTATGTGACCGTCCAGACCGCCGCCGACCGCACGCTGGCGCCGGGCACCTACCGCTTCGCCTCGGTCGACGTACGCAGCCTCGACCCGCACGACCGCCCAGAACCCGGCACGGTCATCGACGACGACGACCTCGGCGACCTGGACGAGCGCGGCTCCGTGGAGGTCTTCGAACCCGTCGTCGCCGCCGAACCCCTCGAACTGCGCGTCGCGCACAACGCGATCCGGCTGTGGACCTGGGACGGCGACGTGTGCGTGTTGCCCGCGGGGGCCACCGCCGCCACCCTGCGCGACGAATGGACCGACCCCGAGACCTGCCGGGAACGCAGGCTCGGCCTGAAACCGGGTGACGTGCTGATCCTGGAGGAGGTCAAGGGCCCGCGCACCGGCACCCCGGGCGACGCCGACCCCGCACACCGGCAGGCCGTCCGCCTCACCTCCGTCACCCCCGGCCTCGACCCCATCGAGGACCAGCCCGTCCTGGAGGTCACCTGGGCCGCCGCGGACGCCCTGCGCTTCCCGTTCTGCCTGACCACGCGGGGCGGTCGCGACTGCCTGCCCGTCGAGGACGTGACCCTCGCCCGCGGCAACGCCGTCCTCGTCGACCACGGCCGCTCCGGTACGACGCAGACGGTCACCGTGCCACCGGACCCGGCCGTCGTCGCGCCCTGCGGCCCGCCCGGCTTCGGCTGCGACGACCGCACGGAGAACAACGCCCCGGCGCGGCTCGTGACCTCGCTGACGGACCGGGCGGAAAGCGGCCGCGCCCTCGCCCCCGAGGACGTCCGCGAGCTGTTCCGGGTCGTGGGGGAGCGGGCCGTGCTGCGCGCGGGGATCGGTCTGGAACAGGCCGGGCAACGGCGAAGCGAGAGGGGGGTCCCCCCGGCCGGAGGCTGGGGGAAAGTGGTACCCGCGACGGCGTACGCGCAGGCCGCGGCCCTGCGGACGCTGCTCGCCCAGAGTGCCTACCCGGGCATCCGGCCCCGCTTCCGCCCCGTCCTCGGCCGTGCCCCGGTCACCCCGGCCGTGCCCTTCCCGGACCCGGCGACGGTCGCCGCGGGACAGGCCGAGCGGATCGCCGCCATCCCGGGCCGGCTCCGGCAGCGTCTGGTCGACCTGTGGCGCAGCGCCCGTGACCGCGACGGGCTCGGCGAGGAGGAGATCGCCGAACTCGCCGTCGTCTTCGGCCTGAAGCCGCTCGAACGGCTGGACCTGCGCCGCCATCCCGTTCGCGCTCTGCGTGAACTGCTCCACCGGAGCGACGAGTTGCTCGACACCAAGCTGCGGCGCATCGCCGTCCTCACCGCGCGGGCCCGCGCCGGCACCGTCCTCGACCCCCACATCGCCTGGGAGATCGCGCACAGCTGGGGCCCGGCGTACGCGGCCGGCCTCCACCCCGAGGAGCCGGTCCTGCGCGGACCGGCGAGCGCCGCGCTCGCCCAGGACCCGCGCCGCGCCCTGCCCGCCGTACGCCTGGCCGACGGCGACGCGGTGTGGGAGCCGCGCCGCGACCTGCTCGACAGCGCGCCCCGCGACCGGCACTTCGTCGGAGAACAGGAGGACGACGGGCGGCTCGCCCTGCGCTTCGGCGACGGGCGGGGCGGTGCCGAACCGGCACCCGGAACACGTCTGACGGCGCGCTACCGGCTCGGTGGCGGCAGCGCGGGCAACGTCGGGGCGGAGGCCATCAACCACCTCGTCGTGGCGTCGGGCGAGCCCGGCGAGCCGTCACCGGCCGCCACGGTCCGCAACCCCCTCCCGGCCACCGGCGGCACCGAACCCGAACCGCTGCAACAGGTACGCCAGTTGGCACCCCTGGACCTGCGCCGCACCCGGCTGCGCGCCGTCACCGCCGCCGACTACGCGGCGCTCGCCTCCGCCCTGCCCGGCGTCCAGCGGGCCGCCGCCGACATCCGCTGGACCGGCAGCACCCAGGAGGCCCACGTCGCGATCGACGCGTACGGCGACGGCGCCCCGTCGCAGCGCCTGCTGGACTCGGTGGCGCAGGCACTGGAGACGTACCGGCGCATCGGCCACGACCTGGTGGTCGGCCCCGCCCGGTTCGTGCCGCTCGACATCGCGCTGCGCGTCTGCGCGCTGCCCGGACACCAGCACGGACAGATCCTGGCCGATCTGTACCGCGTCCTCGGCAGCGGCCGGATGCCCGGCGGACGCCTCGGGTTCTTCCACCCCGACGCGCTGACCTTCGGCGAACCCGTGCGGCTCAGCCGCCTGGTCGCCGTCGCCGCGGCCGTCCCGGGCGTGGAGGGCGTCGAAGTCACCCGGCTGCGAAGGCTGTTCGAACCGGATCGCGGAGAGAGGGAGGACGGCGTGCTGCGGCTCGGCCCGCTGGAGATCGCCACCTGCGACAACGACCCCGACCGCCCCGAGCAGGGACGGCTGGCGATCACCCTGGGAGGCGACCGATGAGCCGGGCCTGCTCCTGCGGCGGCGCGTGCGGCGGCCACGACGAGCGCCTCGCCCCCGCTCCACTCCACAACCCTCCCGGCCGCACCGCCCTCGACTACCGGGTCGGCGACTACGGCTCCTTCCTCGCCGCCCTCCTCGACCGGCTCGCCTCGCCCGCGTACCCGGCCCTCACCGGGCTCACCGTGCGCACCCCGGACGACCCGGCCGTCGGGTTGCTGGACGCCACCGCCGTCCTCGGCGACCTGCTCACCTTCCACTCCGAGCGGATCGCCGACGAGGCCTACATCCGCACCGCCGACGAACACCGCTCGCTGGTCATGCTCGGCCGCCTCGTCGGACACCGGCCCCGGCCCGGAGTGGCCGCCGGCACCCATCTGGCGTACACCCTCGAACGCGACCCGCGCGCCGAGACCCTCCCCGTGACGATCCCGCGCGGCGCCCGCAGCCACAGCGTGCCCGCCTCCGCCGACGAGCAGTCGCTCACCTTCGAGACATCGGCGGACCTCACCGCCCGCTGGGACTGGAACGAGCTGGCGGTACGCCGCCGCCGTCCCTCCCTCATCACCCCGGACGATCTCGACCACCGCTCGGAACTGTTCGTGGAGGGCACGGCGAACTCGCTGCGCACCGGCGACCAGCTCCTCTTCGTCTTCGGGGAACAGGCGGGAGGGGAAAGGAGGCTGCTGCCGATCGCGGGCGTCCGCGTCGACCGCGAGGAAGAGGTCACGGCGCTCACCCTGCCCAGCTCGGCCCCGCCCACGCTGAGGGAACTGGTGGACGAGGTACGGCGCTGGATCGCCGAGCCGGCCGCCCCCGGCGATCCCGGCGACGAGCCGCCGACTCCCGAGGTGCCCGACCCGCGCCCGGTCAGCCGCCTGATCGAGGACTTCGACGACCAGGTCCTCACCCCGCTGCGCACGGACCTCGACGGCATCGGCACCCCGGAGGGTCTCGCGTCCCGCCTCGCCGGCCCGGTCGCCCGACTGCGCGAGGCACAGGTGCTGGCGGAGCCGTACGAGGATGTGTCCGCGTGGTTCGAGCGGCTGGCGGCGGTCCTCGCGGAACTGGCACAGCGGGCACTGGAGTTGGCGCCCGCCCGACCAGTCGTCCCCGCGGGCGGCCGTGCCGCCGGGGGCGGCGCGGGCGGGCGCGGCGACACCCCGCGGGCGCGGGCGACCGACCCCGCCCCCGTCCGTCCCCGGCAGGACGCACCGGGTCGCCCCGATCCCCGCCGAGCCGCCCTCCACGCCCTGAGCACCGTCCTCCCCGCCCTGCGAACCACCGCCCCCGGCCCCCGCCGGGGAACCGGCAGCCATCGCCCCGGCTCCGACACCGCCCGCCTCCTCGCCGCCCTCAACCCCGGTCTCGGCAGCCTCTACCCGGCCTGGCGCGCCGCCGCCGGCCCCGGCACCGGCCAGTTGCTGCGCGCCCTCCTCGCGATGCGCGTCACCGCGGCCCCCTTCGGCGCGGGCGCCCCGCTCAAACCGGTCCAGGACGCCCGCGGCCGCGTCATCCGCACCACCGACTGGCCCCTGACCGGCGCGGCGCTGGCGACCATGCGCGTCGTGTACGACCCGGCGGGCAAGGTGCCGGTGCGCGCCGAGTTCCAGTACGCCGAGGGCAGCAGCTCCGACCAGCGCGCCGAGAACCTGCCCACCACCCAGCAGGTCACCTTCACCCTCGGTCCCGGCCAGGTCGACCTGTCGACGCGGGCCGCCCGGGAGCACGAGCTGAGCTGGCTGACCCGCCGCCCGGCCGCCGCGGAGGAACCGGGCGTCACCGCCCGCCTCCACCCCGGCCTGCCCGAGCGCAGCCTGTTCGTCTCCCGCCCGGAGGACGACGGCACCGTGCACATCGCGCTGACCAACGGCACCGCCGAGCAGTTCTCCCTGAAGCCGGGCGGCAGCAGGCAGTTCACCCACGGGGACTACCAGGTGGGCGTCACCTACACGGTGGGCAGCACCGAGCCCGACGTGGAGATCGTCATCGCGAGCAAGCCCGCGCCCCTCAACCGCCGCATCCTGCAACTGGACAGCGTCCAGGACGGCATCACCGTCGGCAGCTGGGTGGCGATCGAGCGCCCCGCCAAGGGCACGAGCGTGCCCGGCGACGCCAAGCTCGCCCTCGTCACCACCCAGGTGGTGGCGGCCCGCACGGCGGCGTACGCCAACTACGGCATCACCGGCCGCGGCACCGAACTCACCCTCGCGGACCCGTGGCTGGACGAGTTCGACGTGCTGCTCTCGCACATCCGCGACACCACCGTGCACGCGGCGGGCGAGGAACTGCGCCTGGCCGACGAGCCGCTCGGCGAGGACGTGCACGGCGACGAGATCGAACTCGCCGAGCTGTACGACGGGTTGCGGCCGGGCCGGGCCCTCGTCGTGAGCGGCGAACGCACCGATGTGCCCGGCGTGGCCGGGATCACCGCCGGCGAAGTGGTCGTCATCGCGGCCGCCGACCCGGCCGTCGATCCCCGGCTCCCCGGCGACCATGTGCACACCCGCCTCACCCTCACGAGCAACCTCGCCCACCGTTACCACCGGGCGAGCGTCCGCGTCCTCGGCAACGTCGTGGCGGCCACCCACGGCGAGAGCCGCGAGGAGGCCATCGGCAGTGGCGACTCCGGCCGCGTCAACCAGACCTTCGCCCTGTGGCAGTCCCCGCTGACCTGGCTCGCCGCCGACAACCCCCTCGGCGCGACACCGGTGCTGGAGATCCGGGTGGACGGCGTGCTCTGGCACGAGGTCGACAGTCTCGCCGGGCGCGGCCCGACCGAGCGGGTGTACATCACCGGCACCGCCTCCGACGGCCGTACCACCGTGACCTTCGGCGACGGCGTCCACGGCGCCCGGCTGCCCAGCGGCCACGAGAACGTCCGCGCCCGCTACCGCTTCGGCACCGGCAAGGCCGCCAACGTCCCGGCGGAGCGGATCACCCAGCCGCTCACCCGCCCCCTCGGCGTCACCGCGGTCACCAACCCGCTTCCGGCGACCGGCGGCTCGGACGCGGACGGCCCCTCGCTCACCCGCCGGACGATCCCCCTCGCCGTCTCCGCCCTGGACCGGCTGGTCTCCCCGGCCGACTACGAGGACTTCGCCCGCTCCCGCGCCGGCATCGGCCGGGCCGCCGCCCGCGAACTCTTCGACGGACGGCGGCGGGTGCTGCACGTCACGGTCGCCGGTACCGACGACGTGCCGCTCACCGACGACAGCCTCCGGCCCCTGTGCGGGGCGTTGACCGAGTACGGCGACCCCGACCTGCCCATCCGGGTGGACACGCGCGAACTCGTCCTGCTGCTGATCGCCGCCAGGGTGAAACTCGCCCCCGACGCCGCCTGGGAGATCGTCGAGCCCCGGCTGCGCCAGGCACTGCTGCTCCGACTCGGCTACCAAGGACGGGAGCTGGCCCAGCCGGCCCGGCTGTCCGAGGTCCTCGCCACCGCGCACTCCGTGCCCGGCGTCGACCACGTGGACGTGGACGTCTTCACGGGCGCAGCCGCCTTTGCCACCCCGGACCAGCTCACCGCCCTGCTCGCCGACCCCGGGACCCCGCGGTCGTCGGTCCCCGCGCATGCGGCGTCGTACGACGAACAGACCTACACCGTCGGCGACGCGCACGGCGAGACCCTGTCCTCGGTCTGCGCCCGGCACGGCATTTCGCTCGCCCGGCTCCTGCGCCTGAACCCCGACATCACCGACACCCGCCCCCTGGCCAAGGGCCGGACGGTGCTCGTCTTCCGCGGCATCCGCCCGGCCCAGCTCACCATGCTGTCGGCGCGCGCCGCGGACACCCTGATTCTCACGGAGGTCAAGTGATGTCCCCCGACGTCGAGTGGGAGATGCCCGCCGACCGGCATCCCGACGGGCTCACCGAACTGCTGCCCCGCTGGCACCGGTTGCGCGACGCCGAGGAGGGCGAGCCGCTTCGGGCGCTGCTCGCCGTGATCGCCGAGCAGCTGGACCGCGTCCGCGACGGAGTCCGGCAGGGCTACGAGGACCTGTTCGTGGAGACCGCGGCGCCCTGGGTGCTGCCGTACCTCGGCGATCTGGTCGGCTACCGCACCCTGCCGGGGTACGAGCGAGTACTCGCCGGCGGCCTGCACCACGGCGGCCGCCAGGCGCTCGCCGAGGCCGTCGCCCCCCGCCGGGACGTCGCCGCGACGGTCGGCCACCGGCGCCGCAAGGGCACCCTGCACCTGCTGGAGGAACTCTCCGAGCGGGTCGCCGACTGGCCCGCGCGAGCCGTCGAACTCTCCCGGCACGTGGCCCACACCCAGCCGGTCAGGCTGGGCGTCACCGGCGCCCGCGGGGACCGGGGCCGGCTGCTCGACCTGCGGGACGGCTCGGCTCTCGCCCTCGCGGGCGGTCCGTTCGAGACGACGGCCCGTACGGTCGACGTACGCCGTGCCAACTCCGCTCGGAGGCAAGGCGGTTGGTCTCCGGCCGGGGTCGGCCTCTTCGTCTGGCGGCTGAGGCCGCACGCGCTCACCGCATCCCCGGCCTACTGCATCGACCGCGCCCGCAACCTCTACACCTTCTCCATCCTCGGCAACGACACCCCGCTGCTCACCCGCCCGGTCCCCGAGCCCTCGCCCGCGCACATCGCCGCCGTGGACAACGTGCCGGCGTTCATCACCCGGCGGCTGCTGCACGACCGGCTCGCCGACTACTACGGACCCGGGAAGAGCCTGTGCGTCCGGCGCGACGGCGAGGACCGGCCGGTGCCGCTCGCCGACATCGTCGTGGCCGACCTGTCCGACTGGCGCTACCGGCCCGGACGCGGCCAGATCGCCGTCGACCCGGAGCTGGGCCGGATCGCCTTCGGTTCCCGGTCGGCGCCCCGGCAGGGCGTGTGGGTCGACTACCACCACGCCTTCGCCGCCGACCTCGGTGGCGGCGAGTACGAGCGCCCCGACCGCGGCCCCCGCCCCGACGCCGACTTCTACCGGGTCGGGCCCGGGCAGCCGTACCGGCGGATCATGGACGCCTACCGGGCCTGGCAGGACCGGCGCGGCCCCGGGCGCACCGGCATCATCGAGATCACCCACAGCGGTGCCTACCAGGAGCAGCTGGACTTCGACCTCGACCCCGGCGACCGCCTCGAACTGCGCGCCGCCGAGGGCACCCGGCCGGTGATCCGGCTCCTCGACTGGTACAGCAACCGCCCCGACGCGCTCAACATCCGTGCCGTACCGGACCATCGAGCCCCGCACGAACGGCCGCGCGTCGTCCTCGACGGACTCCTCGTCGCCGGGCGCGGCATCAACGTCACCGGCCCGATGGGCGCCGTCGTCGTACGGCACTGCACGCTCGTACCCGGCTGGTCGCTGGAGCCCGAGTGCGCACCGCACTCGCCCGACGAGCCCAGCATCGTCCTGGACCGCACCACCGCCTGCGTCCGGATCGAGCACAGCATCCTCGGCACCATCGAGGTCATCGGCGACGAGGTGGGCGAGGACCCCCTCGACATCCATCTGCGCGACAGCGTCCTGGACGCCACCGGCGACGACCGCGAGGCACTCTCCGCCCCCGACTGCCGCCACGCCCACGCGGTCCTGCACCTGCACCGCACCACCGTCATCGGCGAGGTACACACCCACGCCGTGGAGATCGCCGAGAACTCCCTCTTCACCGGCCGGCTCCACGTGGCCCGGCGCGGCATCGGCTGCCTGCGGTACTGCTACGTCCCGCCCGGCTCGCGCACCCCGCGCCGCCACCGCTGCCGGCCCGACCTCGTCGGAGCCGGACAGGCGGACACCGTACGGCCGTTGTTCGCCTCCAAGCGCTACGGAACGCCCTGGTACGGCCAGTTGGCCGACGGCGGCCCCGAGCAGATCCGGCGGGGCGCGGACGACGGCGGTGAACTCGGCGCCTTCCACGACCTGTACCGGCCGCAGCGGGAGGACGGACTCAGGGCGCGGCTCGCGGAGTACACCCCCGCGGTCGCGGACGCCGGGATCTTCTTCGTGACGTGAGCAGTGCCGTCGTACGACCCGCCCGCAGACCGACGAACCAGGGGGACCCCCTTCATGCACGCTGATCTCTCCCGCTCCACCTTCCGCCCGGAGCGGCACTACTCCGCGGTCCTCGCCCAGCAGGGCCGCGTCCAGCTGGACGCGGACCTCAACGAACAGACCGCCATCCAGCTCCACCAGGCCCGCACCCTCGCCGCCGACCTCATCGGACGGCACGGCGGACCCGCCGGCGCCACCGGCTTCCGCATCGAGTACGTGGGCGGCAGGCACGACATCGACACCCTGTACATCCACGGCGGCCGCTACTACGTCGACGGCATCCTGTGCGACGCGGACCGCCCGGCGCCCGGCGTCCCCGTGCCGGACGGCGACACCGAGGAGCGGCAGAGCGCCGGGACGGACGCCTTCTGGGACTACTGGAACCAGCCCGACGGCTTCCGCGACCCGGAACGCCCCGGCGACCGGCTGCCCTCGCCCGCCCAGTCGCCCTTCCTCGTCTACCTCGCGGTGTGGGAGCGGGCGGTCTCTGCGGCCGAGGACCCGGCGCTGCGCGAGGTCGCACTCGGCACCGCGCTGCCCGACACCGCCGTCCGCGCCAAGGTCGTCTGGCAGGTACTGCCGTTGCCCCTGACCGCGCTGGACATCGCGGACGCCGAACCGAACCCGGCCGCCGTCCGCGAGGCGTTCGAGAAGTGGGCGAAGACACAGTCGGCGCCCTCCGCCCGGCTCGCCGCCCGCAGTGAACGCCCCGAGCACGCCGACGAGGACCCCTGCCTGGTCCGCCCCGACGCCCGCTACCGGGGCCCGGAGAACCAGCTGTACCGGGTGGAGGTCCACACGGGCGGCGAGGCGGCGGACGCCACCTTCACCTGGTCCCGGGAGAACGGCTCCGTCGTCTTCCCGGTGGACGAACTGGACGGCACCTGGGTGCGGTTGGCGACCCTCGGCCCCGACTCCAAGCTCGACCTGGAGGTCGGCGACCTGGTCGAGTTCGGCGACACCGCGTACGCCTCCCGCCTGGAGGCGCTGCCCCTGCTGCGCGTCGAGGAACTGGACCTGCCCGGTCGCCGCGTGCGCCTGTCCGCCGAGCCGGACCCGCGCGTCGGACGCCTGCCGCACCTGCACCCGTTCCTGCGCCGCTGGGACCACCGCGAAGGACCCCGTCGCAAGGGCCGTACGACGTCCCTCAAGGCAGGCGCGGTTCCGGTCACCGAGGGGGAGTGGCTGCCGCTGGAGGACGGCGTCGAGGTCTACTTCGCCAAGGGCGGCACCTACCGCACCGGCGACCACTGGCTGATCCCCGCCCGCACCGCCACCGGCGGCGTCGAGTGGGCCACCGACGCCGCGCGCCGCCCGCTGCTCCAGGCTCCGGCGGGCATCGACCGGCACTTCGCCCTGCTGGCGCTGGTCACCGGCGAGGGCAGCACGGCCGACCTGAGGTACGCCTTCGGTCCGCTCTCGGCAAAGATCCCCGCGGCCGACCAGGCGGCCCTGGACGCCGAGGCCGAGGCCGCGCGCGAGGAGCAGGCCGCCGAGGCCGCCCCCGCCGGCGGCCGCTCACAGACCACGGCGGCGGCGGAGGCCGCCGCGGGAGGAGACGAGTGATGGCGCAGCCGATGAGCGGGTCCAAGCTGCTGGAGGTCCTGCGGGCCGAGGGCCTGACCGTCCACGAGGTGCGCGACTGGCGCCACCACAACCGCAACACCAAGGGCCCCTGGGGCCCGGTGAACGGCGTGATGATCCACCACACCGTCACCTCGGGCACCGAGAACTCCGTGAACATCTGCTACAACGGCTACTCCGGCCTGCCCGGCCCCCTCTGTCACGGCGTCATCGACAAGGAGGGCCACGTCCACCTCGTCGGCAACGGCCGCGCTAACCACGCGGGACTCGGCGACAGCGACGTCCTGCGCGCGGTCGTCAACGAGACGACGCTGCCGCACGACAACCAGGCCGACGTCGACGGCAACCGGCACTTCTACGGCTTCGAGTGCGTGAACCTCGGCGACGGCAAGGACCCCTGGCCCGAGGCGCAGAAGGAGGCCATCGAGAAGGTGGCCGCCGCGATCTGCCGCCATCACGGCTGGTCGGAGCGCTCCGTCATCGGACACAAGGAGTGGCAGCCCGGCAAGCAGGACCCGCGGGGCTTCACCATGGACGGTATGCGGGGGCGCATCGCCCACCGGCTGGCCGGAGAGGGCGGCGGCAACGACCCGGGCCCCAAGCCCGGCCCCAAGCCGAAGTACGCGCCCTTCCCCGGCAGCGGCTTCTTCCACACGGGCCAGAAGTCGCCCCTGATCACCGCCATGGGCCGCCGCCTCGTCGCCGAGGGCTGCGACCACTACGACAAGGGCCCCGGCCCGGAGTGGACCGAGGCCGACCGCAAGTCCTACGCCGCCTGGCAGCACAAACTCGGCTACCGCGGCAAGGACGCGGACGGCATCCCGGGCAGGACCAGCTGGGACAAACTGAAGGTTCCGTCGGACGGCTGACGGACGACCGCCGGACCGCCGCTCGTGGACCGCAGCCCGCGGGCTGCCGTGCGCGCGCGGCGGCCTCGCCGCTGCCGGGGGTCCCGCCTTCAGAGGGCGGTGCCCTCCGATGCGCGGGTGAGAGCGGCGTGGGCGGTAGCGAGGGCGTCCTGGGCGGTGGTGGGGATGTGGGGCTGGACACCGGTGCCTTCCCAGTCGGTGCCTGTGACGGGGTTGATGGAACGGCAGGTGGGGATGCTGGCCTCGAGGTGGGGGTGGAGGCGCACGCCGATGCGGGGGTGGGCGCCGCCGCCGGTGGTTTCGCCGACGATGACCGCGCGGCCGGTGTGGCGCAAGTCGTAGGCCAGTTCCTCGCCGCCGGAGAAGGTCCGGCGGCTGGTGAGTACGTAGACGGGACGATCCGTGCCGTAGCGGGGGCCGGGGACGTGGGGGAGCGTCCAGTACTGGGTGGTGCGGTCCTCAGTGCGGTCGTAGACGTCGTTGAGGTGCGTACCCGGCGGCAGCAGGTAGCTGCAGAAATAGGCGACCGCTGCGGGATCACTGCCGATGCAGGCACGCAAGTCGATGATGAGGCCCTGGGTGTTGCGCAGGATCTGCATGGCCGCGGCGATGTCGTCGCCGACCAGGTGGGCGCCGAAGAGCGCCGGCTCGATCTGGAGCAGCCCGATGTTCCCATCCAGCCGTTCGAGCCGTCCGATGCCGCTCATGGTGGTCCGTGAACGTCGTTCGAAGATCGCGGCCGAGGCTGCCTCGTCCGCGAGGTCGGGGATCGGCTCGGAGTGGTGGATGAGCCTGAGGTGGCCGTCGCCGCTGAGCCGCCGCAGGTCCTCGCTGACCAGTTCCGCGAGCGCCGCGGGGCTCTCGGCGCCGGCATACCGGCCGGTGGATGCGGCCTCACCGAAGTCAGTGGCGATGCGCTCTCCAAGGTCGGGGAAAACGTAACGGGTGGCGACCAGTTCGCGGATCCGCGCCACGATGCGTTCGATCTCGGTGTGTTCCATCAATTGCCCCCCTGGTCACTGGATTCGGGCGCAAGTAGAGCACCGGCCTTGCCAAAGCGTCAAGAATCCTAGACGCTTACTCCATGGCCGAAGCCACTCAGGATCCGTCGATGCGTGTCTCCACGCCCGAGCAGCACAAGGCGCTGGGGCACCCCTTGCGGCAACGCCTGCTCTTCTCCCTCGCCCGACAGTCCGCAACCACCAGCCAGCTCGCCGCCGCGCTTGGCGTGGCGAAGGGCAGCGTCGGGCACCATCTGAAGATCCTGCGCGAGGCGGGTCTTGTCCGCGTCGTCGAGAGCCGACGGGTACGCGGCGGCGTCGAGCAGTACTACCAGCGCACCGCGCTCCGCATGGACATCGACGACCCCACCGGCGGCTCCACCAGAGCAGCGCTCGCCGGTTTCGCCGACGAACTCACAGCTGCCGCGGACCCGCTGCTGATCCTGCGGCACCTGCGCCTGACACCCGAACAGGCCGCGAGACTGACCGCGGTCCTGACGGAGATGGCCGAGGGCGCCACCGACGACGGGCCGGGCCAGTCCAGCTACGGCCTCCTCATCGGCATGTACCGCAAACCCCCTGCCCCGACGCAGTGACATGACGCCTGCCGAGCAAGCGCCGCCGGGGCCCGGACCTGCCTCCATGTCTCCGCAGGCGCGGCGTCGGGGCATCGATCAGCCGTGCGCCGCGTCACCGTCCTCAGCCTTCCCGGACAGGACGACCAGCGTGTGACGCGAACCTGGAGGACGAGGTCGCGCGGCTCGGTGAAGCCGAGGCCGCGGTAGGGCGCCTCGCCGTCGGAGGTGGCGGCCGGCCGCACGGTCGTGACGGTCGTCCCGTCGGCGAACGAGGTGAGCAGCGCGCTCACGCAGGCGCGGGCGAGTCCGCGGCCGCGGAAGTCCGGTGACGTGACGACATCGGCGATCTCGCCGCGCCGGCCGCTGCGGTTGCGCGGACTCGGGGCTGGTCGTCGACGGTGCCGACGGCGCGGTCGACCGCGCCGGCACCCGGCAGTTCGGCGACGAACGCGGCGAAGGTGTCCGCCTCCGCCTCCTTCATCCGGCGGGCGAACCACGCGGCGGCGTCGCCCCTCCAGGTGGGATCGGCGTCGACGTCCTTACCCGTCTCCGACATCATCAGCGCCCGGAACTCGACCAAGCGGTCGAGTTCCGCGGCGCCGGCGCGCCGCACCAGGACGCGGCCGGCGTCATCGGTCATGTCCGTCCCGCCCTTCCCCGGGAGCGAGCACGGCCCGCAGCGCCTGCCGGAACCGCGCGGCCGCGGTCGCGCCGAGCGGGGCGAGGAACTCCTCCTCCGCGGCGACGTACGCCGCGTCGGCCTCCCGGTAGAGCGCGAGCCCCGGCTCGGTCAGCTCGACGGCGTTGCGCCGGCGGTCGTTCGGATCGGGCTTCCGGGTGACGACGCCCTTCGCCTCGAAGGCGTCGATCAGGGCGACCATCGTGGTGCGGTCGACGCCGAGCCTGGTCGCGACCGCCTGCTGCGACATGGGCTCGCGCCCGACGAGCACGCGCAGCACACCGAAGTCCTTGCTGTCGATGCCGAGCGGGGCGAGCGCGGCGTCGGCCAGCGCCGTCAGCCGCAGGTGTGCGTGCTTGACGAGATACCCGAGTGCGTCGTGCGGCTCCATGGGGCGCGGGGCGGGGGTTGGCATGACGAACATGATATCTCTAGGCTGATAATCAGTAGCACTGACAATCAGTCGTGCCGACGAAAGAGACAGTCATGATTCTCGTGACAGGCGGAGCCGGTTTCATCGGTTCGCACACCGTTCGGGCGCTCCACGGGGCGGGCGAGGAATGCGTGCTCCTCCAGCGCCGCGCCCCCGCGGTACCGCCGCGATTGGCCGATCTGCCCGTGGCCATGGCGCAGGGCGACATCACCGACCTCGACAGCCTGCGCGCGGTGGGCCGCCGGTACGCGATCACCGGGATCGTCCATCTCGCCATCACACTGCCCTGGGAGACGGACGACGGCGACGCGGCCGGGACCGCGGGACGCGCGCTCGACGGCTTCCTCAACATCGTGCGCGTCGCACAGGAGTGGGGTGTACGGCGTGTCGTGGTCGCCGGCACCATCGGCGTATACGGCGGTGTGGCCGTCGACGGCGCGCTCGGTGAGGACCTGCCGCTGCCGATGAGGCACTTCCACGCGATTCCGACGCTGAAGAAGATCACCGAGCTGCTGGCCGGCCAGCTGGCGGCCGAGACCGGCATCGAGATCGTCACCGCGCGCATCTCCGGTACCTGGGGGCCGGGCGGCCACCTGCCCGATCCGTTCTTCCCGGCTCCGTCGCTCGCCCACGCCGCCGCGCGCCGCGGCGCACCCGACCTGTCCGGCCTCGCCCACCAGCCGTACGCCGAGGACGCCCTCGACCTCGCTTACGTCAAGGACACCGGCCGGGCGCTCGCGCTCCTGCAACTCGCGCCGCGGCTGCGCCACATGACGTACAACGTCGGCTCGGGCCGTGCGACGAGCAACGCGGAGGTGATCGAGGCGATCACCTCCGTCGAGCCCGGTTTCCGCGCCGAGCTGCCCTCACGGGACGCCGCGCCGCCGCGGTGGCTCGACACGACCCGCCTGCGCGAGGACACCGGTTTCCGTCCCGAATACGACACCGCCGCCGCGGCCGCGGATTACATCGCCTGGCTTCGAGCGGGCAACGAACGGTAGGGCCCGGCGCTCGGGGGCGGCGGGCGGACCCGGGATACCGCCGTCCCGTAGGCGCTGGGGAGCGTCTCCTCGATGCCCGTGGCCGGCGACGACCGGGCATGCGGTGTCCGCGGCGCGGCGCGTCGGCCGTCCCGGCCGACGCGCGGGTCGGCCGGCTCCAGGGCATGGGCTTCGACCTGGCGCAGTACGGGCTGTTCGCGATCGGCGAGTCGCTGGTGATCCTCACCGGCGGGGTC
>NZ_JBSFLI010000036.1:0-73991 GCF_053598955.1 Streptomyces sp. NPDC001056 | reverse complement strand
CGTCGCAATCCACACCGAACCGGAAGGCCCTCACCTGTTCAAGATCCCTCAGCCGAGACCTGGCTCACCCGTCCACAACCTCCCCGGACAGAACATCTAGCCGGGGTTCCCCCGTTCGGCGGCCGGGACGCGCAGGGCGGCCAGGACCGGGAGGTGGTCCGTGGCGGCGTCCAGGTCGGCGCGGGTGACGCCCGGCTGGTCCAGGGGAACCCCGCAGCCCAGCACCTCGATGCCCTTGGTGGCGAACACCGCGTCGATACGGCGCCGGGGCGCGCCGCGCGTCCAGGTCTCCTCGCCGCCCCAGGGGGCCACGGCCCGGCAGTCCTGGAGGGCGCCGGCGAGCAGTCCGAACGTGCGGCCCGCGGGGTCCTCGTTCAGATCGCCGCCCACCAGGGCGTGCTTCACGCCGAGTCCGTCGAGCCGGTCGAGCAGCAGCCCGCCCTGGGCGTAGCGCTCCTGGCCGTCGAGGCTGAGGTGGCAGCTGATCACGCCGAGCCGGGCGCCGCCGAAGCGGACCACCGCGGTGGCGAGGCCGCGCCGGTGCAGGCCGGGGGTGAGGGGCAGCAGGACGTCCTCGGTGCGCTCCACGGTGGCCCGCAGCGAGCACAGGACCGCGGGTCCGGCCGCGGTGGCGCCGCCGGTGAGGACGACGAGTCCGGAGGCCGCGGCGAGCCGCGCGAGCTTCTTGCGCCAGCGGAAGAAGCGGGGGGCTTCCTGGAGGAGGACCAGGTCGGGGGCGCAGGCGGTGATCACCCGGGCGAGGGCGTCGGTGTCGTCGCGCATCGAGCGGATGTTGTAGCTCAGGACGCGCAGGACGGCTGAACCATCGGGCTCTGTGTGGGAGTTGGGGAGCGGCGCCATGTGGATCAATGTACGCCCAGGGGGGCGCGGGGTGCGTACGCGGCCGCCGGATGCGTCGTGGCTGGTCGGCCCCGCGGCGGAGCCGCGTATCGCTACGTCCCCGCGCCCCCTGGGTGCTGGACGTCCCTTACATGATCGGGTCGGGCTCGCGGGCCAGGTCGGCCGCACCGACCATGCCGGCCTTGTTGCCGAGCTGCGCCGCGATCACGTCGGCGACGGGGCGCCAGTTGCCCCCGACCAGCCACCGCTTGTACGACTTGCGGATCGGGTCGAGGACCAGCTCGCCCTCGTCGGAGAGGCCGCCGCCGACGATGAAGGCGGAGGGGTCGAAGAGGGAGGCCAGGTCGGCGAGGCCGGCGCCGGCCCAGCGGGCCAGCTCGCGGTAGGAGTCGACCGCGACCGGGTCGCCCTGCCGGGCGGCCATGGAGATGTGCTTGCCCTCGATGCCGTCCGGGGTGCCGTCGCCGAGCGAGAGCAGCAGCTCCGCGTTCTCGGGAGTGGCGTTGGCGCGCTGCTTGGCGTACCGGACCAGGGCGCGCCCGGAGGCGTACTGCTCCCAGCAGCCCTGCGAGCCGCAGCCGCACAGCAGGCCGTCCGGGACCATCCGGATGTGGCCGAACTCGGCGGCCACGCCGAAGTGGCCGCGGCGCAGCTTGTTGCCGATGATGATGCCGCCGCCGAGGCCGGTGCCGAGCGTGATGCAGATGACGTTGCGGTGGCCCTTGCCGGCGCCGAACTTGTACTCGCCCCAGGCGGCGGCGTTGGCGTCGTTCTCGACCACGACGGGGAGGCCGGTGCGGGCCTCGACCTCTGCCTTGAGCGGCTCGTTGCGCCAGTCGATGTTGGGCGCGAAGTAGACGGTGGAGCGCTGCCGGTTGACGTAACCGGCCGCACCGATGCCCACGCCGACGATCTCGTGCCCGGCACGCGCGCCCTCCACCGCGGAGGCGATGGCGTCCACGATGGCCTCGGGCGTGGTGGGGGTCGGCACCTTGAAGGTCGAGAGGATGTTGCCTTCCTCGTCGACCACGCCGGCCGCGATCTTTGTGCCGCCGATGTCGACGCCGATGGTGAGTCCCATGAATCCCTCAGTTCGGTCGAGCCCCGCTACGGCCAACCGTACCCGAGGCCCTCACGGGTGAGGGCTTCAGTCCAGGTCGATGCGCTCCCCGGAGCCGGTGCCCTCGCCGCGGTCGCGCCCCGCGTCCTCGTCGCGGCGCTCCGCCCGCCACTCGTCCGCGAGGTCGGCCGGGCCCGAGGTCCAGCGGTGTTCCTGGGACTGGACGGCGGAGCGGTAGGCGGCGAGCAGCTCGTTGCCGGCGGCGGCGAGGTGGTCGAAGACGTCCGGGTTGCGCTCTATGACGGGCTCGACGGCGGCCTTCGCCTGCTGGACGACCTGCTTGACCATCTGCTGGGCGGCGGGTCCGGCGAGGGCGCCGAAGGGGGACTGGAGGCCGGACAGCTTGTCGGCCACCGTGTCCACGAGCTTCTTCAGTTCCTCGGCGGCGGAGCCGGGGGGCGGGCCGTAGGTGGTGCGGCGGCGGGCCTTCTCGGCCTCCAGGTCCTCGGCGCAGGCCGTGGCCCAGGCGTCGGCGTCGCTCACCCGCGGCTCCTCGTGCGGTTCGGCGGGGCGCTCTTCGCTCATGGCGGACTCCTGACTGCGGTACGCCCTTACGACGTTACCCGAACGGGAGTGCCCGGTTCATCGTGCGGCGGCGGGCCACAGGCCGGGATCCGGGGCGAAGCGCACGCGCAGCTCGCCCTCGCGCAGGCCGGCGCCGGAGACGGTGCAGCGGCGCAACGCGGAGGGCAGGACGACGATCCGCCGGAAGGGGCCCGCGGTGATCACGAGTTCGTCGCCGCGCCGGATCAGGTCGAGTTCCTCGCGTATGGCGCCGGGCAGCGGGATGTGCCAGACCAGCACGCCGTCCTCGGCGATCCGGTCGGCGACGGGCCACTCCACGGGGCGGTCCGTCTCGGTGACGGCGGGTACGGCGAGGGCGGCGAGGTCGTCCGGGCCGTGCGGGTCGCGCCCGAGATGCGGCACGGGGTGGACGTCGTACTCCCCTTCCCACTCCGTGATCGCCTTGCGCTGCTCGGCGACCAGGCCGGCGAGCCAGGTGTCCGGGCTGGTGTCGGGCAGGGCGCGGTTGGCGACGAGGGCCTCGGTGCGCAGGCCGCGCAGGGCGAGGCCGAGGCGCGCGGTGCGCAGGGCGCGGGCGGCGGCGGGGCCGGGTTCGGCGACGAGGCGTACGGCGGTGTCGCGGTCGGTGAGCACGGCCTCCACGGCGGCCAGCTCCGTGTCCCAGCGGCCGGCCGTCTCGTACAGCCAGTCGGCGGGCATGGGGACACCGGCCAGCCGGCCGAGGACGGGGCGCAGCGCGCGGGCCGCCTGGCGCTCGGGGGGCAGGAGGCGGCGCAGGTAGCGGCGCAGTTCCTCGGGGAGGGCGAGCAGGGCCAGTGCCTGCGGGAGCGGCGGCAGGTCCACGACGAGGAGGTCGTACCTCTCGGACAGCGCGGCGTCCCGCAGCGCGCGCAGGAAGGTCAGCTCCTCCGCGCCGGGCAGCGGGGTGACCTCCTCGGCGTCCAGCCGGGCGGCACCGAGCAGGTCGAGCACGCTCGCGGCCCGGCTCTGGAAGTCGGCGAGGTCCTGCCGGAACCCGGCGGCGGCGTCGGGCCGCCAGACGCTGAGCCCTGGCGCGATCTCCGCCGGCCGCGCCCCCGTGCTCGCCCCCAGTGCCGCCCCCGGGGTGTCCGCCCGTTCCGCACTCAGCAACAGGGTCCGGCTGCCCGCACGGGCTGCGCGCAGGGCGGTGGCAGCGGCAACGGTCGTACGCCCGCTGCCACCGGGCCCCGTGATCAGGATGGTCCGCATGAGTCCGAACGGTAACGGACGCGGCGTCAGGGGCGTCGCCGTGACGAGGGCGCCGCGGCGACCGGCGGTCGGTCACGCACCGGGCCCGCCCCGGGCCCCGCCCCTCGGCCGACCGCGACGGCCGGGTGGGGGATCTACTCGGACTCGACGCGCTTCTTCAGGCCCGCCAGGGCGCGGTCGATGATGACCTTCTCCGCCTTGCGCTTGATCATGCCGAGCATGGGGATCTTGACGTCGACGGTGAGCCGGTAGGTGACCTCGGTCGCGCCCGCGCCCGCCGGCCTGAGGAGGTAGGAGCCGTCGAGGGACCGCAGCATCTGGGACTTGACCAGCGTCCAGGAGACCTCGTTGTCGCCGGCCCAGGTGTACGCCAGCGTCTGGTCGTCCTTGATGGCACCGGCGTCCATGACGAGCCGCACCTCCTCGGCACGCCCGCGGTCGTCGGTCTTGAGGACGTCCGCCTCCTTCACCTCGCCGGTCCAGTCCGGGTAGCGCGCGAAGTCGGCGATCACCGCCATGACGTCGGCCGGAGCCGCCTCGATCGTGATGCTCGAACTGGTGTGTTCCGCCATCGCCGTGGCTCCTCCAGATGCGGACCGAAGAGACTCTTCCCGTGCGCGGCCTGCGCACGTGTGTGCAGCGTGAAGGCTACCGTGCGGCCGACCGCCCCCCGCCTTCACCCCGTCTCCCGTCCCCCGGCCGCGCGCCCCGGCGGGCACCCCGGTCCACCCCGCTCACCACTCCAGCACCCACGGCGTCCCCCGCCCCGCGAAGTGGCCGACGTTCACGCACTCCGTCGCCCCGATCCGCATCCTGCGCGCGAGCGGCTGGTGCACATGCCCGAAGAGCGAGTACCGGGGACGCGTGCGGCGGATGGCGTCCAGCAGGGCCAGGCTCCCCCGCTCGAAGCGGCGCGCGACGGTGTCGTACACCAGCTCCGGCACCTCCGGCGGGATGTGCGTGCACAGCACGTCGACCTCGCCCACCGCCTCGATCTTCGCGGCGTACTCCTCGTCGGAGATCTCGTACGGCGTCCGCATGGGCGTGCGCAGGCCCCCGCCCACGAAACCGAAGGTCCAGCCGCCGATCTCCACGCGCTGCGCGTCCAGCACGGTGGTGCCGGAGCGGGCGTACTCCGGCCACAGCTGCGGCATGTCGACGTTGCCGTAGGTGGCGTACGTCGGGGTGGGGAACGCGGCGAAGAGTTCGGCGTACTGCTTGCGCACCGCCTGCTCGACGGCGGTGAAGCGGTCGCCCTCGATCCCGCCCCACAGCCGGGCGCCGAACGCGCGGGCCTCCTCGAAGCGCCGGGCGGTCCGCAGTTCCACGATGCGGTCGGCGTTCTCCTCGCCGAACAGGTCGGGGAAGATGCCGCGCGAGTGGTCGGCGTAGTCGAGGAAGAGCACGAGGTCGCCCAGGCAGATCAGGGCATCGGCACCCTCGCCGACCCGCGCCAGGTCCCGCGCGTTGCCGTGCACGTCGCTGACCACGTGGACGCGGTGCCGGCTGCTTCGTGGGGGTGTGGATGCCATGGCGATCAAGCGTAGGCGTGTGCACCGCAGGTGAACAGTCCCGGTCGTGGCCTGCGGTTACTCGCCGGTCAGAGGGGCCGTGGACTACTGTGCGCGCAGGAGAGCCAACGTGTGTGACGCAGCGAACATCTGGCCTGGACCCCCTGTCGGGAACCGCATACCGGCGGGTAACGTCCGGGCAGTCCAGTCGTGCTCTGGGTTTCAACCACCGTGGGCCCGAGCACCAGCCCGAGCCTTGGACCGCACCGTCGCATCGCACAACGTCGTGGCGCCGGCGCCCTATGAGGAGCAGCAGTCTTGCGCGAGTTCAGCCTTCCGGCTTTGTACGAGGTCCCTGCGGACGGAAACCTGACCGACATCGTCCGCAGAAACGCCGCGCAGCATCCCGACGTCGCCGTCATCGCCCGTAAGTCGGGCGGGGTCTGGCAGGACGTGACGGCCCGGCAGTTCCTCGCCGAGGTGCACACCGCCGCCAAGGGACTCATCGCCGCCGGGGTGCAGCCGGGCGACCGCGTGGGCCTGATGTCCCGGACGCGCTACGAGTGGACGCTCCTCGACTTCGCCATCTGGAGCGCGGGCGCGGTGACCGTGCCGGTGTACGAGACCAGCTCGCCCGAGCAGGTGCAGTGGATCCTCTCCGACTCGGGCGCGACGGCCTGCATCGTGGAGCTGGACGCGCACGCGGCCGCGGTGGAGACCGTGCGCGACACACTGCCCGCGCTGAAGAACGTCTGGCAGATCGAGGCCGGCGCGGTCGAGGAGCTGGAGCGGCTCGGGCAGGACGTGTCGCAGGAGACGGTGGACGAGCGTTCCTCGCTCGCCCGCGCCGACGACCCCGCCACCATCGTCTACACCAGCGGCACCACGGGCCGTCCCAAGGGCTGTGTGCTCACCCACCGCAGCTTCTTCGCGGAGTGCGGCAACATCGTGGAGCGGCTGCGTCCGCTGTTCCGTACCGGCGAGTGCTCGGTGCTCCTCTTCCTGCCGCTGGCCCATGTCTTCGGCCGGCTGGTCCAGATCGCGCCGATGATGGCGCCGATCAAGCTGGGCTGTGTCCCGGACATCAAGCACCTCACCGACGAACTCGCCGCGTTCCGGCCGACGATGGTCCTCGGCGTGCCGCGCGTCTTCGAGAAGGTCTACAACTCCGCGCGCGCCAAGGCGCAGGCGGACGGCAAGGGCGCCGTCTTCGACAAGGCGGCCGACACGGCGATCGCCTACAGCAAGGCGCAGGACACCGCGTCCGGGCCGTCGTTGGGCCTCAGGCTCAAGCACAAGGTCTTCGACAAGCTGGTCTACGGCAAGCTGCGCGCGGTCCTCGGCGGCCGGGGCGAGTACGCCATCTCCGGCGGCGCGCCGCTGGGCGAGCGGCTCGGCCACTTCTTCCGGGGCATCGGCTTCACGGTGCTTGAGGGGTACGGCCTGACCGAGTCCTGCGCGGCGACCGCGTTCAACCCGTGGGACCGGCAGAAGATCGGCACGGTGGGGCAGCCGCTGCCGGGCTCGGTGGTGCGGATAGCGGACGACGGCGAGGTGCTGCTGCACGGCGAGCACCTCTTCAAGGAGTACTGGAACAACCCGGGCGCGACGGCGGAGGCGCTGGCCGACGGGTGGTTCCACACCGGGGACATCGGCACCCTGGACGAGGACGGGTACCTGCGGATCACCGGCCGCAAGAAGGAGATCATCGTCACGGCGGGCGGCAAGAACGTGGCCCCCGCGGTGATCGAGGACCGGATCCGGGCGCACGCGCTGGTCGCGGAGTGCATGGTGGTCGGCGACGGGCGGCCGTTCGTCGGCGCGCTGATCACCCTCGACGACGAGTTCCTGGCCCGCTGGGCCGCCGAGCACGGCAAGCCGGCAGGCTCCACGGCGGCGTCCCTGCGCGACGACCCGGACCTGAACGCCGCGATCCAGGAGGCCGTGGACGACGGCAACGCGGCGGTGTCCAAGGCCGAGTCGGTGCGCAAGTTCCGCATCCTCACGTCCCAGTTCACCGAGGACTCGGGGCACCTCACCCCGTCGCTGAAGCTCAAGCGGAACGTGGTGGCGAAGGACTTCGCCGACGACATCGAGGCGATCTACACCAAGTAGCCCGCGCCGCGAGGGAACCGAAGGCCCGTCAGCCGCCGGGCGGGCGGCCTTCAGAGCAGGTCCTTCAGCCGCTCCGCCAGCAGGTCCCACCGCCACTTCTCCTCCACCCACTGGCGGCCGCGCTCCCCCATCCGGCGGCGGAGCGCGGGGTCGCCGAGCAGGGTGACGACCCGGTCGGCGGTGTCGAGCGGGTCGCCGCCGCGGACCACCCAGCCCGTCTCGCCGTCGAGGACGGCGTCCGGGGCACCGCCGGAGTCGCCCGCGATGACCGGCAGGCCGGTCGCGGAGGCCTCCAGGTAGACGATGCCGAGGCCCTCGACGTCGAGGCCGCCGCGGCGGGTGCGGCAGGGCATGGCGAAGACGTCGCCCGCGCCGTAGTGGGCGGGCAGCTCGGACCAGGGGACGGCGCCGGTGAAGCGGACCGAGGCGTCGACGCCGGTCTCCCGGGCGAGGCGGCGCAGGTCCTGCTCGTAGGGGCCGCCGCCGACGATCAGCAGCACGGCGTCCGGCTCCGCGGCGAGGACCCGGGGCATGGCCCGGATCAGCGTGTCCTGCCCCTTGCGCGGCACCAGCCGGGAGACGCAGACCACGACCGGGCGGTCGGTGAGCCCGAGCCGGGCGCGCACCTCGTCGCCGCCGGAGCCCGGGTGGAAGGTCTTCTCGTCGACGCCGGGCGGCAGCTGCACCATCCGCCCGGCCGCCCCGGGAGTGAGCGCCCCGGCGATCCGGGAGCGGGTGTACTCCCCCAGATAGGTGATCGTGTCCGTGGACTCCCCGATCCGGCGCAGCAGCTGCCGGGCCGCGGGCAGCTGGGCCCAGCCGGCCTCGTGCCCATGGGTCGTGGCCACCAGGCGTTCCGCTCCGGCGCGGCGCAGCGCGGGCGCCATCAGTCCGAGCGGTGCCGCGGCCCCGAACCACACCGAGGCGCAGCCGTGCTCGCGCAGCAGCCCGACCGCGCGCCGGGTCGCCCCGGGGGTGGGCAGCAGCATGGTCGTACGGTCGCGTACGACGGTGAAGGGCTGCTCGGCGTCGAAGGCGGCCGTCGCCTCGACGCCCTCGCGGCTCCGCTTCCAGGTGGAGGCGTAGACGACCAGCCGGCCGGGCTCCAGGCGCAGGGCCATGTTGTGCAGGAAGGCCTGGATGCCTCCCGGCCGGGGCGGGAAGTCGTTGGTCACGATCAGGGTCTTGTGCATCGCCGCCGACCCTACCGAATCGGCCGTCCGGGGCCGGGCGCGGCCGGGTCACGTTGGCACGGCCCCCGGGGCTCGGGACATCATGGTCACGCGACGCGGGACTCGAAGCGGAATCGATCGGCAGGGGAACACGTGGAGACCAAGGACGCCCGGCGGTCGCCGGCGTACCTGCTCGCGACCTGGTGCGTCACCCGAGCGGTGCTGCTGCTCTTCGTCCTCGGGGTGTACGTCTTCCCCGGCCCGGACGTCACCACCGACGTCTCGGTGATCTACCGGAACTGGTACGAGGTGCTGCGCCACGGCACCTTCCCGCTGGACGACGTCACCTGGCAGTACCCGCCCGCCGCCGCGCTGGCGATCCTCTCCCCCGCCCTGCTGCCGTTCCTGTCGTACCCGCACGCCTTCTTCGCGCTGGCCCTCCTCGCCGACCTGGTGGTCCTGGTCCTGCTGCTGTGGTCGGCCCGGCGCCCCGGCCGGTCGCGGCGCGGGGCCTGGGTGTGGGTGGTGGGCGCCCCGCTGCTCGGACCGACGGTGTACGCCCGCTACGACGTGATGGTGACCGCGGTCGCCGTGGCCGCGCTGCTCGCGGGGGCACGGCACCCCCGGGTGATGGGCGCGCTGACCGCCTTCGGGGCGCTGCTGAAGGTGTGGCCCGCGCTGCTGCTGGCCGGTGCGGTGCGGCGGCGGGCGTGGGCGTCGGCGGGGGTGACCGGGGCGGGGCTCGCGGCGGCGTTCGCGCTGTGGATGCCGGGCGCCTTCGCCTTCCTGACGTTCCAGCGGGAGAGGGGCACCGAGGTGGAGTCGCTGGGCGCCCTGGTCTTCCATGTGGCCCGGCACTTCGGCTGGAGCGGGCAGGTGCTGCTGAACTACGGGTCGATCGAGTTCCTGGGCCCGTACGTGGACGTGGTGAGCGCGGCGGCGCTGGCGCTGACGGCGGGAGCGTTCGGCTGGCTGCTGCTGTGGCGGCTGCGGGCCCGGCGCTTCGCCCCGCACACACTGGCGGACGCGGCGCTGACGGCCGTACTGCTGTTCACGGTGACCAGCCGGGTGATCAGCCCGCAGTACCTGGTGTGGCTGATCGGCATGGCCGCCGTCTGCCTCACCCACCGCGCCTCCCGGATGACCGCGCCCGCGCTGCTGGTCCTGGCGGCGTCCTTCCTGACGGTCCTGGAGTTCCCGGCCGGCTTCGTCCACGTGGTGGCGAGCGACTGGTACGGCGTCGTCCTGCTCCTGCTCCGCAACGGTCTCCTGGCCGCCGCGACCCTGCTGGCGGCCCGCCGGCTGTGGCGTGCGACCGTCTCCCGTCCATCGGCCGCCCCGTTCCGCCCGGTGCCCGCCCGGAAGACCTCGGTCTCCCCCTGACCCCGCTCACGCCGGCGCGCCCGCCACGGTGCGCGGGGTGCGCCCCGGCCGCACCGCGACCGCCGCGCACCGCACGGCCATGGCCGTCGCGAGCGCCGGCGCGACACCGGGCAGGCGAAGGGCCGACAGGGCGGCGGCGAGCGGGAGTCGGACCGTCAAGGCACCGAGCGGGCTTGGTCGACCGAGGCGGTCGGGACGCTCACCGCAGCTCGGTCCTGACGTAGGTCTGCCAGCGGGTCGTGAAGGACTCCGGGGTGATCCCGAGGACCTGTTTCAGGGCGTTCTCGACGGCGCCGGAGCGCTGGGGGTGGCCGCCGACGCCGCGGTAGAAGGCGGCGAGGCGCGCCGCGCCCCACTGGTCGGCGATCATGCGGCAGGCCAGCCAGCCGCTCTCGTAGGCACGGGCCAGCTCGGTCGGGTCGCTGGTGAAGCCGAAGTCCTTGTCGGTGGGGAGCGCGGCGGGCACATGGCCGTCGCGCACGGCGCGGGCCAGTTCCGGGGCGGCCTGCGTCGGGGTGCGGTCGGTACCCCGGTAGCCGATCCAGTCCGCGTAACCCTCCGACAGCCACAGGGGGGTGGCCGCAGTGGTGCGGGTGCGGGTGGCCACGTGCGTGGTCTCGTGCGTGAGGACGACCTGCTTGCCCATCGCGCCGAGGACGGCGTAGGCGTCCGGGTTGATCACCACCCGGTCCGCCGGCGTCCGCCCCGCGCCCCCCGCCTCCCCCGTCGTCACGGCGGCGATCCCCCGGTAGTTCGCGGCGGGCGAGCCGAGCAGGCCCGCCATGCCCTGGAGGGACTTCGGGACGAGGACCACCACCCGGCGCGTCCAGTCCGCGCCCCACTCCCGGGTCACCGCCGGAACCGCCTGGTCGGCCATCCGCGCGTACGCCCGCAGGTCGGCCGCCGGCTGCCCGGCGCCGAGCACCAGGCTGTGCGCGCCCGGTACGGCGGTCACGGTGCCCTGGTCCCACAGCTGCTGCCCGGACCTGCCGGCGGGCCGGTCGCCGGTGACGTACCAGGTGCCGGAAGCCGTGCGGGCCAGGGTGAGGGTGCGCCGGGTGTCGACGGGCGCCCGGTCGTACCCGGCGACCTTGTACGTCAGGTCGGCGTCCGCGGTGGCCCCCGCGGCGGTGCGGCGCAGGCCGGTGATCCGGTAGGCCCAGGACGCCAGCGGCAGGGCGCGCAGCCGGGTGTACTCGGTGCTCGCGCCCGTCGCGCCGTACGCCCCCGCGTCGTGCCGCAGCAGCGCCGCCGACCGCAGGTCCAGCAGGTGCTGCACCTCGCTCCTGGCGGAGTCGGCCGCGGTCCGCCCGCCGCAGCCGGTCAGGGGCAGCAGCAGGCACAGGGCCATCGCCCCGACGCCTCTCACCCGCCTGCCACCGGCCATCACACGATCGTACGGCGCGCCACGCGGACGTCAGGGCCGGGTCACCGAGGAGACCGGCATCATCCCCACCGGGTCGTAGCGCACCGCCGCCCCCGGGTGCGGCGCGTGGATGACCTGGCCGTGGCCGACGTACATCGCCACATGGCTGGCGTCGGAGCGGTAGACCACCAGGTCACCGGGGCGGACCTGGGACAGCGGGACGCGCCGCCCCGCGAACCGCTGCTCCTGGGAGGTGCGGGGCAGCTGGATGCCGGCGTGCGCGTACGCCCACTGCATCAGGCCCGAGCAGTCGAAACCCGACGGCCCGTTGGCACCCCACACATAGGGGCGGCCGAGCGCGGAGCGGGCGGCGGCCAGGGCCGCGGCGGCGCGCGCCCCGGGGGCGCCGGTCAGGGCGGGCAGGTCCAGGCGGTCGGGGCCGGCCGAGCGGGAGGAGCGGTCGTAGGCGGCGCGGTCGGCCGCGGACAGCGAGTCCAGCAGCTGCCGGGCCCGCGCGAGCTTGCCCTCCACCGTCCGCTTGTGCGCGGCGGCCGCCCGGCGGCTGCTCTCCAGCGCGTCCAGCTTCGCGTCCGCCTCCGTCCGCTCCTGGTGCAGCTCGCGCAGCGCGGAGCGCAACTGCCGCAGCCGGTCGGCCTCCTGGGTGCCGATGCGATCGAGCGTGGCGGCCTTGTCGAGGTACTCCTCGGGGTCGTCGGAGAACAGCAGCGCGACGGCCGGGTCGATGCCGCCCGAGCGGTACTGCGCCCCGGCCACCGAACCCAGCTCCTCCCGCAGCGCGTTCACGTCCTGCTGGCGGCGGGCGATGCGGTCCTGGGCGTAGTGGACCTCGCGGCGCAGCGCGTCCGTGCGCTCCTCGGCCTTGTCGTAGGCCTGGGTCGCCTGCTCGGCCTCCGTGTAGAGCCGGTCCACCTCGGCGCGGGCGTCGGGGTGCGGCGCGGCGTGCGCCGGAGCGGCGCCGAGGGCCGCGGCGGCGGCCGACAGCGCGCACAGGGCGACTGCGCCCCGGTCGAATCCGGCCGGTGCGCGGCGCTGACCGGACGGTGCAAGGCGGCGATGGGACCCCACGGTTTGCCGAACCCCTTCCACTGGCTGACACGGACGGCGTTCCCCGGCGCCTGGGGACGGGGAGACCCCGGCGCCGGGGAAACGCGGCAGACAGTAGCCGTGCGGAAGGGCCGCGGCCAAAGACCGCGACGACGGACAAACGGTGACGCCCCGCCGCTGACGCAGGTCACCGGCGGGGCGTGGAGTCAGTCTCCGTCCCGTGGATTCGCCCGATCGGACGACCTCCTCCGGGAGCGTCGGAGGTTTAGACCCGGACGCCGAACTGGAAGGGCATGTCCGACATCGCCTCATAGCGCACCACCGCACCGGTGTGCGGGGCGTGCAGCACCTGGCCGTTGCCCGCGTACAGGCCGACGTGGTGGATGTCGCCGTAGAAGAAGACCAGGTCGCCGACCTTGAGGTCGCTCTGGCTGTAGATCCGGGTGCCTATGTTGGCCTGCTCCTCGGAGGTACGCGGGATGGAGACGCCGGCCTGCGCGTAGGCGTAGGACGTCAGACCCGAGCAGTCGAAGGAGGAGGGGCCGGTGGCGCCGTAGACGTACGGCTTGCCTATCTGGGCCTGCGCGGCGGAGAAGGCGGCCGCGGCCCGGCCGGAGGCGGGCGGGGCGTCGCCGAGGTTCACGCGCTGGCTGGAGGAGCGGTCGGCACGCTGCTGCTGGGCGGCGAGGTCGGCCTTCTCCTTGGCGGTGAGGCTGTTGAGGATCTTCTGGGCCGCGGCGAGCTTGGCCTGGACTTCCTTCTTCTTGTTGCCCAGTTCGGTGCGGGTGTCCGCGAGGTCCTTGAGCTTCTCGGTGGCCTCGGAACGCTCCTGGGCGAGCTCGCGCTGCTTGCTCTGGATCTTGCGCAGCGCGTCGACCTGCTGGCTGCTCAGCTGGTCGAGGGTGGACGCCTTGTCGAGGAAGGTGTCCGGGTCGGAGGAGAGGAAGAGCTGGACCGAGGGGTCGATACCGCCGGAGCGGTACTGGGCCGTGGCCAGCGAACCCAGGCCGTCGCGCAGCTTGTTGAGGTCTTCCTGACCCCGCGCGACGTTGTCCTGGATGGTGGAGATCTCCTTCTGCAGCTTCTGCTGCTTCTCCTTGGCTCCGTTGTACTTCTCGGTGGCCTGCTCGGCCTGCTCGTACAGCTTGTCGACCTTGGACTTGACCTGGTCCTTGCTGAGCTTCTCACTCGGCGCGGCGTTCGCGGCGTTCGCGCTGAGCACGACGGCGGCGGCTGCTGCGGTGGTCAGCACGGTCACGCGTGCACGGCTCTGCTGCTTGGGTCGACGGTGGGACGCCACGGAGGACGAACTCCTTCTTGTGAGTGTTCACCCGTTCGGAGGTTCGAGCCCAGACCCTAGTGACCCAGTTGTGATCATTCAAATCCTCACGGGAAAAAATCCCGTCACGCAATGCATTTTTTGCACACAACCCACAAGCAGTGATGGGCGATTGACCCTACGTCGCGTAACAGGCCGGACCAATCCGGGCATTACGTACGTCCGTTGGACCTTCAGGACAGTCGCTTCAGAAGTACCGCAGAGGCCACGGGGCGGGCGCCCGCCCGCGCGACACCGTCGGCCACCTCGCGGTCGGTGGAGGCGACGATCACCGGACGGCCCGGCGGCTCCGCGCGCACCAGCTGGCGGATCAGCTCGTCGGCGGTCACGCCCGGCTTGGAGAACAGCACGCGCACCCCGCGCGGCGGCGCGAGCAGCACCGGCGCGGCCAGCTCGGCGCCGTCGAAGACGCAGGTCACCTCGGCGCCGGTCTGCGCGGCGAGCGCGGACAGCTGACCCAGCAGACGCAGCCGCTGCTTCTCCAGCGGCATCTGCGGATAGCCGGTCTTGGTCACGTTGTAGCCGTCGACGACCAGATGCGCCTGCGGCAGCGCGAGCAGCTGATCGAGAATCGCCGGGTCGTGCTCGGACAGGGCGCGCGTCGCGATGTCCTTCGGCGTCATCCGGCCGGGCTCCACCGCGTCCACGGTCTCGGCCGGGCGCACGGACACCGGGGGCAGCGCCAGCTCGCGCCGCAGGCCCTGGGTGGCGTCCAGCAGGGTGTCCAGGAGCAGCCGCACCCGCATGTCCTCCACGCTGCGCCCCTCGCGGGCGGCCTTGCGGGTGGCCTCCAGGGCCGCCTCCGCCTCGCCGAGGCGGGCCTTGAGCCGCCGGGACTCGCTCTCCGCGGCCGACACCCGGGTGTGCGCCTCGGCCCGTACGGCGTCCATCTCGCCCTGCGCCTTGCGCAGCGCGGCCTCGCCGCGGCGCACATCGCTCTGCGCGGAGCGCAGCTTGCGGTGCAGCGACTCCAGGTCCCGCTTCGCCGACTCCAGCTCCGCGCGCAGCCGTTCGGTCTCGGCGCGGGTGTGGTCGCGGGCGCGGTCCAGTTCGGCGCGCAGCCGCTCCAGTTCGGCGCGGCTCTCCTCGTCGGCCCGCTCGGCGTCGGCGCGCTGGGCCTCCTCCCCGGCCGCGGTGACCAGCTTCACCCAGCCCGCCGGGCGCAGCACATAGGCCGCGGCCGCCACATCGAGCGGGTCGACGGCCGCGGGCGCCGAGCCGGAGTCGAGGGCACCGGCCAACTCCGGCTGCGCGGCGCGGAACTTCTCCCCGATCCGCTGCCGGAACAGCGTGTCGGTCTCCAGCGCCGTGGCCATCGCGTTCCCGGCGAACTTCGCACGGCGATTCGGGGTAAAACGGGCGTACTGCCGCAACTGCGCGGGAAGTTCGGCCACGGTCAGCTTGCCGAAGCAGTCCGAGACGATCCCGACGACCCTGCGGCGCACTCCGTCGGGCAGCGGACGGTCAAGCACCTCAGCGGTGCCGTCGCCCGGCCCCCCGCCTGCGCTCTCCACCATCCGTCACACCCCACTACCTTGCCGATGCCTCTGCGGGCCCGCTCCCCTCAGGAGTCGGTGCCCGGCCTGTCCACGAGTTCCACCTGGTCCACCGCGTTGCACCAGCGACAGCGCACCGATTCGATCGTCTCACTGACCACCTGGCGCTCCTCCACCGTCGGCTCGCCCGCGAGGTCGAGGTGGACGTACTCCACGACCTTCGAGGAACGCGTGACGTCGAAGCGGGTGAGGTTGCCGCACAGGGTGCAGCGCCATCGCGTCGTGGCAGTCGGCTGGGGAACCGTCATCGTGCCCTTCTCAGGTCGGCGGGATCGCGCCGGCGGGGCCGACGCGTGTGGCTCGTAACCCTACGGCCTGGGGACCACCCGTCGCCCGTCCATCCATGGCGGCGAGGCGGTCTGTCAGCTTGCGTCCGGTTACGTCATGCTCTGTGTTCATGATCAGCGAGTGGAGCACGGCAGCCGGCCGGACCTTCAGGACACTCAGGGACGCGCCGATGACGTACGGCCTCATCGCCCTGTGCTGTCTGATCTTCATGCTGGGACCCGCCTCGGGGATCGTCCCCGGGTACGGCACCGGGTACGTCCTGCTGGACGCGCAGCGGGTGTACTTCCGGCACTGGGGGGTGGTCCCGGCCGAGCTGTTCGCCGGTCCCTGGGCGCACGCGCTGAGCCCGGTCACGGCGCTGTTCGTGCACGGCAACTGGGTGCACCTGCTGGGCAACATGCTCTTCCTCCTCGTCTTCGGCGTGCTGACCGAGGAGCGGATGGGCCGCGTGGAGTTCACCCTGTTCTACGTGGGCTGCGGCTATCTGGCGCTGCTGGGGTACGCGGTCGCCAACGCCACGTCCGAGCAGTCGCTGGTGGGCGCGTCGGGGGCGATCTCGGCGGTGCTCGGGGCGTTTCTCTTCCTGTTCCCGCGGGCCCGTGTCACCAGTCTCCTGCCGTTCCTTTTCTTCCTGCCGCTGCGGTTCCCCGCGTGGGTGGTACTGCCGTTCTGGGTGACGCTGCAATGGCTGGCGGCGGGGCGTTCGGCGCAGGGGCCGGGGGTGGCGTACCTGGCGCACCTGGTGGGCTTCGGGGCGGGCTTCGTCTACGCGTGGGTGCGGTACGGGCGGTGGAAGGGCCTTGGGGGCGGCCTCGGAAGGGCGGTGCGGGGGGAAGGGCGGGCTAGAGTGAAATGCGCACCCGAACCGGTATCCGAGGGAGAGAACCAGCCGTGATCACCGCGATCGTCCTCATCAAGACCAGCGTGGACCGGATTCCCGAGATCGCCGAGCAGATCGCCTCGCTGGAGTCGGTGAGCGAGGTGTTCTCCGTGACGGGGACGTACGACCTGATCGCCATGGTGCGGGTGCGGGAGCACGAGGATCTGGCCGACGTGATCCCGGGGCGGATCAGCAAGATCCCGGGTGTCGAGGCGACCGACACGCACGTCGCGTTCCGTACGTACTCCCAGCACGACCTGGAGGCGGCCTTCGCGATCGGTCTGGACTCCTGACCGCCCTGACCGCCCGAACGCCGCCCCACCAGTAGGTTCACCCCTTACGCCGCCGGGACGCAGCGGCCTTCCTCCGTGCGGTACGTCCACCGCGCGCCCTCGGTCACCAGCTGCCGCACCGCCTTGACGAACCGGTCCACGTGCTCGTCCGGGGTGCCCGCGCCGAAGCTCACGCGGATGGCGTTCAGGGACGGGGCACCGCACTCGGCCGGGGTCTCGGGGGCCGTGCCGAGCAGGGTGTGCAGCAGGGGGTGGGCGCAGAAGAGGCCGTCGCGGACGCCGATGCCGTACTCGGCGGAGAGGGCGGCCGCGAAGTGGGAGCTGTTCCAGCCCTCCACCACGAAGGAGATCACGCCGACCCGCGGGGCGTCGTCGCCGAACAGCGACAGGACCCTGACCTGCGGAATCCCGGCGAGGCCCGCACGCACCCGGTCGATCAGACCCTGCTCACGGGCGACCAGCGACTCCCAGCCGGCCTCGGTGAGCGCCGTGCAGGCGGAGGCGACGGCGTAGGCGCCGATGACGTTCGGGGAGCCCGCCTCGTGCCGGGCGGCGCTCTCGTGCCACTCCACCTCCACTCCCCCGTCCCGGCGCCGGGCGACCCTGCGGCTGGCGCCGCCGCCCGCGAGGTACGGCTCGGCGGCCCGCAGCCAGTCGGCCCGGCCGGCCAGCACTCCCGCGCCGAAGGGGGCGTACAGCTTGTGCCCGGAGAAGGCGACCCAGTCGACGTCCAGGTCCACCAGGGACACCGGGTGGTGCGGGGCCAGCTGGGCGGCGTCCAGGACGATCCGGGCGCCGTGGGCGTGCGCCGCGGCGGCCAGCTCGCGCACCGGCCACAGCTCCCCGGTGACGTTGGAGGCGCCGGTGACACACACCAGGGCCGGCCCGTGCGGGTCGCGGTCGGCGAGGGCGCGCTCCAGGATCTCGACGGCCTGCCGCGGGCTGCGCGGTGCGTCGAGGTAGGTGACCCGGGCGTCCTGCCAGGGCAGCAGGGAGGCGTGGTGCTCGGTCTCGAAGACGAAGACCCGGCAGTCCGCGGGGACCGCCCGGGCCAGCAGGTTCAGCGAGTCCGTGGTCGAGCGGGTGAAGACCACCTGGTCGTCGGCGCGGCAGCCGAGGAACTCCCCGACCGTGCGGCGGGCCTTCTCGAACAGATCGGTGGAGAACTGGGAGAGGTACCCGGCGCCCCGGTGGACGCTGCCGTAGTACGGCGCGTAGGCGGCGACGTCGTCCCAGACGCGCTGGAGGGCGGGGGCGCTGGCCGCGTAGTCGAGGGCCGCGTAGGCGATGGTGCCGCCGGTGACGAGCGGGACGGTGACATCCCGCCCCAGAACGGGCAGAGGGGGGCAGATCGACGGGTCGACGGCAAGGGTGGAGACAGACATGGGGAACTCCCGTGCGCACGTACGCCGAAGGCACGTACGAAAGAAAAGGTGAAAGGGGTGCGCGGAGGCGGGGCTCGGCGGCCCTAGCGCATTCGCTTGCTCACGGGAGGCTCCCTCGTACGACCAGGACCCCTGGCCCGGCGCTTCTACGAGCGCCCGAGGGGTCCGCGCTTGCCGTAGACCTCGCTGCCTACGACCTGGTCCTCACCCGGGGCACCCCGCCACGGACGGAGGGTTGCCGGACAGTCGGCCGGGGCCTCATGACTGTCACTCATGACCTGGTACGGAACGTACGCGAAAAGATCACCGTCCCGCAACCCGAGTCCGGATCGCGGGACGATCGACCACCGTTCACGCGTTGCTGGCCGCCACCCAGCGCTCCAGCGTGCGCTTCGCCGCGCCCGAGTCGATGGACCGCGCGGCCTTCGCCATCCCGGCGCGCAGCTGCTCGGTGAGCGGGGCGTCGGTCGGCTCCAGGGCCGCCAGGGCCGCCGCCGAGTTCAGCAGCACGGCGTCCCGTACGGCGCCCCGCTCGCCGTCCAGCACCCGGCGGGCGACCTCCGCGTTGTACGACGCGTCCGCGCCGCGCAGGGCCTCCAGGGGGGCCGGCTCGATGCCGACGTCGCGCGGGTCGAAGACCTCCTCGCGGACCTTGCCGTCCCGCACCACCCACACCCGGGAGGTGCCGGTGACGGTCAGCTCGTCCAGGCCGTCGTCGCCCCGGAAGACCAGCGCGGAGTTGCCGCGCTCGGCGAAGACTCCGGCCACGACGGGCGCCATGCGCGGGTCGGCGACCCCCACCGCCTGGGCGCGCACCTTGGCCGGGTTGGTCAGCGGACCGAGCACATTGAAGGTCGTACGGATTCCCAACTGGCCGCGCGCGGCGGCGACATGACGCAGCGAGGGGTGGAACTTCACCGCGAAGCAGATGGTGATCCCGGCCTCCTCGGCGACCTCGGCGACCCGCTTCGGGGTCAGCTGGAGGTTGACGCCGAGCTTCTCCAGGACGTCGGAGGAGCCGGAGGCCGAGGAGGCGGCGCGGTTGCCGTGCTTGACGACCTTGGCGCCGGTGCCCGCGACCACGATCGAGGACATCGTGGAGATGTTGACCGTCTTGGCGCCGTCGCCGCCGGTGCCGACGATGTCGACGGCCGGGCCCGGCACCTCGATCACGTTCGCGTGCTCGTACATGGTGCGCACGAGCCCGGAGATCTCCTCGACGGTCTCGCCCTTGGCGCGCAGCGCGACCATGAACCCGGCGATCTGGGCGTCGGTCGCCTCGCCCCGCATGATCAGGTCCATCGCCCAGGCGGTGTCGTCGGACGAGAGGTCCTGGCCGTCCAGCAGGCCGTTCAGCAGGGCGGGCCAGGAGCGGCCCGCCGCGGTGTCGCCTCCAGCGGGGGTCACAGCGCTCATCAGCCGCTCCTTGTCGTGCACAGTGGTGGAACCTCGTACACCACCTTATCGATCCCCCGGCACGGGGAAGGGCCCCGTCCGGCTTGCGGACGGGGCCCCTCGGTGGCGTGGCGACGCGGGGATCAGTGGTGGCCGTGGCCGCTCGTGATCTCCTTGTACTCCTCGGAGGTCGGCTTCGGGATCTGGCTGTCCTCGCCGTAGTAGGCGCTGGACAGCTTCACCCGGAGCTTCTCGGACGCCTTCACCTTGCGCTCGACACCGTTCTCGTCGACCACGGGGCCGATCTCGGCCGGCGCGTACTGCGTGTGCGTGGTGAGCGTGTGCAGCTGCTCCTGGCTCAGCGGCTCGTGCACCTCGATGAACTCACCGTGCGGCAGCCGCTTGATGATGCCGGTCTCGCGACCGTGCAGCACCTTGTCGCGGTCGCGGCGCTGGAGGCCGAGGCAGATCCGCTTGGTGGCGATGAACGCGATGACCGGACCGACGAAGAAGAAGATCCGGACGAACCAGGTCACGGCGTTGATCGACAGGTGGAAGTGCGTGGCCCACAGGTCGTTGCCACCGCCGACCAGGGTGATCATGTACATCGTCACCCAGGCGACACCGAGCCCGGTACGGGTCGGGGCGTTGCGCGGGCGGTCCAGGATGTGGTGCTCGCTCTTGTCACCGGTGATCCAGGACTCGATGAACGGGTAGACCGCCATCGCGCCCAGCACCACGCCGAAGAGCACCAGCGGGATGAACACGCCCAGGACCAGGGTGTGGCCCCAGAAATTGATCTCCCAGCCCGGCATGAAGCGGATCAGACCCTCGGCGAAGCCCATGTACCAGTCGGGCTGGGCGCCGGTGGACACCTGGTCCGGGCGGTAGGGGCCCATGGCCCAGATCGGGTTGATCTGCGCGACCGCGGCGATGGCCGCGATGACACCGAAGACCAGGAAGAAGAAGCCTCCGGCCTTGGCCATGTAGACCGGCAGCAGCGGCATGCCGACCACGTTGTTGTTGGTCTTGCCCGGACCCGCGAACTGCGTGTGCTTGTGGTAGAAGACCAGGATCAGGTGCGCCACCATCAGGCCGAGCATGATGCCCGGCAGCAGCAGGATGTGGATCGAGTAGAACCGGGCGACGAAGTCGTGGCCGGGGAACTGACCGCCGAAGAGGAAGTACGAGATGTACGTGCCGACGATCGGCATGGACAGGATCGCACCCTCGGTGAAGCGGACACCGGTGCCGGAGAGCAGGTCGTCCGGGAGCGAGTAACCGGTGAAACCGGTGAACATGCCGAGGACGAACAGCAGGAAGCCGAACAGCCAGTTGATCTCACGCGGCTTGCGGAACGCGCCCGTGAAGAACACGCGCATCATGTGCACGAACATGCCGGCGAGGAAGATCAGCGCGGCCCAGTGGTGGATCTGCCGGACGAGCAGACCACCGCGCACGTCGAAGGAGATGTGCAGGGTCGAGTTGAACGCCTCCGACATCATCTGCCCCTGGAGAGGGACATAGCTGCCGTGGTAGACGACCTCGTTCATCGACGGGTGGAAGAACAGTGTCAGATAGACACCCGTCAGGATGATGATGATGAAGCTGTACATGCACACTTCGCCCAACATGAACGACCAGTGGTCGGGGAAGATCTTGCGCATGTTGGCCTTGGCCAGGGAGTAGATCCCGAGCCGGCCGTCGGCCCAGTCGGCGATGCGTTCGCCGGCCGGTGCCTTCCCGCGCGAGCGGGCGGGTTCGTTGGCTGCAGTACTCATCCGCGCTCCCAGAATGCAGGACCGACGGGCTCCTCGAAGTCGCCGAGCGCCTGGAGGTAACCCTCGCTGTCCACACCGATGCGCAGCTGCGGCAGGGCGTGGCCGGCGGGACCGAAGATCACTCGGGCGCCGTCGGAGAGGTCGAAGGTGGACTGGTGGCACGGGCACAGCACGTGGTGCGTCTGCTGCTCGTACAGCGAGATCGGGCAGCCGACGTGGGTGCAGATCTTGGAGAACGCGACGACGCCCTCGTGCGACCAGTCGAGCTCGCGCTTGTCCTTGATGTTGTCCGGCTGCAGCCGGACGATCATCAGGGCCGCCTTGGCCATCTCGTTCTGGAACTCCTCGTCCGTCTCCTCCAGGCCGTCCGGCTTGGCGAAGGTGAGGGAACCGACGGCGATGTCCTCGGGACGCAGCGGCTGGTTGGTGTTCATGTTGACCAGGCGCTTGCCCTTGGCCCACAGGGTGTGCCGCAGGGAGGTGCCGGGCAGCGGACCGAGGTCGCGCAGCAGCATGACGCCGGACAGCGGCACCAGGGCCAGCGCGCCGAACATCGTGTTGCGGATCAGCTTGCGGCGGCCGAGCGCCGACTCCTTGGCGCCCTGGCGGAAGTCCGCGTGGACCTTCGCCCGGACCTCGGGGGCGGCCGCGATCGCGTGCCGCTCGTCGGCGACCTCGACGTCGGACATCAGGGTGCGGGCCCAGTGGACCGCGCCCGCGCCGATGCAGAACAGCGCCACGCCCAGCGTCAGGCCCAGCGCGAAGTTCAGCGCGCTGATGTGCCCGATCGGGAACACGAAGATGTTCTTGTCGTGCGGGATCGTCACGTACGAGACGATGAAGCCGACGGTGGCCAGCATCGACACCGTGAACAGCAGGGCGACCACACGCTCGGACCGCCGGGCGGCCCGCTCGTCGATGTCCTGGATCCGGTGCTCGTGGGGCGGCAGCCCCGGGTCGGCGAACGGGTGCACCTCGTCCGCGACGCCTACCGCGCCGTGCGCGTGGTCCTGCTCAGCGGGCAGGTTCTCTTCTGGAATGTCTTGGCTACTCATGACTTCTTGGCCTTTGCGGTCCGAGCGGCGACCCAGACGGCGACGGCGATCAGCGCGCCGAGACCGAAGATCCAGGCGAACAGGCCCTCACTGACCGGCCCGAGGCCGCCCAGCTCCAGACCACCCGGGTTCGTCGTCTCGCTGCTGTCGACCGCGTGCAGGTACGCGATGATGTCCTTCTTGTTCTGGGAGGACATCGTGGTGTCCGGGAAGGACGGCATGTTCTGCGGGCCCGTCTGCATGGCCTCGTAGATGTGCTTCGGGTCGACGCCCTCCAGCGTGGGGGCGTACTTGCCCTCGGTGAGGGCACCACCCTTGCCGGTGAAGTTGTGGCACTGCGCGCAGTTGGTGCGGAACAGCTCGCCGCCCTTGGCGACGTCCGCGCCGTTCGGACCGTACTGCTGCTTGGTCGGCACGACCGGGCCGGCGCCCAGCGACGCGACGTACGCGGCGAGCTGGTCGATCTGCGTCTGCGTGTACACAGGCTTCTTGCGCGGGGCCTGGGCGCCCTGCGAGGTCGCGGCCGGCATACGGCCGGTGCCGACCTGGAAGTCGACGGCCGCGGAGCCCACGCCGACCAGGCTCGGCCCGTCGGAGGAGCCCTGCCCACCGGTGCCGTGGCAGCTGGCGCAGCCGACCTCGTAGAGCTTCCTACCCTCCTTGATGGTCAGGGACTGGGAGGTTTCATCGGCCTGTGCCTTGCTCGCGGGCGCGAACGCGGCGTACAGCCCCCCAGTGGCCGCCAGCGCGAGGAGTAGGACGACGACCGCCGCCAGCGGATGGCGTCGTCGTGCGGAGAGCTTTTTCACGGATTACCCCGGTGTCAGGATCTTCTGCGTCGGTGCTTCTGGACTTAGCGGGAGCGATCCCGGCTACTTGATCAAATAGATCGTGGCGAAGAGGCCGATCCAGACGACATCGACGAAGTGCCAGTAGTAGGACACGACGATGGCGGCCGTCGCCTGCTCGTGGGTGAACCTCTTGGCCATGTAGGTGCGCCCGAGGACCAGCAGGAAGGCGATGAGACCGCCCGTCACGTGCAGGCCGTGGAAGCCGGTGGTCAGGTAGAACACCGAGCCGTAGGGGTCGGAGGAGAGCGAGAGGCCCTCTTCCTTCACCAGGCTCGTGTACTCGTAGATCTGACCGCCGATGAAGATCGCACCCATGATGAAGGTGAGGATGAACCAGCCACGGAGCTTCTTCACGTCGCCGCGCTCGGCCGCGAACACGCCGAGCTGGCAGGTGAGGGACGAGAGCACCAGGATCGTGGTGTTCGTCGCGGAGAAAGGCACATTGAGCGCTGAGGCCATGTGCTTCCAGTGAGCCGGTCCGGTCACCGACCGGAGGGTGAAGTACATCGCGAAGAGGGCCGCGAAGAACATCAGCTCGGAACTCAGCCAGATGATGGTTCCGACGCTGGTGAGGTTCGGTCGGTTGACCGACGGGTGCGCGTGCCCGGTTTCTACTGTCGTTGCTGTCGCCACGACCGACATTATGTCGGTCGCTTATCTCGCCCTCACTCCGGGGGGTGCCGTTCGGAGTGTTGCTGCCCGCCGAACCGGTGTTGACGTGGTGTTCATGGGAGTAACATCCGCCCAAACGGCCCCGTCCGTCCTGTCCGTACGACGCCGACGTCGACCCGGAGGAACAATGCAGCCGACCGCCACCGTGCTGGTCTACAGCGACGACTCCAACACCCGCGAGCAAGTACGGCTGGCCACCGGGCGGCGTCCCGCCCCGGACGTGCCCCAAGTGGAGTTCGTGGAGTGCGCCACGCCCGCGGCGGTGCTGCGCGAGCTGGACCGTGGGGGCATCGACGTGTGCGTGCTCGACGGCGAGGCCGTGCCCATGGGGGGCATGGGAATGTGCCGGCAGATCAAGGACGAGGTGTTCCAGTGCCCGCCCGTGCTGCTGCTCATCGGCCGTCCGCAGGACGCGTGGCTGGCCACGTGGAGCCGGGCGGACGCGGCCGTGACGCTGCCGGTGGACCCGGTGGAGTTCGCGTCCTCGCTGGCCTCTCTGCTGCGGCGGAAGAGGCTCGTGAGCGCCTAGCGGCCCGGGGCGCGGGGAGCGTGCGCGCGGGCGGGCCCGCGAGGTCCTCCGGCGCGGCTCCGCGCGCCCTTGCGGGGCGCTCACACGGCCGTCGGCTGGAGGCGGACCGCGTCCGACGACGGGGACTGGCCGTTGCCCGGCAGGCCCGTCAAGGCGGAGCCCGTGCGCCACTTCTTCCAGGTGACGTTCCAGTCGCCGAAGCCGTTGCCGAAGGGTTCCATCGGCTCGCCGCCGGAGTTGACGACGCGCACGATGTCACCCTCTTGGACGGTGTTGAAGAACCACTGCGCGTTGGACGTACTCATGCCGGTGCAGCCGTGGCTGACGTTGGCGTAGCCCTGTGAGCCCACCGACCAGGGCGCCGCGTGCACGTATTCACCGGACCAGGTGACGCGGGTGGCGTAGTACACCGGCAGGTCGTAGGAGTCCCGGCTGCCCTCGGCGATGCCGACGGTGACCCCGCGCATGCGTACGAAGTACTGCTTCTCCAGGACCACCTTGACGCCGTTGCGGGTCTCGTAGCCCGGCTTGCCCGTGGTGACCGGCATGGTCTTGATCACGGCGCCGTTGCGGAACACGGTCATCTCGTGCGCGGCGGCGTCCGTGAGGGCCTCGACGCGGTCGCCCGTGGTCAGCTTCACCGGCTTCGTCCTGCCGCCCCACAGCCCACCGCCGATCTTCACACCGTCCAGGTTGCTGTGCACCTGGATCGTGGCGTGGGTGGGCCAGTAGTCCTTGGGCCGGTAGTGGAGTTCCTTGCCGCTCACCCAGTACCAGGAGCCGGGCACGGCCGGCACGGAGTCCACGCGCAGGCCGCGCTCCACGACGGCCCGCTGCGCCTTGTCCTTGATCTCCTGGCCGAGTTGGGCGGTGATGACCTGCCCGACGCCGTACTGGCCCGTGTCCGGCCCGAAGGTGACGCCCAACTGCTTCTTGGTGGCCGGCTTGGTGGTGTCGAAGCTGAGGACCTTGCGGCCCGGCGCCCCGTCGTCGTCCTCGGTGCTCACCGTGACCGTGTAGTGGGCGCTCGCGGCCAGCGGGGAGGTGCTGTGCCAACGACTGCCGTCGGCGGCGAGTTCGCCCGCCACATAGCGCCCTGTGGAGTCCTGGGCGGTCACGTCGGTGATGCGCCCCTCGTCCTTGACGGAGACCTCCAGGGGCTTGTCCGGGTCGGCCCGCTTCCCCGCGCCGGTGGGGCCGTTGAAGGAGATCAGGCCCGCCGCGTCGTACGGCGCGGCGGACAAGGGGTCGCCGTCCGAACCGCAGGCGGTGGTGCCCGCGCCCAGGGCGGTCACCAGCAGGACGCAGCTGACGACGGTACGGGTCCGCGGAATGTGGTTCATACGATCACGCTATGAGCTGGAGACCCTATTGGCACGGTATGTAACCCATACGAGCGAACGACACTCCGGCATCCGAAGGACACCCGATAGGACGCGGAAAAGCCGGGAGCCCGGACCCTCCTGACGGAGGGTCCGGGCTCCCGGTGTGGTGCTCGGTGGGCCTTACTGGGTGCGGCTCTCACCGTGGTAGTACTCGAACACCCAGCCGAACAGACCGATCACGATGAACGGCGCGGAGAAGTAGATCAGCCACCAGCCGACCGCGATGCTGAGGAAGGCGATCGCGCCGCCGAAGGCCAGCATGAGCGGCTGCCAGCTGTGCGGGCTGAAGAAGCCCAGCTCGCCCGCGTCGTCCGCGACGTCGGCCTCCTTGTCGTCCTGCGCACCGGCGTCCACCCGGCGGGCGGTGAAGCCCAGGTAGAAGCCGATCATGATCGACAGGCCGAAGGCCAGGAAGAGCGCCGTGGTACCGGCCGGCTCCTTCGACCACACGCCGTACACGACGGCCATGATCAGCATGAAGAAGCTCAACCAGATGAACATCCGGCCCTGGATCTTCACTTGCCGGCCTCCTTGCTGCCCGCGACGGCGGGCACCTGACCGGCGTGCTCAAGCTGCTCAAGCGCGGCGATCTCGGGGTGGTGCAGGTCGAACGCCGGGGATTCACTGCGGATCCGCGGCAGGGTGGCGAAGTTGTGCCGCGGCGGCGGGCAGGAGGTCGCCCACTCAAGCGAGCGGCCGTAGCCCCACGGGTCGTCGACGCCGACCGGCTTGCCGTACTTGGCCGTCTTCCAGACGTTGTACATGAACGGCAGGAAGGAGAGGCCGAGCACGAACGAACCGATGGTGGACACCGTGTTCAGCGTGGTGAAGCCGTCGGCCGCCAGGTAGTCGGCGTAACGACGCGGCATGCCCTCGGCGCCCAGCCAGTGCTGGACGAGGAAGGTGCTGTGGAAGCCGACGAACAGCGTCCAGAAGGTGATCTTGCCGAGGCGCTCGTCCAGCATCTTGCCGGTGAACTTCGGCCACCAGAAGTGGAAGCCGGCGAACATCGCGAACACGACCGTACCGAAGATCACGTAGTGGAAGTGGGCCACCACGAAGTACGAGTCGGAGACGTGGAAGTCCATGGGCGGCGCGGCCAGGATGACACCGGTGAGACCACCGAACGTGAAGGTGATCAGGAAGCCGGTCGCCCACAGCATCGGCGTCTCGAAGGACAGCGAGCCCTTCCACATGGTGCCGATCCAGTTGAAGAACTTCACACCGGTCGGGACCGCGATCAGGAAGGTCATGAAGGAGAAGAACGGCAGCAGCACACCACCGGTGACGTACATGTGGTGCGCCCACACCGTCACGGAGAGACCGGCGATCGCGATGGTCGCGGCGATCAGGCCCATGTAACCGAACATCGGCTTACGGGAGAAGACCGGGATGATCTCCGAGATGATGCCGAAGAACGGCAGGGCGATGATGTACACCTCCGGGTGGCCGAAGAACCAGAAGAGGTGTTGCCAGAGCAGGGCTCCGCCGTTTGCCGAGTCGAACACGTGCGCACCGAATTTGCGGTCCGCCTCCAGGGCGAACAGCGCGGCGGCCAGCACCGGGAAGGCCAGCAGGACGAGCACACCGGTCAGCAGCACGTTCCACACGAAGATCGGCATGCGGAACATCGTCATGCCCGGAGCCCGCATGCAGATGATCGTGGTGATGAAGTTGACCGAGCCGAGGATGGTGCCGAAGCCGGACATGGCCAGACCCATGATCCACATGTCGGCGCCGGCGCCCGGCGAGCGGACCGCGTCCGACAGCGGGGAGTAGGCGAACCAGCCGAAGTCGGCCGCGCCCTCGGGGGTGAGGAAGCCGCCCACCGCGATGAGCGAGCCGAACAGGTAGAGCCAGTAGGCGAACATGTTCAGCCGCGGGAACGCCACGTCCGGCGCGCCGATCTGCAGCGGCATGATCCAGTTCGCGAAGCCCGCGAATAGGGGCGTCGCGAACATCAGCAGCATGAGCGTGCCGTGCATCGTGAACGCCTGGTTGAACTGCTCGTTCGACATGATCTGCAGGCCCGGACGGGCCAGCTCGGCGCGCATGAGCAGCGCCATGACGCCGCCGATCAGGAAGAACACGAACGACGTGACGAGGTACATCGTCCCGATCGTCTTGTGGTCGGTGGTCGTCAACCACTTCACCGCGGCATTGCCGGGCTGCTTGCGCCGTACCGGCGGCTCCACGTACGAGCCTTCAGCGGCCGCGGCACCCTGGGGTTCGTTGAGGATGCTCACAGGTTGTTCGTCTCCCGGTTCTTCTCGTGGCTCGTCTGCGCGATGCCGGCGGGAATGTAACCGGTCTGCCCCTTCTTGGCGAGGTCCTTGAGGTGCTGCTCGTACGCCGCCGGGGAGACGACCTTCACGTTGAACAGCATCCGGGAGTGGTCGACGCCGCAGAGCTCAGCACACTTGCCGAGGAAGGTGCCCTCCTTGTTGGGGGTCACCTGGAAGGCGTTGGTGTGGCCCGGGATGACGTCCTGCTTCATGAGGAACGGCACCACCCAGAAGGAGTGGATGACGTCACGCGAGGTCAGGACGAAGCGGACCGTCTTGCCCTTGGGGAGCCAGAGCGTCGGACCAGGGTTGCCGGTCTGCGGGTTGCGCGTGCCCGGGGTGCCGACGTCGTAGACGCCGCCGGCGTTCGCCGGGAAGGCGGCCTTGTACCGGTCGGGGATCGCGGACAGGTTGGTGTCCGTCTTCGCGTCGCCGGAGACACCGGGGACGTTCTCGATGTAGTTGAAGCCCCAGCTCCACTGGAAGCCGACCACGTTGACCGTGACGTCGGGCTTCTTGTCGAGGCTCATGAGCTTCGTCTCGTCCCGGGCCGTGAAGTAGAACAGGACCGAGATGATGATGATCGGGACCACCGTGTACAGGGCCTCGATCGGCATGTTGTACCGGGTCTGCGGAGGTACCTCGACCTTGGTGCGGCTGCGCCGGTGGAACATGGCGCTCCACAGGATCAGGCCCCACACCAGCACGCCGACGGCGAGCGCGGCAGCCCAGGACCCCTGCCACAGGGAGAGGATCCGCGGAGCCTCTTCCGTGGTCGGGGTGGGCATGCCAAGGCGGGGGAAGTCCTTGTATGTGCAACCGGTTGCGGTCGCCAGGACCAGGCCCGCGGTCAGTGCCTGCAGCAGCTTCCGCCGCATCGGGCGCCGCGGCGAGCGGTCGGAGCCGTTGGGACTCACGTAGCGCCTTCCCGAGAGTCTCGCCCGCGCGGTCGGCTGCGGCCTTCTCGCTGGTCGGTCGCCGCCCTGCGTCGGGCAGGGGTTTGGATGTTTATGCGGACCAAACCCTAGCCGACGCCCTCCGGGGGTTCGCGGGGAGGGGGGCATACGCGTCGCGCCTCACTCAGTTGGGGTGCGAATGGGCACCCAATAGCTCGGGTTGTGGGGGTTTGGAGGGTCGGTGCGGGCGGGTACAGGTGGGTGGCGGTCGTTCGCGTCCCGTGGCGGAACAGGGGCCGGACACGGCCCCGCGCCCCTGGGGGCGGCTCGGGCCGCCGGCGTTCTACCGTTGCCGTGTGGCCTACTTCGACGCAGCCTCCGCCGCTCCCCTCCACCCCGTAGCCCGTCAGGCCCTGTTGGCCGCCCTGGACGACGGTTGGGCCGATCCCGCACGCCTGTACCGGGAGGGGCGCAAGGCGCGGATGCTGCTGGACGCGGCGCGGGAGACGGCGGCGGAGGCGGTCGGGTGCCGGGCGGACGAGGTGGTGTTCACGTCCTCGGGGACGCGGGCCGTACACACGGGTGTCGCGGGGGCGTTGGCCGGAAGGCGGCGCGTCGGACGTCACCTGATCGTGTCAGCGGTCGAACACTCCTCTGTCCTCCATTCGGCGGAAGTGTTCGAGGCGGAGGGCGGGTCGGTCACCCAGGTGCCGGTGCACCGGACGGGCGCCGTGTCCCCGTCGGACTACGCGACCGCGCTGCGCGCCGACACCGCGCTGGCCGTGCTCCAGTCGGCCAACCACGAGGTGGGGACCGTGCAGCCGGTGGCCGAGGTGGCCGAGCTCTGCCGGGCGGCCGGGGTGCCGCTGCTGGTGGACGCGGCGCAGTCGCTGGGCTGGGGGCCCGTCGAGGGCGACTGGTCGCTGCTCGCCGCCAGTGCGCACAAGTGGGGAGGTCCCCCGGGGGCCGGGCTGCTCGTCGTGCGCAAGGGGGTCCGGTTCGCGGCCCAAGGCCCGGCGGACGAGCGGGAGTCGGGGCGCGCGCCCGGGTTCGAGAACATTCCGGCCATCGTGGCGGCGGTCGCCTCGCTGCGCGCGGTACGGGCCGAGGCGGCCCAGGAGTCGGCGCGGCTGCGGGAGCTGACGGAGCGGATCCGGGCGCGCGTGCCGCGGCTGGTGCCGGACGTGGAGGTGGTGGGCGATCCGGAACGGCGGCTGCCGGGGATCGTCACCTTCTCGTGTCTCTATGTCGACGGGGAGACCCTGCTGCACGAGCTGGACCGCGAGGGCTTCGCCGTCTCCTCCGGCTCCTCCTGCACCAGCAGCACCCTGACACCCAGCCACGTCCTGAAGGCCATGGGCGTGCTCAGCGAGGGCAACGTCCGTGTGTCGCTGCCGCCGGGCACGGCCGAGGAGGACGTGGAGCGCTTCCTGGACGTGCTGCCGGGTGTCGTCTCCGCGGTACGGGACAGGCTGGGCGCGCCCACCCCGGTCACGGTCGCCGGGCCGGGCGCCCTGGTCGTCGACGCCCTCGGCAAGCGCTGCCCCGTCCCGGTCATCGAACTGGCCAAGGTGTTCCCCGGCGTCCCGGTGGGCGGGACCGTCCGCGTCCTCTCGGACGACGAGGCGGCCCGCCTGGACATCCCGGCGTGGTGCGAGATGCGGGGGCAGGAGTACCTGGGCGAGGAACCGGCGGATCGCGGAACGGCCTATCTGGTCCGCCGGCTCGGCTGACCGGCGGCCTCAGCGCAGGTGCGCCCTGACCTCTTCGCCCGCCTCGTCGCCGTACGCCTTCACGAACCGCTCCATGAAGTGCGCGCGCCGCAGCTGGTACTCCTGCGTGCCCACCGTCTCGATGACGAGCGTCGCGAGCATGCAGCCCACCTGGGCGGCCCGCTCCAGCGAGACGCCCCAGGCGAGGCCCGACAGGAAGCCCGCGCGGAAGGCGTCGCCGACACCCGTGGGGTCCGCCTTCTGCTCCTCCTCCGCGCAGCCGACCTCGATCGGGTCCTCGCCGGCCCGCTCGATCCGCACGCCGCGCGAACCGAGCGTGGTCACCCGGTGCCCGACCTTCGCGAGGATCTCCTCGTCGGTGAGCCCGGTCTTCGTCTGGATGAGGCCCTTCTCGTACTCGTTCGAGAACAGGTACGTCGCGCCCTCCAGCAGTATCCGGATCTCCTCGCCCTCCATCCGGGCGATCTGCTGGGAGAAGTCCGCGGCGAACGGGATCGCGCGGGACCGGCACTCCTCCGTGTGGCGGAGCATCGCCTCGGGGTCGTCGGCGCCGATCAGCACCAGGTCGAGTCCGCCCACCCGGTCGGCGACCGTCTTCAGCTCGATCAGCCGGGCCTCGCTCATCGCGCCGGTGTAGAAGGAGCCGATCTGGTTGTGGTCGGCGTCGGTGGTGCACACGAAGCGCGCGGTGTGCAGGGTGTCGGAGATGCGCACCGAGTCGGTGTCGACGCCGTGCCGGTCGAGCCAGGCACGGTACTCGTCGAAGTCGAAGCCGGCCGCGCCGACCAGGATCGGCCGGGTGCCGAGCTGGCCCATCCCGAAGGCGATGTTCGCGGCGACACCGCCGCGGCGCACGTCGAGGTTGTCGACGAGGAAGGAGAGCGAAACCGTGTGCAGCTGGTCCGCGACGAGCTGGTCGGCGAACCGGCCGGGGAAGGTCATGAGGTGGTCGGTGGCGATGGAGCCGGTGACTGCGATGCGCACGACGGGGAATCTCCTGCGGGATTAGGAAGGTGCGCGCGATAGCGCTCGTTGGAAGGGCGGTGGTGGGAGACGGAAGGGCGTGGACAGTTCACGCTACCCGGTCAGGAGGCGACGCTGTAGTTGACGAAACTACCCGATAGTAGATCTTTCTTCGCGGCCTCGACCGTGCCTACGGTTCGGTCATGACGAACCTCAACGGCTCCTCGTCCGCCGAATCCGGCACTCCGGTCTCCCCCGCCCCGGGCGATCTCGAGGGCGATCTCGCGACCCTGCGCGGCGACTGCGCCCGGATGGCCCAGCGCTGGCCGGCGCCCGCGCGCTCCGCCTCCCGCCCGGTGCCGCCGTCCCGCATCCGCAAGGTGTCCGTGTCGAAGCGCTCCGTCCGGCTGCTCGACGGGATGTCCGACTACGGGGACTGACCCCGCTCACCCGTACGGCGTAGGCGCGGGAACCTCCCGCGACGCTCCCCCGTCCCACCGTCGTCCCCCTGCGCGGGGCACGCGGGACACGAACCGGCGAGGAGCGATGCGGTGAACACGGAGCGGCCCGAGAACACGGGGGAAGTCCCCGAGGTGCCCGACGAGCGGGAGGCGGGGCGGTCCAGGCGGCGCTCGCGTGCCGTCGTCCTCTCCGTCGCGGCCGCCGTCCTGCTGGTCGGCGGCGGTGGCGCGTACGTCGCGGCGAGCGATGCCGCGGGCGGTCACGCGACCCCCGCCGCGTCGGACGGCACCACTCCCCCGCCGCTCGCCCTCGACGACCGGTCGGACCCCTACGGCGCCCGTTACGTGGCACAGGGCGGGCTGCCGCGGGGGCCCGGCTCGGCGCCGGTGTACGGGCCGGGGGCCGAGGTCGGCGAGGACCAGGTGGTCCGGCTGGCGAAGGCGCTCGGGGTGACCGGGACGCCCGTGGCCGAGGGGCACGGCTGGCGCGTCGGCGGCAAGGACGGTTCGGGCCCGACCCTCCGGGTGAACCGGGACGCGCCGGGCAACTGGACCTTCAGCCGGTACGCGCCGGGCACCGACGACTGCAAGAAGGGCCCCCTGTGCGCGACCGGCCCGGTGGGCCCGACCGGGGCACCGGTGAGCGGGGCGGCGGCCGAGAAGGCGGCGGCGCCCGTGCTGGCGGCGGCCGGGCTGGACGGTGCGAAGACCGACGCGAGCCAGGTCATGGGGCAGCAGCGGGTGGTGACCGCCGACCCGGTGGTGGGCGGGCTGCCCACGACGGGCTGGACGACCGGGCTGACGATCGGCAGGCAGGGCGAACTCGTCGGCGGCCACGGGATGCTGTCGACGCCGGCGAAGGGGGCGACGTACCCCGTCCTGGACGCGGAGAAGACCCTCGCGCTGATGAACGCGGCACCGAAGGACGACCACCGGATGGGGGCCGGGGGCTGTGCGGGTCCGGGGCGGTTCGCGACCCGGCTGGACCAGCCGTGCGGAACGGCTCCCGGGGGTTCCGGGACGACGGTCGCGGTGGACGGGGCGGTGTTCGGGCTGGCCGCGCACTCGGTCGGCGGGCGAGGGACCCTGGTGCCGTCCTGGCTGTTCGAGACGCGGGGGCAGGGGACGGTGTCGTACCCGGCGATCGATCCCCGCTACCTGACGTCCTCGTCGCCCTCCGCCGCGCCGACGGCCCCCGGCAACCAGGTGAAGGTGAACGGCTACACGGCCGACGGCCGGAACCTGACCGTGAGCTTCTACGGCGGCCTGTGCGCCGACTACACGGTGGCGGCACGCGAGAGCGCCACCCGGGTGACGGTCACGGTCACCGAGCACCGGCAGGAGGGCAGGATCTGCCCGATGATCGCCAAGGAGTTCGTACGGACCGTCCGCCTGGAGGCGCCGGTGGACGGCCGGACGGTGGTCGGCGCGGACGGCGTCCGCATCCCGCGGGCGAAGCCGGGCGCGCTGCGGCCGTCGCGGCCGTCCTCCCGCTCGTACGGGTAGGGCTTCCCGCCGGTGCGGGACACGACGGAGGCGGCGGCCCCGCTCGTGGGGGCCGCCGCCTCTGTCCCGCCCATCGGCTGGGCGCGAAGGCTCAGCTGAAGGAGTCGCCGCAGGCGCAGGAGCCGGTCGCGTTCGGGTTGTCGATCGTGAAGCCCTGCTTCTCGATGGTGTCCACGAAGTCGACGGTGGCGCCGCCCAGGTACGGGGCGCTCATGCGGTCCGTGACGACCTTGACGCCGCCGAAGTCCTTCTCCACGTCGCCGTCGAGCGAGCGCTCGTCGAAGAACAGCTGGTAGCGCAGACCGGAGCAGCCGCCGGGCTGGACGGCGACACGCAGCGCGAGGTCGTCGCGGCCTTCCTGGTCGAGCAGGGCCTTGACCTTCGCCGCGGCGGCGTCGGTCAGGATGATGCCGTCGCTGACGGTTGTGGTCTCGTCCGATACGGACATCTACATCTCTCCCGGGTTGTACGGAGACTGCTTGCCGACGAGTGCAACCGGCGCTTCCGCGGATTCATTCCGGGCCGGGCGTCACGTGGTCGCGATTTTGCTACTGCCTCTTCATGCTCGCATACGCGCGCGGAGGCGCACAGTGGCCCGCGGGGCGATCCGGGGCGGTCGGGACCGGGATTCACGTCACATGGACGCGATGGCCCATCGTCAAACTGACGTGAAGCGTTTATGATAGATAGCGTCAGATAGACGAGAAATAGAAAGGGTGCGTGCCGTGACCACCGCCCAGACCGCGGAGCTCGACGTACAGCCGACTCCGCTCGCCCTGTTGCTGCTCGGCCGCGAGGCCGACCCGAAGAGCGAGCGGGGTGTCGAGTGCCCCGGTGATCTGCCCTCGCCGTCCGACCCCGCCCTGGTCGAGCGCGCCCGCGCCGCCAAGGAGAAGCTCGGCGACAAGGTCTTCGTGCTCGGTCACCACTACCAGCGCGACGAGGTGATCCAGTTCGCCGACGTCACGGGCGACTCCTTCAAGCTGGCCCGGGACGCGGCCGCGCGTCCGGAGGCCGAGTACATCGTCTTCTGCGGTGTGCACTTCATGGCCGAGTCGGCGGACATCCTCACCTCCGACGACCAGAAGGTGGTCCTGCCCGACCTGGCGGCCGGCTGCTCCATGGCCGACATGGCGACGGCGGAGCAGGTGGCGGAGTGCTGGGACGTGCTGACGGAGGCCGGGATAGCCGACCAGGTGGTCCCGGTGTCGTACATGAACTCCTCGGCCGACATCAAGGCCTTCACCGGCAAGCACGGCGGCACCATCTGCACCTCGTCCAACGCCGAGCGCGCGCTGGACTGGGCGTTCGAGCAGGGTGAGAAGGTCCTCTTCCTGCCCGACCAGCACCTCGGCCGCAACACCGCCGTGCGCGACATGGGCATGTCCCTGGACGACTGCGTCGTCTACAACCCGCACAAGCCGAACGGCGGTCTGACCGCGGACGAGCTGCGCGCGGCGAAGATGATCCTGTGGCGCGGCCACTGCTCGGTCCACGGCCGCTTCAGCCTCGACTCCGTCAACGACGTGCGGGCCCGCATACCCGGCGTGAACGTCCTGGTGCACCCGGAGTGCAAGCACGAGGTCGTGGCCGCGGCGGACTACGTCGGCTCCACGGAATACATCATCAAGGCCCTGGAGGCGGCCCCCGCCGGCTCGAAGTGGGCGATCGGCACGGAACTGAACCTCGTCCGCCGCCTCGCCAACCGCTTCGCCCCCGAGGGCAAGGAGATCGTCTTCCTCGACCGCACGGTCTGCTTCTGCTCCACCATGAACCGCATCGACCTCCCCCACCTGGTCTGGACCCTGGAATCCCTCGCCGAGGGCAACCTGGTCAACCGCATCCAGGTCGACCGGGAGACGGAGGCGTTCGCGAAGCTGGCGCTGGAGCGGATGCTGGCGCTGCCGTAGCCGCGTGGTCCGGTACGGACGACCGAGGGGCGCCTCCGAAGGTTCGGAGGCGCCCCTCGGCGCGTACGGCGTTGTCGGACCCGGGCCGGGTCCGGCTGTCAGACCTGGGCCAGGTCCGGCTCCGCCGGGGCCGGCGGCTGGTGCCTGGCCGCCTTCTTCCGCGCCCGGCGTTCCTTGCGGAGTTCCAGCATCGCGTAGAGCGTCGGGACCAGGAGCAGGGTCAGCAGGGTGGAGGTGATCAGGCCGCCGATCACCACGACCGCAAGCGGTTGGGCGATGAAGCCGCCCTCGCCCGTGACGCCCAGGGCCATCGGCAGGAGGGCGAAGATCGTGGCCAGGGCGGTCATCAGGATCGGGCGGAGGCGGTGGCGGCCGCCCTCGATCACGGCTTCGACCACGCCGTGGCCCTGGGACCGGTACTGGTTGATCAGGTCGATCAGCACGATGGCGTTCGTGACCACGATGCCGATCAGCATGAGCATGCCGATCATGGCGGGGACGCCCATCGGGGTGCCCGTGACGACCAGCAGGCCGAGGGCGCCCGTCGCCGCGAAGGGGATGGAGACCAGGAGGATCAGCGGCTGGGCCAGGGAGCGGAAGGTGGCGACCAGGAGCATGAAGACGATCGCGATCGCGGCCAGCATGGCGAGGCCGAGGTTCTTGAAGGCGTCGTTCTGGTCCGAGGTGACACCGCCGATCTGGGCCTCGGCGCCCGCGGGGAGCTTGAGGGCCTTGATCTTCGACTGGAGCCGGGTGCTGACCGCGCCCGTGTTGTCACCGGTCGGCCTGGCCGTGATCGTGGCGGCGCGCCGGCCGTCGATCCGGGTCAGCGACACCGGGCCGTCCACCAGCTTCACGGTGGCGATGTCGCCGAGCTTCACCGGGCCGAGCCGCAGGTTCTTCAGCTGGGCCACGGTCGTCGCGGGCTCGGCCGACTTGATGACGACATCGCGCTCGGTGTCGTCGAGCGTCGCCTTCGCCGCCGTCGTACCGCGCACCGCCTGAGCCACCGCCGCGCCGAGCTTCTGGTTGTCGAAGCCGGCCGCGGCCGCCTTGGCGCCCGCCGTCACCGAGATCCGCGGCACGCTGGTCGAGAGGTCGCTGGTGACGTCGGTGACGCCGCCGAGCCCGGCCACGGTGGAGCGGACCTGCTCGGCCGCCGTGCGCAGCACCCCCGGGTCGGAGGCCTTCACCACGACGCTGAGATTCTGGTTGCCGAAGCCGTCGCCGGCCGACACCGTGGTCGTACCGATGCCCTTGAGGTCCTTCAGGCCCTCCTCCAGGTGCTTCTGCACACGGTCGTACGACTTCGAGTCCTTCAGCATCACCTGGTAGGACGCCTGGTTGGTGTCCGTGCCGCCGCCGAAGGCCGCCATGAACCCGGAGGAGCCGACGGTGACCTGGTAGTCCTTGACGCCCTCGGTGGAGGCGAGCAGCTTCTCGACCTTCTTGGCCTGCGCGTCGGTGGCCGCAAGACCGGTGCCGGGCCTCAGCTCCTGCTTGACCGTGATGACCTGCTGCTCGCCCTGGTCGAAGAAGTTGGTCTTGAGCAGCCCGGACATGCCGAACGTGACCACCAGGACGACGATCGCGATGAGCACGCTGCTGAGGCGGCGGCGCGTCGCGAAGCGCAGCACGGGGACGTAGGCGCGCTGGAGACGGCTGTTCGCCTCCTTCTCCTCGGCCCTGCGGCGGGCCTCCGCCGCGTCCTCGGGGGTGCCCTTGGGGGCACGCAGGAACCAGTACGACAGGACGGGCACGACCGTCAGCGACACCAGCAGCGAGGCCAGCAGGGCCGCCGTCACCGTGATGCTGAACGAGCCGAACAACGCGCCCACCATGCCGCCGACCAGACCGATCGGCAGGAACACCGCGACCGTGGTCAGGGTGGAGGACGTGACCGCGCCGGCCACCTCGCGCACCGCGCCGATGATCGCCGCCCGGCGCTCCTCGCCGTAGCCGAGGTGCCGCTTGATGTTCTCCAGGACCACGATCGAGTCGTCCACGACCCGGCCGATGGCGATGGTCAGCGCGCCCAGCGTGAGCATGTTCAGGGACAGGCCTTCGGTCCACAGCACGATCAGCGCGAGGACGACGGACAGCGGGATGGACACCGCGGTGACCAGCGTCGAACGCAGCGACGCGAGGAAGAGCAGGATGACCAGGACCGCGAAGAGCAGACCGAGCGCGCCCTCGGTGGTCAGGCCCTTGATGGACTTGGAGACCGCCGGACCCTGGTCGCTGACGACGGTCAGCTTCGCGCCGGCGCCGAGCTGTTCGCGCAGGTCGGGGAGCTTGTCCTTGACCGCGTCGGAGATGGTGACCGCGCTGCCGTCGTGGTCCATGGTCACGTTGACGGCGAGGCTGGGCCTGCCGTCGGTGCGGGTGAGGGAGTCGGCAGGGGCAGGCTGCTCCTCGACCGTGGCCACGTCACCGAGGCGTACGGGCTTGTGGGCGCCCTCGCCGGTGACGGTGAGGTCCTTGATCTGCTCCAGCGTGGTGAAGCCGCCGCCGACCTGGACGGTGCGGTTGGCGCCGTTCTCGTCGAACGAGCCGGCCGGGACGCTCGCGCCGCCCGCCTGGAGCGCCTGGGCGAGGGCGGCGGGGGTGAGGCCGTCCCGCGCGAGCCTGGCGTTGTCGGGGGTGACCGCGACCTGGAGGTCGCGGACGCCGGTGACCTGGACGCGGCCGACGCCGTCGATGTCCTTCAGGGCCGGTACGACCGTCTTGTCGAGCTGGTCCGCGAGGGCCTGCTGGTCCTTGTCGGAGCTGGCGGCGAGCACGACGGTCGGCATGTCGTCGGTGGAGCCGGAGATCACCTGCGGGTCGACGTCGGCCGGCAGCTGGTTGCGGGCCCGGTTCACGGCCTGCTGCACGTCCGAGACGATCTGCTTGGTGTCGTTGCCGTAGTCGAAGGACGCCATGATCACGGCGTTGCCCTCGCCCGCGGTGGAGGTGACCGAGGTGACGCCGTCGACGCCCTGGAGGCCGTTCTCGATCGGCTCGACCACCTGCTTCTCGACCGCGTCGGGCGCGGCGCCCTGGTACGGCGCGATCACCGACACCATGGGCAGGTCGATGGTGGGCAGCAGCTGCTGTTTGATCTGGGGTATGGCTATCGCCCCGAAGACCAGGGCGACGATCGAGATCAGCCCGATGAGGGCCCGTTGGGCGAGGCTGAATCTGGACAGCCAGGACATGGGTGAGGGTCTCTCTTCTGTGAGCGGCAGAGGCGCTTCCGGTCACGGAGGGTCCCCTGAGGGTTCCGCCGAGGGTCCACGGAGGTCCCGGAGAAGCGACGACGGACGCGCAGGAGCGTCCACCCCACCACCCTCGGCCATCCGGGCGCCCCGGACCGTAGGCCCCAGGTCCCGTTTCCTCACCCGGCTCCTACTCCGCGCGCAGTACACGCGGGTGGAGATCAGTCCATCCGCGGGCGGACCAGCCCGGACTCGTACGCGATGACGACGAGCTGGGCCCGGTCGCGCGCGCCGAGCTTGGCCATGGACCGGTTGACGTGCGTCTTCACCGTCAGCGGGCTGACCGCGAGCCGCTCGGCGATCTCGTCGTTGGAGTGGCCGCCGGCGACCTGGACGAGCACCTCGCGCTCGCGGCCGGTGAGCGCGTCGAGCCGCTCGGCGCGTAGCGGGGCGCGGCCGTCGTCGCCGTCGCCCTGGGCGAGGAATCGGGCGATCAGCCCCTTGGTGGCGGCCGGGGACAGCAGGGCGTCGCCGCCCGCGGCGATCCGGATGGCGCTGAGCAGTTCCTCCGGTTCGCTGCCCTTGCCGAGGAAGCCCGAGGCCCCGGCGCGCAGCGACTGCACCACGTAGTCGTCCACCTCGAAGGTGGTCAGGATGACCACGCGGACGTGCGCGAGATCGGCGTCCTCGCTGATCAGGCGGGTGGCGGCGAGGCCGTCGGTGCCGGGCATGCGGATGTCCATGAGGACGACGTCGGGGCGCCGCTCCTTGGCCAGCAGGACCGCCTGCGCGCCGTCGGCGGCCTCCCCCACCACTTCCATGTCCGGCTCGGAGTCGACCAGCACCCGGAACGCGCTGCGCAGCAGGGCCTGGTCGTCGGCGAGCAGGACGCGGATGGTCATACGGGGTCTCCCTGGGCGGTCGTCGTACGACGGTCGGCGGGGGCGGCGGTGCGGGTGCCGACCGGCAGGATCGCATGGACGCGGAAACCGCCGCCGTAGCGGGGGCCGGTGGTGAGGGCGCCGCCCAGGGCGCTGACGCGTTCGCGCATGCCGAGGAGGCCGTGGCCGCCGCCGGTCCCCGGGGCGGTGTCCGGGCGGGCCTCGGGGTCGGCGTCGTCGGCGTCGGGGGCGGTGCCGGCGGCGTTCTCGGGGGCGGGGGGTTCGCCGGAGCCGTTGTCCACGACGGTGATCTCGATGTCCGACCCGACGCGTACGACGCTCACCTCGGCCCTGGCGTCCGCGCCCGCGTGTTTGCGCACGTTGGTCAGGGCCTCCTGGACGATCCGGTAGGCCGCGAGGTCCACGGCCGCGGGGAGGTGGGTGCCCTGGTCGGCGCGGGCGACCTCCACGGGGAGGCCGGAGCTGCGGAAGGTGCCGGCCAGCTCTTCGAGGAGGCTGAGGCCGGGGGCGGGCTCGGTGGGGGCCGCCGGGTCGCCGGACTGGCGGAGCAGGCCGACGGTCGCGCGCAGTTCGTTCAGCGCGCTGCGGCTGGCCTCGCGGACGTGCGCGAGGGCTTCCTTCGCCTGGTCGGGGCGCTTGTCCATGACGTGGGCGGCGACGCCGGCCTGCACGTTGACCAGGGCGATGTGGTGGGCGACGACGTCGTGCAGGTCGCGGGCGATGCGCAGGCGCTCCTCGGCGACCCTGCGGCGGGCCTCCTCCTCCCTGGTGCGCTCCGCGCGCTCGGCGCGCTCCCTGATGGCCTGGACGACGGCCCGGCGGCTGCGGACCGCGTCGCCCGCGGTGGCGCCGATGCCGGTCCAGGCGAGGATGCCCAGGTTCTCCTGCGCGTACCAGGGCAGGGGGCCGGCGAGCATCGCGGCGGCCGTCAGCACGGTCATGGTGAGCAGGCCGACCCGGAAGGTGGTGGTGCGGTCCGTGGTGGAGGCGACGGTGTACAGGGCGATGACCGCGGACATCGTGACGGGGGCGCGCGGGTCGCCGGTGACGCACTCCACGACGGAGAGGGTGCCGGTGAGGGCGAGGACGACACGGGGGGCACGGCGGCGGAAGACGAGGGTGCCGGCGGCGAGGAGCATCAGGAGGAGGCTCAGCAGGCCGGGGGTGCGGATGCCCCAGGTGACGCCGTCGCCGTTCTGGGGGGCGACGAAGGACCCGGCGACCATGCACACGAGCACGGCCGCGGCGAGGCAGGCGTCAAAGGCGAGGGGGTGGGCCTTGAGCTCGCAGCGGGCGCGTTCGAGAGTGGTCACGGTAGGAAACAGTACGGCGGCCCGCCCCGGGCACGCGGTCGCGCGGGACGGCGCCCCCGACCCGCCGGGCGTCACGACGCGCCTCGGAGCGGCGGAAGCCCGCGCCACCCGGTGCACCCCGGGCCGCCCGGAGCCGCCCCTGGCCTGGTCCCGGACGCCCGGTCCGGGATCAGTCCGGGATCAGTCCCTCCTCGCCGAGCATCGCCCGGACCTCGTCCAGCGACGCGTCCGGCGCCGGGAGGATCAGGTCCGAGGGTTCCAGCTCGTCGTCGGCGAGCGGCGTCCCGAGCCGGCGGACGGCGTCGAGGAGGACGCCGAGGGTGCGCCGGAAGCCTTCCGCGTCCCCGCTCTCCGTCTCGGCCAGCAGCTCGTCGTCCAGCTTGTTCAGCTCCGCGAAGTGGGAGTCGTCCAGCCTGACCTGGCCCTCCCCCATGATCCGTACGATCACGTCGGCCTCCTCGGCTCGTCCCCCGGCGGCGCCCCGCTTACTGCTTGTCGAAGCGGGGGGTGTCCTGCGACTGCTGCTGGGCCTGGGACTGGCCCTGTCCGGTGCCGCCCTCGATGGCCTGCTGCTGGGTGCCTCCGGCCAGCTCGGCCTTCATGCGCTGCAGCTCCAGCTCTACATCACTACCACCGGAGAGCCGGTCCAGCTCGGCCGCGATGTCGTCCTTGGCCATGCCGGTCGGGTCGTCCAGGGCCCCGGAGGCGAGCAGTTCGTCGATGGCGCCGGCGCGGGCCTGGAGCTGCTGGGTCTTGTCCTCGGCGCGCTGGATCGCGAGGCCGACGTCGCCCATCTCCTCGGAGATGCCGGAGAAGGCCTCGCCGATGCGGGTCTGGGCCTGGGCGGCGGTGTAGGTGGCCTTGATGGTCTCCTTCTTGGTGCGGAAGGCGTCCACCTTGGCCTGGAGACGCTGGGCCGCCAGGGTGAGCTTCTCCTCCTCGCCCTGGAGGGTGGCGTGCTGGGTCTCCAGGTCGGTCACCTGCTGCTGGAGCGCGGCACGCCGGGACAGCGCCTCGCGGGCCAGGTCCTCGCGGCCGAGCGCGAGCGCCTTGCGGCCCTGGTCCTCCAGCTTCCCGGACTGCTGCTGCAACTGGTTGAGCTGGAGTTCCAGGCGCTTACGGCTGGTCGCCACGTCGGCGACGCCGCGGCGCACCTTCTGGAGCAGTTCGAGCTGCTTCTGGTACGAGTAATCGAGGGTCTCGCGCGGGTCCTCGGCCCGGTCAAGGGCCTTGTTCGCCTTCGCGCGGAAGATCATCCCCATACGCTTCATGACACCGCTCATGGGCTTCGCGCGCCCCCTTCTGACGGAACTCCGGCTCACCGATCCTGCGACAAGACCCACAGTACGGGCCCTGCCTCCATTACCGCACTGTCCGGGGCGTGATGCGCTCATCCCCGAGAACGACTGCGGAGTCGTACCGCTCCGGCGCAGGGAGGAGGCGGTCCCTCACCCGGACCCCGATCCGCCCCGGTCCCACCCCGCTCGAACCCGCCGCAACGCCCCCTCTGCGTCGTACAGACGCGCGGTGTTGCCGGATCGTTCCCGGCCGGGCTGGGGTCCATGCCTCGGATGCCCTTACCCTTGGTCTTTGTGTTCCGTAGCCGTGCCAAGGAAGAGAAGCCCCAGGCCGACAAGCCGGTGAACTTCTCCAAGCAGCCCCGCGACCCGCAGGCCCCCAAGGGCAGGCCCACGCCCAAGCGCAGTGAGGCCCAGTCCCAGCGCCGCAGCGTCGCCCACACGCCCACGACGCGCAAGGACGCCGCCAAGCGGCAGCGCGAGGAGCGCCGCCAGGCGCTGCAGCGGCAGCGCGAGGCGCTGGCCGGCGGCGACGAGCGCTACCTGCCGGCCCGCGACAAGGGCCCGGTCCGCAGGTTCGCCCGTGACTGGGTGGACTCGCGCTTCAACGTGGCGGAGTTCTTCCTGCCGCTCGCCATCGTGATCCTCGTGCTCAGCGTGGTGCGGGTGCCCTCGATCCAGAACATCGCGCTGCTGCTGTGGGCCGCGGTGATCGTCCTGATCGTGCTGGACGCCGCCGTCAGCGGGTTCCGTCTGAAGAAGCGCCTCAAGGAGCGCTTCCCGGACGGCAACACCCGCGGCGCGGTGGCCTACGCCCTGATGCGCTCGCTCCAGATGCGCCGGCTCCGGCTGCCCAAGCCGCAGGTCAAGCGCGGAGAGCGGCCCTGAGCGCAGACGCTTTCACCGGGGGTGCGGCGCGCTCCTGGCTGGACAAGGTGGGCAGGCTCCGGGATGTCGTACGCCAGGAACTGGTGGCGCGGCAGCTGGACGAGCAGATAGCCGGGCGGTTCCCGGTCGGGCGGCGGCTGCGGGTGCTCGACGTGGGGATCGGCCAGGGCACCCAGGCCCTGCGCCTGGCCCGCCTCGGCCATCAGGTGACCGGGGTCGAGCAGGACCCGGTGATGGTCGCGGCGGCGCGCGAGGCGCTGGCCCGTGAGCCGGAGGGCATCCGGGAGCGGGTGCGGCTGGTGCAGGGCGACGGCCGGGACACCGGGGTGCACTTCCTGCCGGGCAGCTTCGACCTGGTGCTGTGCCATGGCGTGCTGATGTACGTCGAGGAGCCCGACCCCCTGGTGGCGGGCCTGGCGCGGATGCTGGCGCCGGGCGGGCTGCTCTCGCTGCTGGTGCGCAACGGCGACGCGCTCGCCATGCGGCCCGGCCTCGCCGGCGACCCGGCGGGCGCGCTGGCCGCCTTCGACACCACGGCCTACACCAACCGTCTCGGCCTGAACGTCCGGGCCGACCGGCTGGCGGAGCTGACCGCCACCCTCGCGGGCATCGCCGCCCCGCTGCACGCCTGGTACGGCGTGCGGGTCTTCACGGACCTGGCGGCGGACGACGCGCCGCTGCCCGACGACCTGGAGACGCTGCTCGCGGCCGAGGAACGGGCCGGCCGCACGGACCCCTATCGCGGGGTCGCGGCGCTGCTGCATCTGTGCGGGGTACGCGGCTGAGCCCGATCGGGGCAACACGGCGGGCCCGCTGATCACCGCGCGGCCAGACTCGGGACATGGACGCTTCCCGTACCCCTGTCCTGCGCCGGATGCTCCCGGCCGTCGTGCTGGTGTGCTGTACGGCGCTCACCGCCGCCTGCGAGGGCCCCGGGACCCCGGGCGCGGCGCGGACCACGGCGACGGCCGGTCCGGCGACCGTGCCGATGGCCGCGGGCGATCTCCAGAGCGCGTACCAGCGGGTGATCAAGCAGGTCCTGCCCTCGGTCGTGCAGATCGAGGCGAGCCGTGACCTGGGCTCCGGGATCGTTTACGACGACCGGGGGCACATCGTCACCAACGCGCACGTGGTCGGCGACGAGAAGACCTTCCGGGTGACCACGGCGGGCAACGAGGAGCCGCTCACCGCGAGCCTGGTCTACTCCTACCCCCAGCAGGACCTCGCGGTGATCAAGCTGGACCGGGTGCCGGACGGGCTGCGGCCCGCGGTGTTCGCGGACTCCGAGAAGGTGGAGGTCGGCCAGATCGTGCTGGCCATGGGCTCGCCGCTCGGACTGTCGTCCAGCGTGACGCAGGGGATCGTCTCGGCGACCGGGCGGACCGTCAGCGAGAGCAGCGGCGACGGGGGCACCGGCGCGACGATCGCCAACATGGTGCAGACCTCGGCGGCGATCAACCCGGGCAACAGCGGGGGCGCCCTGGTCAACCTGGACGGGCAGGTCATCGGCATCCCGACGCTGGCGGCGGCCGACCCCAGCCTCGGCAGCGCGGCGGCCGGGATCGGGTTCGCCATCCCGGCGTCGATGGCGCGGACCATCGCCGGTCAGATCGTGCGCGAGGGCCGGGTCGTGGACTCGGGGCGGGCCGCGCTCGGCATCACCGGGCGGACCGTGGTGGACGACCGCCTCCAGCCGGCCGGGGTCGCCATCGCGAGCATCCAGAACGGGGGCCCCGCGGCGCGGGCGGGCCTGCGCACCGGCGACGTCATCACCGGGGTCGGCCGGCAGTCCATCACCACCGTCACCTCGCTCCAGGAGGCCCTGGCGTCCGAACAGCCGGGCCGGCGGACGACGGTGACCTACCAGCGGGACGGGGCGGAGCACACGGCGGAGGTGACGCTGGGCGAGCAGTGAGGACGATGAGGAGGGGTACGGCCTTCCGGGTGCCCCGGGCTCCCAGGGTGCGCCCCTCCTCACCGGGGTCAGGAGGCGTCGGCGTGCAGGCTCATCGGGCCGTAGATCTCGGTGGTCTCCTCGAACAGCCGCACCTGGTCGGCGCCGCCCTCCAGCAGGGCCCGCCAGTGCTCCCCCACCCAGGACTCGGCGTCCCCCTGCGTGCTGAACTCCTCGGGCTGGACGGCCGGCTGGACCTCCGTCCCGTCGGCCTTCTCGAACCGCCACGTCCATGCCGTCATATGGGCCTCCTTGTGATCAGACACCTGCTGGAAGAGTAGACGGAAGCGCAATACCCGATCGGACAGGCGAAAATCGTTCCGTGGAAGTGACTCTGCTCGGTACCGGTGCCCCCGCCGGACTCCCCCGTCCCGACTGCCCCTGTGCCGCCTGCGCGACCGCGCTGGGTCCGGACGCGCGGGCGGCCACCGCGCTGCTGGTGGACGGGGCCCTGCTGCTCGACCTCACCCCGGGCGCGGCCTTCGCGGCGGCGCGGGCCGGGCACTCGCTGGGCGGGGTGCGCCAGGTGCTGCTGTCCCATCCGCACGACGGCCCCCCGGTGGAGGTGCCGGCCGGGCTGCCGCATCCGGTGCGGGTGCCGGACGGGCGGGAGCTGGCGCTGCTGACGGGGCATCGGGTGCGGGCGGTGGCGACGGACGCGGGCGGCACGGGGTACGCGGTGACCGGTCCGGACGGGCAGCGGCTGCTGTACCTGCCGCCGGGCGGGGCTCCGGCAGGTCTGGAGACGGCGACGGCGGACGCGTACCACATGGTCCTCGCGGACGTCGTCGGCCGTCCGGACGCGCTGGCCCGGCTGCGGGCGGTCGGCTCCGTCGGGCCCACGACGGACGTGATCGCGGTCCATCTCGACCACGACGTGCCGCCCGGCGGCGAGGTGCGGCGGCGGCTCGCGGCGGCGGGGGCGCGGGCCGTGCCGGACGGTACGACGCTGGTGGTCGGCGCGTACGAGGAGGTGCCGGACGTGCCGCGGCGGACGCTGGTGCTCGGCGGGGCGCGCTCGGGGAAGTCCGTGGAGGCGGAGCGGCGGCTGGAGTCCTTCCCCGACGTGCTGTACGTGGCGACCGGCGGGACGCGGGGCGGGGACACCGAGTGGGCGGCGCGGGTGGCGGCGCACCGGGAGCGGCGGCCGGGGTCGTGGCGTACGTCCGAGACGACGGACCTGGTGCCGGTGCTCGCGCAGGACGGGCCGCCGGTGCTGATCGACTGTCTGTCGCTGTGGCTGACGGACGTGATGGACGAGGTCGGGGCGTGGGACGACGCGGAGTGGGCGGGCGGGGGCGAGAAGTCCCTGCGGGAGCGGGTGCGGGAGTTGACGGAGGCGGTCCGCCGCACGCGGCGGACGGTGGTGGCCGTGTCCAACGAGGTGGGCTCGGGGATCGTTCCGGCCACGGCGTCCGGGCGTCGGTACCGGGATGAACTGGGGCGGCTGAACGCGGCGTTCGCGTCGGAGTGCGAGCAGGTGCTGCTGATCGTGGCGGGGCAGGCGGTGGTGCTGCGGGGGTGAGGGCGCCGTGCGGCCGACGACGGGCCGCGGTCAGACGTCCCTGCGGGCCACGATCCGGTGGTGGTGGAGGAACGGGATCGGGCGCGCGCCGCCGAGGATCGTGCAGGCCCAGGCTTCCACGTCGGCCGGTGACCAGCCGTTGCCCAGGATCACATGGCCGCCGGGGCGCACGACCGTGAACGCGGCCTCGACTTCGGCGGCCGGGGCGGCCGGGGAGCCGAAGAGGCTCACCACGTCGTAGCGGGAGCGCAGGCGGGCCACCACACCCGGTGTCGTCAGGTGGCCGCGGTGGGCCTCCTCCACCCGGCCCTCCGCCAGCGCGCGCGCCACGCGGTCCGTCGGGTCCAGGCCGTCGAAGCTGGTGTAGGGGAAGAACCGCTTCGCCGCTTCCGGGAAGCGGCCGTCGCCCGTTCCCACGTCCAGCCAGGCCTCCGGTTCGGGGAGTGCCGACAGGGCGCGGGCGGTCAGCCGGTGCCGTAGATCCTCCAAGTGACGTTCGTAGAAGCCTCGTTGGAAGAGGGCGTCCCAAGTGAGGGGCGAGGTCGGCATGGACGGCGGCTCCCTGTGCGGCATTCCACTGCAAAATGGAACGTATGGGATGCCGATCTTGGACGCAATGACATCGCCGCGTCGTGCTGGCGATGTGGCGCGGAGCCGTTCGCCCGCTGGCGGTACTGTTCGGCGAATGAGCAGGCTTAATCTGGACGACTTCACCGATCTGATCGAGCGCCCGGACGGGGGCGTGCGCCGTGACGCCGAGGCCCGGCGGGAGCGCCAGATCGTGCCGCCGGGGGCGCTGGGGCGCCTGGACGAGCTGGGCGAGTGGCTGGCCGCCGCGCAGAGCGCCGTACCGGTACGGACCGTCGAACGGCCGCGGCTGGTCCTCTTCGCCGGCGACCACGGCATCGCCGAACTGGACGTCTCCGCGCGGCCCGCGGGCGGCGCCGGACAACTGGTGCGCGACGTGCTGGAGGGCGCGAGCCCCGCCGCGGTGCTCGCGCGCCGGCTCCAGGTGCCGGTGCGGGTCGTGGACATGGCCCTGGACTGCGACCCGGACGCCTTCCCCGAGGAGGTCGGGCGCCACCGGGTGCGGCGCGGCAGCGGCCGTATCGACATCGAGGACGCGCTCACCCTCGACGAGGCGGAGGCCGCGCTGCGGGCCGGGATCGCGGTCGCCGACGAGGAGGCCGACTCCGGTACGGACCTCGTGGTGCTCGGCGACGTCAGCGTGGGCGGCACCACCGCGGCGGCGGTGCTGGTCGCGGCGCTGTGCGGGACCGACGCGTCGGTGGTGACCGGGCGGGGCGGCCACGCGATCGACGACCTGGCGTGGATGCGCAAGTGCGCGGCGATCCGGGACGCGCTGCGCCGGGCACGGCCGGTGCTCGGCGACCAGACGCAACTGCTGGCCACGGTCGGCGGCGCGGACCTCGCGGCGATGACCGGGTTCCTGTTGCAGTGCGCGGTGCGGAAGCTGCCGGTGATCCTGGACGGCGTGGTGAGCGCGGCGTGCGCGCTGGTGGCGCAGCGGGTCGCGTTCCGCGCGCCGGACTGGTGGCTGGCAGCGCACGACAGCGGGGAGCCGGGGCAGGCGAAGGCGCTGGACCGGATGGCCCTGGAACCGCTGCTGGAGCAGGGCGTGAAGGTCGGCGAGGGCCTCGGTCCGCTGCTGGCCCTGCCGCTGGTGCAGGCCGCGGCGGCACTGGCCGCGGAGGTGCCGGAACGGCCGGAGGCCGGGAAGGAGCCCGGCACCGAGGAGGCCCCGGGGTCCGAGAGGGAGCCGGGGACCGAGGAGGAGCAGGACGCCGAGAAGGAGCAGGACGCCGAGAAGGAGTAGCCGGCGGAACACGGACGGCCCAAAGAGGCGATAAGGGCGGTTCGCTCGGGCAGCCCCCATATGATCCAGCGACATGGGAGATGCCCGAATCGCCGTCCCGCCCCCGCATGTCGAGGCGGAGCGGCCGACCGAGGTCGGGCGGCGGGCCGTCGGGGCGTCACGGCGGGCCGCCGCCTTCGCCGTCTGGTATCTGCGGGTCGTCGCGTTCATCAACTTCCTCACCGCGGTGTGGGTCTCGCTGTACCAGGACGTGCGCCGGCACAACCAGGACGACTTCTTCACGCCCTACCTGCTGACCGCCGGCTTCGCCTCGGGCGTGTTCACCGCGTTCCTGGCGATCACGATGCGGCGCCGCAAACGCGCGGCGTGGATCCTCAACCTCGCGCTCAGCGGCGTCTTCCTCGCGCTGTTCGCGTTCGCCATGGCGTTCCCGGGGATCCACCGGTACGCGCAGAACTGGGTGTCGCTGGTGCTGACGGCCGCGTTCGTCGGCGCGCTGCTGGTGGGGCGGCGGGAGTTCTACGCCAAGGGCGACCGGTCCAACCCCCGGCTCGCGGCCACCGTCGCCGTCGTCGGCGGCCCGGCCGCCAGCCTGCTGGCCGCGCTGCTGGTGACGGTCACCAACCAGGCGCCGGACGCCGCCCGTTCGACGTTCCTGGAGCGCTGGCACTACGGCACCCTGCGCCTGGTCTCGGTCTCCGCCGACGAGCGCCACTTCCCCGGCATCACCCCGCCCACCTGGGCCAACGTGGCCATCAACGTGCTCAGTACGGCCCTGGTCCTCGCCGTGTTCTACGCCGCCTTCCGCTCCCGGCGCGCCGTGGACCCGCTCACCGCGGACGACGAGAAGCGGCTGCGGGGCCTGCTGGAGCGGCACGGCGAGCGGGACTCGCTGGGCTACTTCGCGCTGCGCCGGGAGAAGAGCGTGGTGTGGTCGCCGACCGGCAAGGCGGCCGTCGCCTATCGCGTGGTCGGCGGGGTCAGCCTCGCCTCCGGCGATCCGCTCGGGGACCCGGAGGCCTGGCCGGGCGCGATCGTGCCCTGGCTCGCGGAGGCACGGGCGCACGGGTGGATCCCGGCGGTGATGGGGGCGAGCGAGGAGGCGGGCACCGTCTACCACCGGCACGGTCTGGACGCCCTCGAACTGGGGGACGAGGCGATCGTGGAGGTGGCCGACTTCACCCTGGAGGGGCGCGCGATGCGCACCGTGCGGCAGGCGTACAACCGGGTGCGGCGGGCCGGTTACGAGGTGCGCGTCCGACGCCACGAGGACATCCCGGCGGCCGAGATGGCGCTGCTCGTCGAGCGCGCCGACGACTGGCGGGACGGGGCGACCGAGCGCGGGTTCAGCATGGCGCTCGGGCGGCTCGGGGACCCCGAGGACGGCCGGTGCGTGATGCTGGAGTGCGCGGACGCCGAGGGCCGGCCGCGCGCACTGCTGTCCTTCGTGCCGTGGGGGCCGAGCGGGCTGTCGCTGGATCTGATGCGGCGCGACCGGGACTCCGAGAACGGCCTGATGGAGTTCATGGTCCTCGAACTGCTGCGCCGCGCCGGGGAACTCGGGATCACCCAGGTCTCGCTGAACTTCGCGATGTTCCGCTCGGTCTTCGAACGGGGCGCGCGGCTCGGCGCCGGGCCGGTGCTCCGGCTGTGGCGGTCGCTGCTCAGCTTCTTCTCCCGCTGGTGGCAGATCGAGTCCCTGTACCGCGCCAACGCCAAGTACCGGCCCATCTGGGAGCCGCGGTTCCTGTGCTTCGAGAAGAGCGCCGACCTGCCGCGCATCGGGCTGGCGAGCGCGCGGGCGGAGGGCTTCCTGGAGGCACCGGGACTGCCCAAGTGGCTGCACCGCGGGCGCCTGGGGGCACACCGGTGACCATGGCGGGGTAGGGAATCCCGCATGGGATCCCTCGCCCGCTGGGCCCGCGCCGAGTGGGGACCGCTGTACGGCACCGTGCGCGGGCCCCTGCTCAGGCCGCGCCCGCGGGCGATGCGGGCGATGCCCATGACCGCCGTGGCGGTGGCCCTGACCGCGCTGCTCCAGTTCGTACAGAACCGGCCGTGGGGCTTCCGGCTGGTGCAGAACCTCGGCGCGGTGCGGGCCGAGGACCCCCTGTGGCTGGGTCTGCTGCGCACCCCCCTGTCGCTGTTCGTGCCCGCCCTGGATCTGCCGGTGTGGGGGGCGCTGGCACAGATCCTGTTCGTGTTCGGGATCGCCGAACTGTGCCTGGGCTGGTGGCGGACGCTGGTCATCGCCTACCTCGCCACGCTCGCCGGGACCCTGTACGCGCGCCTCGGCATCACCCTCGGCGCGCACGCCCCCTTCGGGCTGCCGTGGACGGACGCGCAGGTGGTGGACACCGGCCCGTCGGCGGCCGTGGTGGGCCTCGCGGTGTTCGTGGCCTGGCGGTACGGCGCGTACGCCACGACGGGCGCGGTGACGGTGGCGATGGTCGCGGAGGTGCTGCTCAAGGAGAACCTGGCGGGCAAGGAGCACCTGGCCGCGCTGATGGCGGTGGGCGCGCTGTGCCTGGCGGTGGCGGTACGGCACGGGTCGTACGGCCTGCTTCAGCGGCCGCCGGGCAGCCGGGCGGGGCCCGGGTCGGGTCTGCCGCCGATCCAGTCCTGAAGGGCGCGGCTGCGGGGGGTCCAGCGGCGGTCGTGGCGGTAGGCGCGCAGGGTGGCTCGGGCACGGGTGCGGGGGCGGCGGCCGTAGAAGCGGCGGGCCCACAGCGAGTCGGGACGGGCCAGGCGGAGCGCGCCGACCAGCGCGACCAGCGGCACGATCGCGCCGAACACGGCGGTGCGGGCCTTGCCCTTGCTCAGGGCGACCAGGGACAGCACGAAGTCGGCGGCGATGTTGGCGATGACCGTGCCCCGGCCGGCGAGTTCCTCCTGGCTCAGGTCGTTGACGCCGAACGGTGAGAACCCGGCGAGCAGCAGGCCCACGAGGGCGGCGGTGAGCACCACGACCTCGACGCTCTTGCGGCCCTCCTCGGTCCAGTAGACGTCGTCCAGGTGCAGGATCAGCGCGAACTCGTCCAGGACCAGGCCCGCGCCGATTCCGAACACCACGGCGGCCACCGCCCCGCCGGCGCCGTGCCGGTCGCTGGCGACGGCGCCGAAGCCGCCGACGACGGTGAGCACGACCCCGGGGACGACGTGGTGGATGTGCAGCCCGCCCGCGCTGACGTTGCGGAACGGCCCCCGGCCGGCCCGGATCAGACGGGTGATCACCCGGGTGACGACGAAGGTCAGGACGAACGCGGCGAGGGCGAGCAGCAGCGGAAGCTTGCCCGGTTCGACGATGTTCCGCACCCACCAGTGCCCCATGTGCGCACTTTATCCCCGGTGCCCGGCCGGCGGCGGGCGAGCGGGTGCCGGGTAACCTGCGCCGATGCGCACGTCCTCCCCGCCCTCCCCGCTCGACGGCCTCCGGTTCGCCTTCGGCACGCTCACCGTGCTGCCCGTACAGGTGCGCCGCTGGGACCGCGCCGCCGCGCGCGGGGGGATGCTCGCCGCCGCCCTCGTCGGCCTGGTCGCGGGCGCCCTCGCCGCCGGTCTCGGGCTGGCGCTGCTCTTCCTGGGCGCGGGCCCGCTGCTCGCCGCCGTCGGCTCGGTCGCCGTACCCGCCGTGCTCACCCGCGGGCTGCACCTGGACGGGCTCGCCGACACCGCCGACGGGCTGGGCAGCGGCAAGCCGGCCGAGGAGGCGCTGCGCATCATGAAGCGGTCGGACATCGGGCCCTTCGGGGTGCTCGCCCTCGTGCTGGTGCTGCTGGCCCAGGTGGCCGTGCTGGCGCAGGTGTACGACGACTCGTGGGCGCGGGGCGCCGCGGCGGCGGTGACCGCGGCGGTGAGCGCCCGGCTCGCGCTGACCCTGGCCGCCCGCGGCGGGGTGCCGGCCGCGCGGCCCGAGGGGCTCGGGGCGGCCGTCGCCGGGGTGGTGCCGCTGCCGGGCGCGCTCGCGCTCACCGGCCTGTGCGCCGCGGGCGCGGCCGCCTGGGGCGCCGGGTCCGGCCCGCACGGCGCGCTGCGCGGCGCCGCCGCGGTGCTGCTCGCGCTCGGCGCCGCCGAACTCCTGCTGCGCCGCTGTGTGCGCCGCTTCGGCGGGGTGACCGGGGACGTGTTCGGCGCGCTCGCGGAGACGGCCGCGACGGCGGCCCTCGTGGTGCTGGCCCTCGGACGCTGACCGACCGGCCTCGCGACTCCCTTGTGCAAACGGGTATGTGACGGCGAAGGGGAAGGCGGCCTGCCAGGCCCCGGCGGGTGGAGCCGAACACCGCGCCACGCACGGGTGAACACCCGCAGACATCAGCGAAGGGGGCTACGCGCGTACCCTCGTCCCGGGTGTTCGCCTACAAGGCGAGGCCCCCGGTTGCCACCTGCCCCCAGACCCGGACCTAGGGTCGGCTGTCGGGCCCGGTCGACCCACCCCACAGCAACTTCACATCGGAAGCGAGAATTCACCACCGTGACTGCTCTGACTCTCAGCACCGCCGCGGCGCCCGGCCTGCGGGCCGACGCGATCGTGATCGGTGTCGCCAAGGGCGCCAAGGGACCCGTCGTCGCGCCGGGCGCCGAGGCCGTGGACAAGGCGTACGACGGCAGGCTGGCCGGCGTCCTGGAGACCCTCGGCGCCTCGGGTGCCGAGGGCGAGCTGACGAAGCTGCCCGCTCCGGCGGGCTTCAAGGCCCCGCTCGTGGTGGCGGTGGGCCTGGGCGCGGAGCCCGACACCGAGGGCGGTTTCGACGCCGAGGCGCTGCGCAAGGCCGCGGGTACGGCGGCGCGGGCGCTCGCCGGCGCCAAGAAGGCCGCGTTCGCGCTGCCCGTGGACGGCGCCGGTGCGCTGGAGGCGATCGGCGAGGGCGTGCTCCTCGGTGCGTACTCCTTCGACGCGTACAAGGAGAACGGCGGCCAGGCGAAGGCCGCCCGCGCGAAGAACGGCAAGGCGCCGCTGGGTGAGGCCGCGCTGCTCGGCGGCAAGCCGCGCGACGCCGCCCACAAGGGTGCCGTCGCCCGCGCCGTCGCGGTCGGCGAGGAGCTGAACCGCGCCCGCGACCTCGTCAACACCCCGCCGAACGACCTCACCCCCGAGAGCTTCGCGCGGATCGTGCAGGCGGCGGCCAAGGAGCACGGCCTCAAGGTGCAGGTGCTCGACGAGAAGGCGCTGGCCAAGGGCGGCTACGGCGGCATCCTCGGCGTCGGCGGCGGCTCGGCGTCGGCCCCGCGCCTGGTCAAGGTGGCGTACACGCACCCGAACGCCGAGCGCCACCTCGCCTTCGTCGGCAAGGGCATCACCTACGACTCGGGCGGCATCTCCCTGAAGCCGGCCGGTCACAACGAGACGATGAAGTGCGACATGGCGGGTGCCGCCGCGGTCTTCGCGGCCGTCGTCGCCGCGGCCCGGCTCGGTCTGGAGGCGAACGTCACCGGCTGGCTGGCGCTGGCCGAGAACATGCCGTCCGGCTCGGCGGTGCGCCCGGGTGACGTGCTGCGCATGTACAGCGGCAAGACGGTGGAGGTGCTCAACACCGACGCGGAGGGCCGGCTGGTGCTCGCCGACGCGCTGTGGGCGGCCTCGCAGGAGGAGCCGGACGCGATCGTGGACGTCGCGACGCTCACCGGCGCGATGATGGTGGCGCTGGGCAGCCGGACGCTGGGTGTCCTGGCCAACGACGACGCGTTCCGCACCGCGGTGTACGAGGCGGCGGAGGAGACCGGCGAGCCGGCGTGGCCGATGCCGATGCCGGAGCACCTGACCAAGGGCCTGGAGTCCCAGATCGCCGACATGACCAACGTCGGCGAGCGCTGGGGCGGCGGCCTGCTGGCCGGTCTCTTCCTGCGCGAGTTCGTGGGCGAGGGCATCTCGTGGGCGCACCTGGACATCGCCGGCCCGGCGTTCAACGAGGGCGCGCCCTTCGGGTACACGCCGAAGGGCGGCACCGGGACCGCGGTGCGTACGCTGGTCCGCCTCGCGGAGCTGACCGCGGAGGGTGAGCTGGGCTGACGCCCGCCTGACGGCTCGGCCGTACCGCCTGTAGTGCGGCTTCGGGGGCGTGGGGGCTGTTCGCGCAGTTCTCCGCGCCCCTTTCGCGTGCCGGAGTGGGACGTCTCACACACCATCCCGGCGTCTCGTCCGCCTCCAACAAGTGCAAAGATGGAGCCCGGCAGGACAGGGCCCCCACCGAAGGGCCGAAGCATCAAGCGGCCGGACACCAGCCGCCCGCCGGTCATCGCAGATCGGCGCAAGGCGCACATGCATGGAGGACGTGACGTGGCGAACGACGCCAGCACCGTTTTCGACCTAGTGATCCTCGGCGGTGGTAGCGGTGGTTACGCCGCGGCCCTGCGCGGGGCGCAGCTGGGTCTGGACGTCGCCCTGATCGAGAAGGACAAGGTCGGCGGCACCTGCCTGCACCGGGGTTGCATCCCCACCAAGGCCCTGCTGCACGCGGGCGAGATCGCCGACCAGGCCCGCGAGAGCGAGCAGTTCGGCGTCAAGGCCACCTTCGAGGGCATCGACGTGCCGGCCGTGCACAAGTACAAGGACGGCGTGATCGCCGGCCTGTACAAGGGCCTGCAGGGTCTGATCGCGTCCCGCAAGGTGACGTACATCGAGGGCGAGGGCCGGCTGTCCTCCCCCACCTCCGTCGATGTGAACGGTCAGCGCGTCCAGGGCCGCCACGTCCTGCTGGCGACCGGCTCCGTGCCGAAGTCCCTGCCGGGCCTGGAGATCGACGGCAACCGGATCATCTCCTCCGACCACGCCCTCGTCCTGGACCGCGTGCCCAAGTCCGCGATCATCCTCGGCGGCGGTGTCATCGGCGTCGAGTTCGCCTCGGCGTGGAAGTCCTTCGGCTCCGACGTGACCGTGATCGAGGGCCTCAAGCACCTCGTCCCGGTCGAGGACGAGAACTCCTCGAAGCTGCTGGAGCGCGCGTTCCGCAAGCGCGGGATCAAGTTCAACCTCGGCACCTTCTTCCAGAAGGCCGAGTACACCCAGGACGGCGTCAAGGTCACCCTCGCCGACGGCAAGGAGTTCGAGGCCGAGATCCTCCTCGTCGCCGTCGGCCGCGGCCCGGTCTCCCAGGGCCTCGGCTACGAGGAGCAGGGTGTCGCCATGGACCGTGGCTACGTCCTGGTCGACGAGTACATGCGGACCAACGTCCCGACCATCTCCGCCGTCGGCGACCTGGTCCCGACCCTCCAGCTCGCGCACGTCGGCTTCGCCGAGGGCATCCTGGTGGCGGAGCGTCTGGCCGGTCTGAAGGTCGTCCCGATCGACTACGACGGTGTCCCGCGGGTGACGTACTGCCACCCGGAGGTCGCCTCCGTCGGCATCACCGAGGCCAAGGCCAAGGAGATCTACGGCGCGGACAAGGTCGTCGCTCTGAAGTACAACCTGGCGGGCAACGGCAAGAGCAAGATCCTGAACACCGCGGGCGAGATCAAGCTCGTCCAGGTGAAGGACGGTGCCGTGGTCGGCGTCCACATGGTCGGCGACCGCATGGGCGAGCAGGTCGGCGAGGCCCAGCTGATCTACAACTGGGAGGCGCTGCCGGCCGAGGTGGCCCAGCTCATCCACGCCCACCCGACGCAGAACGAGGCGATGGGCGAGGCCCACCTGGCCCTGGCCGGCAAGCCGCTGCACTCCCACGACTGAGCCCTCGGTCCACGGGCGCGACGACACAGACTTCCGCAATTCGTAAGGAGCAACCGAAACCATGGCGGTTTCCGTAACCCTTCCGGCGCTCGGCGAGAGCGTCACCGAGGGCACCGTCACCCGCTGGCTGAAGGCCGAGGGTGAGCGCGTCGAGGCCGACGAGCCGCTGCTCGAAGTCTCGACCGACAAGGTCGACACCGAGATCCCCTCGCCCGCCTCCGGCGTGCTGGCCTCCATCAAGGTCGCCGAGGACGAGACCGTCGAGGTCGGCGCCGAGCTGGCCGTCATCGACGACGGCACCGGCGCCCCCGCGGCCGCCCCGGCCCCCGCCGCCGCCGAGGCCCCGGCCCCGGTGGCCGAGCCCGCCCCGGCGCCGGTCGCCGAGGCCCCCGCCGCCCCGGCCGCCCCCGCCGCCCCGGCCGCTCCGGCCGCCGCCCCCGCCGGTGGCGCCCAGGGCACCGACGTGGTCCTGCCCGCGCTCGGCGAGTCCGTCACCGAGGGCACCGTCACCCGCTGGCTGAAGTCGGTCGGCGACTCCGTCGAGGCCGACGAGCCGCTGCTCGAAGTCTCCACGGACAAGGTCGACACCGAGATCCCGGCGCCCGCCTCCGGCGTGCTGCTGGAGATCGTGGTCGGCGAGGACGAGACCGCCGAGGTCGGCGCCAAGCTCGCCGTCATCGGCGCCCCGGGGGCCGCCCCGGCCGCCGCTCCGGCCCCGGCCGCCGCCCCGGCCCCGGCCGCCCCGGCCCCGGCCCCGGTCGCGGAACCCGCCCCGGCTCCGGCCCCGGCCCCGGCCCCGGCTGCCCCGGTCGCCGCCCCGGCTCCGGTCGCCGCCGCCCCGGCCCCGGTCGCCGCCGCCCCGGCTCCGGCTCCGGCGCCCGCCCCGGCTCCCGTCACCCCGGCCACCGCGCCGACCTCCCCGACCGCCACCCAGGCGACGGACGAGGGCGCGTACGTGACCCCGCTGGTGCGCAAGCTCGCCGCCGAGAACGGCGTCGACCTGGCCACCGTCAAGGGCACGGGCGTCGGCGGCCGTATCCGCAAGCAGGACGTCATCGCCGCCGCCGAGGCCGCGAAGGCCCCCGCCGCCGCCCCGGCTCCGGCCGCCGCGGCCGCCCCGGCCGCCAAGAAGGCCCCGGCGCTGGAGGTCTCCCCGCTGCGCGGCCAGACCGTCAAGATGACCCGCATCCGCAAGGTCATCGGCGACAACATGGTCAAGGCGCTGCACGAGCAGGCCCAGCTGTCGTCGGTCGTCGAGGTCGACGTCACGCGCCTGATGAGGCTGCGCGGCCAGGCGAAGGACTCCTTCGCGGCCCGTGAGGGCGTCAAGCTCTCCCCGATGCCGTTCTTCGTCAAGGCCGCCGCGCAGGCGCTGAAGGCCCACCCGGTCATCAACGCCAGGATCAACGAGGCCGAGGGCACGATCACCTACTTCGACGCCGAGAACATCGGCATCGCGGTGGACTCCGAGAAGGGCCTGATGACCCCGGTCATCAAGCACGCCGGCGACCTCAACATCGCGGGCATCGCCAAGGCCACGGCGGAGCTGGCGGGCAAGGTCCGTGCCAACAAGATCACCCCGGACGAGCTGTCCGGCGCGACCTTCACCATCTCCAACACCGGTTCGCGCGGCGCCCTGTTCGACACGATCATCGTGCCGCCGGGCCAGGTCGCGATCCTCGGCATCGGTGCGACGGTCAAGCGTCCGGCCGTCATCGAGACCGAGGAGGGCACGGTCATCGGCGTCCGCGACATGACCTACCTGACCCTCTCCTACGACCACCGCCTGGTCGACGGCGCCGACGCGGCCCGTTACCTGACGGCGGTCAAGGCGATCCTGGAGGCGGGCGAGTTCGAGGTCGAGCTCGGCCTGTAAGCCTCGACCGCCCCACCGGCGACACGGCGGAGCCCCGCCCGGAGTCCTTCTCCGGGCGGGGCTCCGTCCGTCGGGTGCGGGGTGCCGCCATGCCGCGATGATGCCGCCATGCGCGGGTCCGCGACGGCCGCTGGTGACGTCCCGCCCCCGCATACGGCGGAGCGCGTCGCTCCCGGCCCGGGGCCCGGCACCCTCGCGAGGGGGGCTTGAGTCCGTTCCGGCGCGTGCGTGGGCCGCAGCGCGCGACCTGCGTGCGCGGTCGGTGCTCGCCCGGCAACAACCGAACCGGGCCGATAGGCGCCCGTTTGCGCCGTCGTACCCCGTGTAAGCCTCGTCTCACCTGCACTGAAGCGCCCCCCACACGCCCTCCCGTGGAGCGAACCCGCCGTATTGTCTAAATGTCAGCCCCCGGGAGGAGCCCTCATGACCGCGCCCGTAGTCCACTCGCTGCGCGAACAGATCCGCGAGCACATCGTGGAGGGAATCGTCAGCGGGCGCTGGCAGCCGGGCGAGCGCATCGTGGAGCGCCGTATCGCCACCGAGCTGGAGGTCAGCCAGACCCCCGTGCGCGAGGCCCTGCGCGAGCTGGAGTCGCTGCGGCTGATCGAGTCCGCGCCGAACAAGGGCGTCCGGGTCCGCAACCTCACCGCGGCCGATCTGGAGGAGAGCTACCCCGTCAGGGCCGGCCTGGAGGCCATCGCCGCCGAACTGGCCGCCGACCGCCTCTCCACGGACTGCTCGGCCCTGGAACCCCACGTGCTGGCCCTGTACGAGGCCGACCGCGCCGCCGACGGCACCGCCCAGGTCCGGCACACCGTCGGCTTCCACCGCGAACTCGTGCGCGCCGCCGGCAACTCCGTGCTGCTGCACACCTGGGAGGGCCTCGGCATCGAGGTCTTCACCGCCCTGTCGATCCGCTGGCTGGGCACGGTGCAGCAGTCGTACGCCGAGGAGCACGAGGAACTGGTGCAGGCCTTCAGGCGCCGGGACCCGCGGATCGCGGAGCTGGTGAAGGCCCACGTCCTGGGTTGCGCCCCGCGCGCCTGACGCACGCCTGACGCAGGCCTGAAGCGCGCCTGCCGCCCCTGACGCCCGACCGACGCCTCCGATGCGCCTCTGATGCACGTCTGACGCACGTCTGATGCGTGGCCGGCGCACGACTCGGGGGGGGCCGCCCGCACGGCGCCCCCGAGGGGCCGACACACCCGAGCGCACCCCCGCTCACCTGGGAAATCCCTGATCAAACACGGCACCGGGTGCCCACTCCCAAGGCACCCGGTGCCGACTTTCTTGGAATCGAGAGGTTTTACCGCTCAACCCTTTGATCGATCATCGATCAGGGGGTTACAGTCGCCGACGGACTTCCACCCGAAGTCCCCCTGCCCTGTCCTGCCAAAGACCAAGGGCACCCCCGAACCCTTACCGATGAGGGAACCCCCTTCGACTGAGGAAGGCGGCGACATGACCGACCCCCACGCCATCCAGCCGAGCGAGCTCGACCAGCTCCCGGACCGCGACCCCGAGGAGACCGCCGAGTGGCGGGCCTCCCTGGACGCCGTGGCCAGGGAGGCAGGCCCGCATCGCGCCGCGTACCTGATGCGGCGCACGCTGGAGCGCGCCGCGGAGGGCGGCATCGCGCTGCCGAAGCTGCTGGAGACGGACTACGTCAACACCATCCCCACCTCCGCCGAGCCGGGCATGCCCGGCGACCCGGAGATGGAGGACCGGATCACCGCCTGGAACCGCTGGAACGCGGCCGCGATGGTGACCCGGGGCAGCAAGCACGGCGTGGGCGGCCACATCGCCACCTTCGCCTCCGCCGCCTGGCTCTACGAGACCGGCTTCAACCACTTCTTCAAGGGCAAGGAGGGTGACGGCTCCGGCGACCAGCTGTACATCCAGGGCCACGCCTCCCCCGGCATCTACGCCCGCGCCTTCCTGGACGGCCGCCTGAACGAGGCCCAGCTGGACAACTTCCGCCAGGAGGCCGGCGGCAACGGCCTGCCGTCGTACCCGCACCCGCGCCGGCTGCCCTGGCTCTGGGAGTTCCCGACCGTCTCCATGGGCCTCGGCCCGCTGTCGGCGATCTACCAGGCGCGCTTCAACCGCTACCTCACCAACCGCGGCATCAAGGACGTCTCGTCCTCGCACGTGTGGGCGTTCCTCGGCGACGGCGAGATGGACGAGCCGGAGTCGACGGCGGCCCTCGCGCTCGCCGCCCGTGAGGAGCTGGACAACCTCACCTTCGTCATCAACTGCAACCTCCAGCGCCTGGACGGCCCGGTCCGCGCCAACTTCAAGATCGTGCAGGAGCTGGAGGCCCAGTTCCGCGGCGCCGGCTGGAACGTCGTCAAGACGCTGTGGGGCACCGCCTGGGACGAGCTGTTCGCGCTCGACACCACGGGCGCGCTGGTCCGCCGGCTGCGCCAGGTGCCGGACGCGCAGGTCCAGACGTACCAGACCCGCGACGCCGCCTACATCCGCCAGGACTTCTTCGGCGCCGACCCGGCGCTGGCGGAGATGGCGAAGCTGCTCTCCGACGACAAGATCCTGGAGTGCTTCCACCTCTCGCGCGGTGGTCACGAGGCCCGCAAGGTCTACGCCGCGTACAAGGCGGCCGTCGAGCACAAGGGCGCGCCGACCGTGATCCTGGCCCAGACGGTCAAGGGCCACACCCTGGGCGACGGCTTCGCGTCGAAGAACGCCAACCACCAGATGAAGAAGCTGACGGTGGACGAGTTCAAGACGATGCGGGACCTGCTCGGCCTGCCGATCAAGGACAGCGACTTCGCCGACGGCGTGGTGCCCTACGGCCACCCGGGCGCCGACTCCCCCGAGGTCCGCTACCTCCAGGAGCGCCGCGCGGCCCTCGGCGGTCTCGCCCCGGCCCGTCGTACGCACCCGCTGGCCCCGCTGCCCGCCCCGGCCGAGAAGGCGTTCACTTCCTTCGACAAGGGCTCCGGCTCGCAGAACGTGGCCACCACGATGGCGTTCGTCCGCCTCGTCAAGGACCTGGTCCGCGACAAGGAGACGGGCAGGCGCTGGGTGCCGATCGTGCCGGACGAGGCGCGCACCTTCGGTATGGAGTCGCTCTTCCCGTCCCTCGGGATCTACTCCCCCAAGGGCCAGACGTACGAGCCGGTCGACCGCGACCAGCTGATGTACTACAAGGAGGCCAAGAACGGCCAGATCCTCAACGAGGGGATCACCGAGGCCGGTTCGATGGCCGACTTCATCGCCGCGTCCACCGCGTACGCGACGCACGGCGAGGCGATGATCCCGTTCTACATCTTCTACTCGATGTTCGGCTGGCAGCGCACGGCCGACCAGATGTGGCAGCTCGGCGACCAGCTCGGCCGCGGCTTCCTCGTGGGCGCGACGGCCGGCCGCACGACGCTGACGGGCGAGGGCCTGCAGCACGCCGACGGCCACTCGCCGGTGATCGCCGCGACCAACCCGGCGGCGCTGTCGTACGACCCCGCGTTCGCGTACGAGATCGCGGTGATCGTCCGTGAGGGTCTGCGCCGGATGTACGGCGAGGCCAGGCCGGGCGAGGACCAGAACGTCTTCTACTACCTCACCGTCTACAACGAGCCGCTGCCGCAGCCGGCGAAGCCCGCTGTCGCCGGTGTCGACGAGGGCATCGTCAAGGGCCTGTACCGCTTCAACACCGCGGAGTCCGCGGGCGTGACGGTCCCGGCGAACGCCCCGCGCGTCCAGCTGCTGGGTTCCGGTACGGCGATCCACTGGACGCTCCAGGCACAGAGGCTGCTCGCCGAGGAGTGGGGTGTCGCGGCCGACGTGTGGTCGGCGACGTCCTGGTCCGAGCTGCGCCGTGACGCGATGGAGGCCGACGCGGCCCTCCTGCGCGGCGAGGAGCGGGTGCCGTACGTCCGCCAGGCGCTCCAGGGCGCCGAGGGCCCGGTGCTCGCGGTCTCCGACTACATGCGCCAGGTCCCGGACCAGATCGCCCAGTGGGTCGACCAGGACTGGTCCTCCCTCGGCACCGACGGCTTCGGTATCTCCGACACCCGTCCCGCCGCCCGCCGCCACTTCGGCGTCGACGCCGAGTCCATCGTGGTCGCCGCCCTGGCCCAGCTGGCCAGGCGCGGCGAGGTGAAGGCGACGTCGGTGAAGGAGGCCCGGGAGAAGTACGGGCTGTAGGTCCCGAGGTTCCACGAAGAAGGGGTACGGCTGCTCGCCGTACCCCTTCTTCGTCGGTGCCCGACGGCATGATGGGGAGCATGCGCGCCTCCCGCCTCATCAAGATGGTCCTCCTGCTCCAGGCGCGGTCCTGCATGACCGCCGGCGAGCTGGCGCGGGAGCTGGAGGTGTCGGAGCGGACGGTGACCCGGGACGCGCAGGCGCTGTCGGAGGCGGGCGTGCCGGTGTACGCGGACCGGGGACGGGCGGGCGGTTACCGGCTGGTCGGCGGGTACCGGACGCGGCTGACGGGGCTGGACCGGAGCGAGGCGGAGGCGCTGTTCCTCAGCGGGGTGCCGGGGGCGCTGCGGGAGATGGGGCTCGCGGACGCGGCGTCGGCGGCGCGGCTGAAGGTGGCGGCGGCGCTGACGCCCTCCCTCCGGGACGCGCCCCGCGCCGCGGCCCAGCGCTTCCACCTGGACGCGCCCGGCTGGTTCCGCGCGCCGCAGACCCCCGCGCTGCTGCCCGCGATCGCCGAGGCGGTGTGGGACGACCGGTGCGTCACCGCCCGCTACCGGCGCGGCGACGGCGAGGTGGAGCGGCTCCTGGAGCCGTACGGCCTCGTGCTGAAGGCGGGCGCCTGGTACCTGTGCGCCCGGGTGCCGGACCCGGGGGCCTTCCGCACCTACCGCATCGACCGGTTCACCTCCGTCGTCGCCCGGGACACCCGCTTCCACCGCGACGAGGACTTCGACCTGCCCGGCCACTGGGCCGCGCAGGCCGAGCGGTTCGCGCGCTCGATCCTGCGCGCCGAGGCCGTCGTACGGCTCTCCCCCGAGGGTGTGCGCAGGCTGGCGGACGCCGTCGAGCAGCCGTCGGCCCGGGAGGGGCTGGCCGGTGCCGGGGAGCCGGACGGGGCGGGGTGGGTGACGGTGACGCTGCCGGTGGAGTCGGAGGAGGTCGCGTACGCCCAGCTGACCGGGCTCGGGCCCGAGGTCGAGGTGCTGGCTCCGGCGAGCCTGCGCGCGCGGTTCGTCCGGGACGCGGCGCGGCTGGCGGCGCTGTACGAGGAGGCGTGACGCGGCCGCCGTACTCCCGCGTGCGCCCCACCGGCCGAGGCCCGATGCTGGAGCGGTGATGGACGAGACGGAGTTCTGGGAACTGGTCGACACCACACGCGAGGCCGCCGGGGGCGATCCCGAGGACCAGGCCGAGCTGCTGGTGGACCGGCTCGCCCAGCTGGACCCGGAGCGCGTCCTGGACTTCGCCCGTCACTTCGAGGCCCGCTACAACCGCGCCTACCGCTGGGACCTGTGGGGCGCCGCCTGGGTGCTCCTGGACGGGGCCAGCGACGACGCGTTCGACTTCTTCCGGTGCTGGCTGATCGGCCAGGGCCGGGAGGTGTTCGAGGGCGCCCTGCACGATCCGGACGCGCTGGCGGGGCTGCTGGGCGACTTCGACGAGGAGGTCGACGGCGACGGCGAGGAGCTGGGGTACGCGGCCGACGAGGCGTACGAGCAGCTCACCGGCACCGTGGCGGCCGACCTCGGCATCCCGCCCGCGCCCGCGGAACCGGCGGGCACCCCGGTCGACTTCGAGGACGAGGCGCTTCTCGCGCAGCTCTATCCCCGGCTCTGGGAACGCTTCAAGGGCTGAGCGGCCGTCGGGGCGGCCGTCGCAGCGGTCACCGGACGGGCGGCGGTGGGGGCGGTGGCGCGCGGTGTCGCGGTGGACGCGGGACGGCCCTGGAGACGGGCGGCCGTCTCCCTGATGTCGGGCAGCCGGGCGGTCAGCGCGGCGCCGGGACAGCTGGTCATGAAGCCGTCGTTGTGACCTGCCACGGCGGGCAGCGTGACGGTGGTCCCCGCGCGGAAGCGGCTGTGCCCGTTGCTGGAGACCAGCCGCACGCGTGCGCGCGGATCGATGTCGGACAGACCCAGTTTCCAGGCCGCGAGGGCCGCGATGGCGTCGGTCATGGCGCGGGGCACCGGCACGCCCGCCGTGAAGGTGCCGATGGCGGCGATCCCGGCGGTGCGGTGGTTGAAGCCCTGCGCGTGGGCGCCCATGACGGCCCGGTCGACGCCGCCCGCCCGGCCCTCGTAGATCGTGCCGCAGCGGTCGACGAGGAAGTTGTAGCCGATGTCGTCCCACTGCCGGACGCCGGTCTGGCCGGCGTAGAGGCGGCGGATGATCTCGGGGGTGTCGGCGCACCGGTAGGCGTTGGGCGAGTCGGTGTGGTGCACGAAGACCGCGACCACCCTGTCGTCGTAGCGCGGCGGCGGCTGGATGTGCCGGGCGGCGCCGTACAGCCAGGCGGAGCGCGGCACGATCAGCGGGCGGCTCGCGAGGTGGGTGCTCCCGGTGCCCGGCGGGGCGGAGCGCAGGTCGAGAGCGGCGGGCCGGTCGCCCGGGAGCCGCGCGGGGCGCTCCACGGCGCGCGTGTACAGGGCGAGCACGAGGACGGCCATCAGACCGGGCAGGAAGCCCAGCAGCACGAGCAGCGGACCGGGGAGACGCGACGGCCGCGGCGGTCGCCGGGCGGGGCGCGGCGGTCGCCGGGCAGGGCGCGGCGGCGCCGGCCGCGGCGGTCGCGGCAGCCGTGACAGCCATGCGGTGAGCGACCCGCGTATCCCCCCGGCTCTTCGGACGACGGACATGGTCCCACCCTCGGGCCGATCACCCCTGCCCGCGATGTGCGCTGTGCCACCTGGCGGAACCATCGTCCCGGTCCGGGACGTTTCTGCGGGTACAGGCACACGTGGCCGGTTCGCCGTCGGCGCCCGATCATGTACCTGCGACCGTTCCGCGGGCCCGACCGTCCGCGTGAGGGGTCCGAGAGAAAGGCGGCTCCGTGGACCTGCTCGACCTGCTGCTGGTGCTGGTGGTCCTCCTGTACGCGGCGTCCGGCTACCGGCGCGGCCTGGTGGCCGGGTGTGTCTCGCTGGCGGGGTTCGTCGGTGGCGCGGTCGTCGGCGTGTGGGCGCTGCCCTGGGTGACCGGCCAGGTGGCGCGGGGTACGGCGACGGCGACGGTGCTCGCGGTGCTGACGGTGCTGGTGCCCGCCGCCGTGGGCCATGAGCTGGCGGGCCGGCTCGCGCTGCGGCTGCGCGGTGGCCTGGACCGGGGCCCGCTGCGGGTGGTGGACGGCATCGGGGGCGCGGCGGCCAACGCGGTCGCGGTGCTGATCGTGGCCTGGGTGGCGGCGAGCGTGCTCAGCGCGGCCCCCTCTCCCGCGCTGACCACGGCGATCCGGGACTCCTCGCTGCTCGGCGCGGTGCAGCGGACGATGCCGGACACCACGCCCGCGTGGTTCTCGCGGGCCACCTCGGCGCTGACGGACGCGGGGTTCCCGCAGGTCTTCAACCCGTTCGAGAACGAGTCGACGGCCCAGGTGCCGCGCCCCACCGGCGACAGCGTCACGGCGGCCGCGACGAACGCCGCGAAGGCGAGCACGGTCAAGATCGAGGGCGTCTCGGGCAGCGAGGGCCGGGAGGGCAGCGGGTTCGTCTTCGCGCCGGGGCGGGTGATGACCAACGCGCACGTGGTGGCGGGCATCGCCCGGCCGTCCGTGCGAGTGGGCGGGGTCGGTCCGGTGTACCCGGCGCGGGTGGTGCTCTTCGACCCCGACCGGGACGTGGCGGTGCTGTACGTGCCGGGGCTCGACGCGCCGGTGCTGCGCTTCGACACGGGGGCCTCGCGCGGGGACTCGGCGGTGGTGGCGGGTTATCCGCAGGACGGCAGCCTGAATCTCCAGGCGGCCACCGTGGGCAACCTGGTGCGGGCGACGGGACAGAACATCTACAACGACGGCGCGGTCACCCGGGAGATCTACTCGATCCGCTCCACGGTCCGTCCGGGCAACTCCGGCGGGCCGCTGCTGACGACGGACGGCCGGGTCTTCGGGATGGTGTTCGCCCGCTCCACCTCGGACGCCGAGACGGGGTACGTGCTGACGGCGGCCGAGGTGGCGCAGGACGCCCGGCGGGCGGCCACGGCGACGGCGGCGGTGGACACGGGCGTGCTGGTGGGCTGACGCGGATCAGGGGCGCCGGGTCTCGGGTGTCACAGGGTGCGGCCCATGCAGACGTCGTCGACGTAGGCGCCGTCGAGGAGGAACTCCCCGGGCAGGACGCCCTCCACGGCGAAGCCCTCGGCCTCGTAGAGCTTCCTGGCCGGGGTGTTGTGGCCGAGCACGCGCAGGGTGAGGCGCCGGGCGCCGCGCGCGCGGGCCTCGGCGACGGCGGCCCGGATCAGCGCCCGCCCGAGACCCCGGCCGCGGGCCTCCTCGGCGACCACGAAGCCCTGGATGGTGAGGACGTGCGCGTGGGCGGGGAGCGGGATCATCTGGGCGAGGCGGACGTAGCCGGCGACGCGCCCGTCCAGCTCGGCGACGAGGAAGTCGTGGGGGAGGTGGCGCTCGTCGAAGAGCGGCGGGTACGGCGGCTCGGGACGTGGCGTCACCGCGTGCAGGGTGGACCAGGTGGTCCGGTCCAGGTGGGCGAGGGGCTCCTCGTCGGCGGGCGTGGCGGGGCGTATGCGCGGCTCGGACATGCGGATCACCCTAAGCGGGGCGGTACGGACGGCCCACGGGTTTTCCCGTGCGGTGCGGGGGGTGGCGGGCATGGGTGCCTGCCGGACACGGGGGCCGGAGACCGGAGGCCCGGGATGCGGACGCCGGGGGCAGAGGCCCGGGGATACGGGTTTTCCCGTGCGGTGCGAGGTGGCGGGCACGGGTGCATGCCGGACACGGGGGCCGGAGACCGGAGGCCCGGGGATGCGGACGCCGGGGGCAGAGGCCCGGGGATACGGGTTTTCCCGTGCTGTGCGAGGTGGCGGGCACGGGTGCATGCCGGACACGGAGGCCGGAGGCCCGGGGATGCGGACGCCGGGGACGGAGGCCCGGGGATACGGGTTTTCCCGTGCGGTGCGAGGTGGCGGGCACGGGTGCATGCCGGACACGGAGGCCGGAGGCCCGGGGATGCGGACGCGGGAGGGCCGGACGGCGGGGAGCGGACGCGAGGGCGCCGGGGAGCCGGAGGCTGGGAGCCGGGGACCGAGGACCGGGAGCCGGAGGCCGAAGCCGGAGACCGGGAACCGGGGGCCAGGAGCCGGGCACCCGGAGGGCGGAGGCCGGAAGCCGGGGGCAGGAGACCGGGAGCCGGACGCGGAGGGCTGGGAGCCGGGGCAGGAGACCGGAGGCCGGAGGCCGCGAGCTGGGAGCCGGAGACCGGGGGCCAGGAGCACGGGGCCGGGGACCGGAGCCGGGGACCGGAGGCGGGGGCCGTGGCGGGGGCGGGGCGCTGTCGGGTGTCGGGTGCTGGGGCGCGCGCGGGCGCTTCGTGGTGGCGCGCAAGGGCATTCTGCGGCGCACGGAACGGATGTGACCGTATGCGACCTCCATGCGACCGTGCCCTGCCGATGCGCGACTCCTTACGACCGATCACGGCGCTGATACTCGACGCGAACTCGGGTATCCCTGAAGCCGGTCGGGGGCACCACGTCTCCGTCGGCCGCGCAACCACAGGAGGGCCTCGTGCTTGAGCCCGCGTACCAGGTGGACGTCGTCATCGTGGGAGCCGGAATCGCCGGTCTCTCGGCAGCCCACCGGCTCACCAGCGCAGGAGTAACGACCGCAGTCCTGGAGGCCGCCTCGTATGTGGGTGGCCGCATGGCGACGGAGAAAGTCGACGGCTTCCGGCTCGACCGGATCGGGCAGCTGCTGTCCACGTCGTATCCCGAGCTCCGGTTCACGCCGGGGCTGGACGCCCTGGTCCTGCGGCCCTTCGCGCCGGGCGTGCTGCTGCACCGCGACGGGCGCAGCCACCGGGCCGGCGCGCCGGCGGGTGGAGGAAGCGCAAGGGGCGCACTCCATGCGGTGCGCGCCCTGGCGAGCGCCCCCAAGGGCGCGGCGGCACCGCCCGGCAGGGGGGGCGCGCCGGTGGGCGGCGCGATGGACCAGGCGCGGCTGGGCGCGGCGCTGAACCGGATCGCCTCGATGCCGGTCGAACGGCTCCTCGCCCGCCCGGAGCTGCCCGCCGCGCAGGCCCTCGCGGCCCGGGGGGTGCCGGCCCGCACGGTGGAGGGGTTCCTGCGCCCGCTGCTCGCGGCGTTGCTGTGCGACCCGGAGCTGACGACGTCCAGCCGGTGCGCCGACCTGGCGCTGCGGGCGTTCGCGGGCGGGCGGCTGTGCGTGCCGGAGGGGGGCGCGGACGTACTGCCGGAGCTGCTGGCGCGGGCGCTGCCGCCGGGGACGGTGCACACCGGGGTGCGGGCCACGTCGGTCTCCACGACGTCGGTGACCACCGCGGAGCACGGGGAGATCCGCTGCCGTGCGGTGCTGCTGGCGACCGACGCGCGCTCGGCGGCGGAGCTGCTGCCGGGGCTCAGGGTGCCGGGGTTCCATCCGGTGACGGTGGTCCACCACACGACGGACGAACCGGCGGCGGCGTTCTCCACCGGCGCGTCGCTGCTGCTGGACGCGGACCGGGGCGGGCCGGTGGCGCACACGTCGGTGCTCAGCAACGTGGACCCGAGCCGGGCGCCCGCCGGACGCGTACTGATCTCCTCGACGGTCCTCGGCACCCCGCCCGAGGGCGTGGACACCGCGGTCCGCATCCACCTCTCCCGCCTCTACGGCACCTCCACGCGCCGCTGGGAGACGCTGGCCGTGCACCACACCCCGGAGGCGGTCCCGGTCATGCGCCCCCCGCACGACCTCCGCCGCCCGGTCCGCCTCCTCGCCGGCCTCTACGTCTGCGGCGACCACCGCGCCACCAGCACCGTCCAGGGCGCCCTCCACTCGGCCCGCCGCGCCACCCGCGCCATCCTGACGGACCTGGGCGCCACCGGGTCCCTGCACCACGCGGACCCGGCCCCGACGCTGCCGAAGGCGGCCTGAGCCGGGGTCCTCGGGCCCGGTGGGGGCCCGAGGACCCCGGCCCGGTCCACGGCCGCTCCTCGGCCCGGCTCGGCCGGGCCGGTGTCAGCCCAGGGCCGCGGTCTTCTCGTGGTACGTCCTGGCCGGGGCGGCGTCCCTGTAGGGCTCCAGGCGGCGTTCGAAGTCGCGGATGTACTCAAGGGCTCGGGCGCTGCGCATGTCCGCGGCCTGAACCGCGGCTTCGGTGGCCAGCGCGCAGGCCTGGTCGAGTTCGCCGAGGCCGAGGCGGGCCGTGGCGAGGACGACCCGGCAGAACAGGCGGCTGCGGGCGTACGCGGGGGCGCGCAGCTGGAGGGAACGTTCCGCGTGCTGGGCGGCCGCGCGGAACTGCTGGAGGTCCCGGTGGCAGTGCCCCAGCTCGTCCGCGAGCTGCGCCTCGTCGAAGAACCGGGCCCAGTACGGCACTTCGTCCCCCGGCCGCGCCGCCTCCAGCGCCCGCTCGGCCCGCACCAGCGCCGCGGTGCACGCCCGCGCCTCCCCCAGCACCGCGTGCGCCCGCGCCTCCGCGGCGTTCAGCAGCGACTGCACGGCCGGCGGCCCCCCGGTGCCGATCCCCTGCTGGGCGACCCGCGCGAGCTGCACCGCCTCCCTGCCGTGCCCGAGATACACGGCCTGCCGGCTCATGGTGATCAGCACGAAGGAGCCGTACGGCCGGTCCCCCGCCGCCTGCGCGAGCCGCAGCGCCTGCACGAAGTACCGCTGGGCGAGCCCGTGCGCGGCGATGTCGTACGACGTCCACCCCGCGAGCCGGGTCAGATCCGCGGCGGCCGAGAACAGCCGGCGCCCGGTCTGCTCGTCGTAACTCCCCCGCAGCATCGGCTCGCACTCGTGCTCCAGATACCGCACCAGCGCCTGCCGCGCGTGCCCGCCGCCGAACCGGTCGTCGAGGGTGCGGAACAGTTCGCCGACCGAACGCAGCGCGGCGATGTCGCCCCCGCCGACCCGGTGCCCGGGGGCGCGCTCCAGGGCTCCGCGCACCCGTGGCCGCCCGGCCGGCGTCCGCGGCACGCCGGGGCGGCCCTGCGCGGGCACCCGGGGCGCCGGTTCCCTCGCGACCCGGTCGTCGGGCTTGCCGATCAGCCAGTCCCGGCTGGGCACGACGAGCCCCGCCGGGGTGAACGCGATCTTGCGCAGCTCGGCATGGCTGCCGGAGTCCTTGCGCCACAGCCCGCTGACGATGTCCACGGCCTCCTCCGGCGTGGCCGCGAACTCCAGCCCGGCGTACACCGGCGCACACGCGTCGAGGCCGAGATCCTGGGCCGAGAGCCGGCGCCCGAGCCGGCGGGTGAACACCTCGGCGATCAGCGCGGGCGTCGTACCCCTCGGCTGCTGACCGCGCAGCCAGCGGGTGACGGAGGTCTTGTCGTATCTGAGATCCAGCCCGTGTTCGAGGCCGAGCTGGTCGACGCGCCGGGCCAGACCCGCGTTGGAGAACCCCGCCTCTGCGATGAGCGCGGCGAGCTGGCGGTTGGGGGTGCGCTGCGCGGGTCGGTCCGTCATCTGTGGTGCGGTCTCCTGCCTCCGGGCCTCGTTACGTGCCGGGATTGCCTGTGAGCAGCCCTTTTGGCCTCATGAACGGCGCGAATGTAGCGGAGAGTGAGCACCTGCTCGGATACTTCAGCTTTCATTCATCCGATCGTGTGAGGATTGCCCGCAGGGCTGACGTGTCGCGGACGGACGTACAGTGGCGTGGGCGCGTTACGTGCCTGACATCGCGAGGGAGGCGCTTGCCGTGAGTGAGTTGCGGTTCGTCCGTATGGGTTTCGGCGCGGATGCCGTCGACTACCAGGAGGCCTGGGACGAGCAGCGCCGGGTGCACGCCGCCCGGTTCGCCGACGAGATCCCGGACACCGTGCTGCTCCTGGAGCACCCCCCGGTGTTCACCGCGGGCCGGCGCACGGAGGACAGCGAGCGGCCGCTGGACGGCACGCCGGTGATCGACGTGGACCGCGGCGGGAAGATCACCTGGCACGGTCCGGGCCAGCTGGTCGGCTACCCGATCCAGAAGCTCCCGCGCCCGGTGGACGTGGTGGCACACGTGCGACGCCTCGAAGAGGCCCTGATCCGCACGTGCGCGGAGTTCGGCCTGGAGACCACCCGGGTCGAGGGGCGCAGCGGGGTCTGGGTGCTCGGCGACCCCGTCGAGCAGCGGCCCTCCCTCGGGGGCCTCTCCCTCGACTTCGACCCCCGGCTGACCGACGAGGAGTTCGACCCCCGGCTCAACGGCCCCGAGTACGCCCCCTCCAACGCCGGCCAGCGCCGGGAGGACCGCAAGATCGCCCAGATCGGCATCCGCGTCGCCAAGGGCGTCACGATGCACGGCTTCTCGTTCAACATCTGCCCCGACATGAAGTGGTTCGACCGCATCATCCCCTGCGGCATCCGCGACGCGGGCGTGGCCTCCCTGGCCGAGGAGCTGGGCCGGGACGTCACGATGGAGGAGGTCCTGCCGGTCGCCGAGAAGCACCTGCGCGAGGTCCTGGAGAACGCCGACCTGCGCCCGAGGCCGATCGAGAAGGCGACGGCCTGACCGTCCCCCCGCAGAGGAATGCGCCCTGCGGTCATGAGGTCGGTCTCGTCGCCAGGGCGTGCAGAACACGGGCGTACCCTGGGGGACGCCGAAGAATCAAAGCTTAGGGAGCCGGTCGTGTCCGCAGTCGCACCCGACGGACGCAAATTGCTGCGCCTGGAGGTCCGCAACAGCCAGACCCCCATCGAGCGCAAGCCCGAGTGGATCAAGACCCGGGCGAAAATGGGCCCCGAGTACACCAAGATGCAGAACCTCGTGAAGAGCGAGGGTCTGCACACGGTCTGCCAGGAAGCCGGCTGCCCGAACATCTACGAGTGCTGGGAGGACCGCGAGGCCACCTTCCTCATCGGCGGCGACCAGTGCACCCGCCGCTGCGACTTCTGCCAGATCGACACGGGCAAGCCCGAGGCCCTGGACCGCGACGAGCCCCGCCGCGTCGGCGAGTCCGTGGTCACGATGGACCTCAACTACGCCACCATCACCGGTGTGGCCCGCGACGACCTGGCGGACGGCGGCGCCTGGCTGTACGCCGAGACCGTGCGCCAGATCCACCAGCAGACCGCGGAGCGCGCGGGCGGCCGCACCAAGGTCGAGCTGCTCGCCCCCGACTTCAACGCGGTACCCGAGCAGCTGGCCGAGGTCTTCGAGTCCCGCCCCGAGGTCTTCGCGCACAACGTCGAGACCGTGCCCCGCATCTTCAAGCGGATCCGCCCCGGCTTCCGCTACGAGCGCTCCCTGAAGGTCATCACCGAGGCCCGCGACTTCGGCCTGGTCACCAAGTCCAACCTGATCCTCGGCATGGGCGAGACCCGCGAGGAGGTCGGCGAGGCGCTGAGGCAGCTGCACGAGGCCGGCTGCGAACTCGTCACCATCACCCAGTACCTGCGCCCCTCCGTCCGCCACCACCCCGTCGAGCGCTGGGTGAAGCCGCAGGAGTTCGTGGAGCTGAAGGAGGAGGCCGAGCAGATCGGCTTCTCGGGCGTGATGTCCGGCCCGCTGGTGCGCTCCTCGTACCGCGCCGGGCGCCTGTACCGGATGGCCGTCGAGAAGCGCGGCAGCTACGTCGCCGGCCAGGCGGTGTGAGCACGCGCCCGCTTCAGGGCGTGTGAATTCGCGCACAAGTAATTACCGGCCAGTAGCGACCGGTTCGACGCGGTCCTGACCGTCCTCCCTGATGAGGACCACCGACAGGGCCGCGTCGGCGTTCGCGGGCCCCGCATCAAGGCTTCATGGGTGTTTGACCGGTCGGACACGCCCTGGTAACACCGATCAGTGACCCTGGTATCACGCCCCGTACACCACCCGCTCGCAGGGGGTATCCCGACCATGCAGGCCCCGCTGGTACGCGCCACCGCGATCCCCTCCCTCACCGACGCCCTCCGCGCCGTCGAGTCACTGCTGATGAGCGGCGGGCAGCGCACCGCCCGCCGCAACGCCTGGACCTCCGTCCTGGAGGACCGCCGCCGGGCCAGGGACCGGGTCGAGGCGCAGCACTTCCTGGAGCGGTCCGCGGACCGCCGGTGAGCCACGTCCCGTACGTCCCCTCCCCCGCGGGCACTGCCGTCGTCCGCGCTCCCGGGGCCACGTAGACTTCGTGGCATGGCGAGGAAGGAAACCGCGGCGGACGCCGCGAATGCCGGGCGACTGAAGCAGATCGCCCTCACGTACCGGATGACCCGCAAGGTCGACACCAAGATCGGCCTTGTGCTCGCGGCCGTCGGCCTCGGCACGCTCGCGGTGTTCCTCGTGATCGGCTTCTTGGTGGGCCACCCGGTGTACCTGGGCATCTTCGGCCTGCTGGTCGGCCTGCTGGCGACGGCGGTCGTGTTCGGCCGCCGGGCCGAGCGGGCCGCCTTCGGCCAGATGGAGGGCCAGCCGGGCGCCGCGGCGGCGGTGCTGGACAACGTCGGCCGGGGCTGGACCACCACCCCCGCGGTGGCGATGAACCGCAGCCAGGACGTGGTGCACCGCGCGGTCGGCAAGGCCGGCATCGTACTGGTCGCCGAGGGCAACCCGAACCGGGTCAAGAGCCTGCTGGCCGCCGAGAAGAAGAAGATGAACCGCATCGTCGCCGACGTGCCGGTGCACGACATCATCGTGGGCGGCGGCGAGGGCCAGGTCGAGCTGAAGAAGCTGCGCACCACGATGCTGAAGTTCCCGCGTGTGCTCACCGGCCCCCAGGTGACCGCGACCAACGACCGGCTGCGCGCGCTCGGCGACCTGATGAGCAACATGCCGGTGCCGAAGGGCCCGATGCCCAAGGGGGCGCGCCTGCCGAAGGGCGGCCAGCGCGGCCGCTAGACCCTCGACGCGGTACGACGATGGGGGCGCGGGCGGCGGCCCGCGGTCCAACCGGAGAATCGGATCGAATTGAGCGGCTAGGCTGCTCAATCATGGAACTGCGCCATCTCCGG